>JBAWAP010000258.1:0-3501 GCA_049589355.1 Anaerolineae bacterium
ATGAAGCGCGGCGCCGCTGAGTTGTGACGTTAGCAGGCAGGCTTTCGGCGTTTCCTGAGAAGGGTTTTTTCTTTTTGGGATTAATCAGGGCGGGTCAGCCTGCCAGGGTACGGGAAGGCACGGTCGCGTCGCCTGCCCTGGTGTCTTCGTGCAATGGGGTGCCGTGGCAGAGGCGGTTTGCGCGGGTGTGGCGCCGGTCGAGCAGGGTATCTTGCCATCGCCGCCTGCTGTGCTAACAAGCGCTTGCACCTGACCGCCTTCGGCGTGGGTATGCGGCGCGCGATTTGCAAAGTTTTGTGCTATTATGAGTCTGGAGTCTTGCAATCACGGCGGCAGGTGAAGCGCGGGCCGTTAGCCAGCCATTCTTGAGGCAACAGATGTGAGGTGAGCTTTGAATATCACGAATCTTGAGAAGGAGTATGCTCGCACCATTACCGCATTGAACCGAACAGGAATTTTAACCCTTCTTCCACGATCGGAAAATTTAGGGGTGATTGGAATTGACGGAAAAGAGTATCCTGTACCAATTCAAGAACAGCTGCAAGAAGTATTTACACGCAATAAGGAATTGGTTAATAGGAAAATGCGACAAGGATTTACTCAGCTTCAGTTAACGCCGATCGCAATGCCTACTTCACAACTTATTGATCGGGTAAAAACTGCCGTTCCTAAACATGCCGCAGCGGGAAAAATTATCCAGACAAAACAAAATTCTACTGACGCTGATATACCGGTTCGTGTAAATACTGGTGAACCGATCTGGATATGGGATAGAGTGCGTCAAGCAGTGGATACTCCTAATCTTGTTTATTTCCCTCAAGCCTATACCGATCGTAACCATCAAGGATTAACTAAAGAAGAAGTAATGCAGACAACCAGCTTATGTGCTGTGCCTGGCTGGAGTGTGGGACTAATTGAGCCTATACCTATTATGCCTCAACAAGGACAAGGTAAAGTCATAGGAGGAAGAAAACAGCTAGAGGCATATTCTACCCCTCGTGATTATTTACGAACTTTAAGTACATCGACCTATCAGGGAGAAACGGGATGGACACCAGAAGATTTTCTCACCCACTTTATAACTCAGCTTGAAACAACCAATCAAGTAAGTCATGACCGGTATGACAGCAATGCTTTGTGGTTGCTTGGTTCGTATATGCCAAATTCTATGCCAAATGCGAAACTTGTGCCGGTTGGCTACTGGGATCGTGATGCTGGGCGGCGGATGCGCTTGTCTGCGCATCGCACGGGCAATAGGCTTAGGGGTTGGGTGGCGCGTTCCATGGTGAGACTTGGCACTTAAGTTTTATCCTTTCTTCATCTTTTGTCTTCCCCTTTTTCAATTAGGGATGGGGTAAATAGTGGAGACAGTATGATTACTAGCAACTTGCAGTGAAAGAGGCACTCCAGATCTACGATTAATATAACGTTTCATTAAATACTGAGCAACTTGTTCACGATTAGATAATGCATGCCATCCTCCCTGTTCTGTGATAAAGATCCCTCCTAATCCATTTGCTTCTTGAAATTGTTTAGCAATGTCCAAAATTTGCTCACAAAAACTTTCAATATCAATTTTGCCCTACCCAATCAGCCGTTGGATTAAATCCACGCAAAACCAGAGATGGTTTTCCATTCACTTTCTGGTTCAGAGGAGATGGCTGGCTAACACCGGCGTGCAGCGGACTGGCCTTCGGCCTGCGGCCTCGGCCAGCCGCTGACGCCGCGCCGTTAGGCAAACGGGGTCATTCCGTGTACATGCAACTCGGCAATTTTACGGTGAAGTACCACGCAGCACTTGAGGCTGCCCTCGAGCGTTTCGGCCGGAGCAGATTCCCCCTCTATGGGGATCGGGTCGAAATCATTCACATTTGTAAGGCGTCAGATGGCTACGTAACCTTCTACCTTCCTGAGCAGCCCGAGATGCCGGATGACATTCCGCGCGGCTGCATGGGCGTGGACTATTCGGACTACGACCTAAACACTCTCTGTCAAGCCATGCACTCTGGTCTGTTACGGGTCGGAGACCCAAACATCGGACGGCCCGCTAGCGAATTCCCGCTCATCCCGCCGGACGCCCCTCGTCCCGCTGAAATCACGGGGACATGGTTCTCCACTACCGTGCGAAATGCGGCAAGGGATGGGCAACTCTTTGGCTTGCCGCTACCGGCGGTGATGGTCGTGCCAGTAGTTGACGTGAGGGCGGGTGTCCGCACTGCCGTCTCGCCGTCCCGGATCAAACTCTGGTCACCGACGGTGGACATCCCGGGTAGGGGGAGGATCCGACTCTATGACTGGACGCACGCCGACTTTTGGTGGATGCCAGAACAACTCCCCCTGGATCATGCGAATGCCGAGGAGCTTGCCTATAACGACCTTATGGCGCTGGTGACCGTCCTTGGGGCTTCCGGCCCCATCACGCCGGCAAGCGCTGGACAAGATATGTCCGAACGTGCCGCCACTGTCCTTGAGGAGGCATGCAACGAGTTCCTTCGCCTGCTCGCGGTCAGCGGTGACGACGAGGAGACAATTCACCAGTGGCTCAATAGGCCCGAACATCACCTGTTCATCGACCCGCAGCCCGTGGAGGTGCGGAGCAAGATGCCGTTTGGCAGCAAGGTCTCCGACTTCGTGGTGCGACGCCCGAACAACACCTATGTCCTCGTGGAGATCGAGCGAGCGACGCGGAGGATTTTCCAAGAGCGTGGCCAGGAACCCACCGCCGAATTCAACCGCGCCTGCCAGCAGGTTCGTGACTGGCAGCGCTACATCCGCGACAACGTTCACACCGTCAGGATCGAACAGAAGCTCGATGGCATCGACCAGCCGCGTGGAGTGCTTATCATCGGCCGCACCGCCGACATCACTGGGGAAGAGGCACTGATGCGGTGGCGGGACATGAAGAACACCCACGAGATGGATGTTGCCACCTACGACGATGTGTGTGACCGCGTACGTTCGCTTGCTGCTTCGCTCCGTTGCATGCTGCGGCGGTCGTCCTCTGCCGCAGACATGTCGGGGACATCAGACTGTCTGTTCTTTTGCCTAACCAACAGATGTAGTTGACCGGGCCGGCATCACAGCCGCGTTCACACGGGAAACCCGGCCTAACTCACGCTTGGTGTGTCCTGAAGCTGTCAACGGCTAGCCGGTGGGAGTCCGGTCGTGACTTCGACAGGCTCAGTCCAGGGGTAACCGCCAGCGGGCCACGTAGCAGGCAGCCAGTGCTATCGAGTGACCGATGGTGCTGAAGCGCTGTATCCCTCCGAGGAGGAGGTGCAAACCAGCAGCCCGTAACATAAAGTGAACCTTGCAGCGTCGAAATGTTAGCCCCGAGAGGGGGACAAGGGAGAGCCGAGCTTTTCAGCGAGAGCGAAGGCCATGGAAGGTGCGAAGAACCCTTCGCTGCGCTCAGGGCAGGCTCTGGAAGTGCAGCACCGAAGAACTCCCCGGCGTAGGGAGGGCGGGATGTTGGGAAAGTCGTTGGTGGAACAGGAGAGG
>JBAWAP010000259.1:0-17871 GCA_049589355.1 Anaerolineae bacterium
TGCCTACCCCGATCAACACTAGCTTGACCTGTTTAACCGCCATAGTTCCTTCTCCTTTCACCAGGCTTGTAGGCGAAACCGATCATAGCATATCACGAAATCGCAGGGCTGTCAACAGTTTTGGAGCGCCAGGCTTGCGCAGCGGTTCATCATCGTGGGATAGTAAGCCAATCGCATTGGCCGTCTTTACGCCAGAACTGGCTGGCCTCGCTGTCTGTGTTTGGTGGAGATGCGGTGTTGTTCAAGTCTCCATGGAAGGTGGGCGACCTGGGCCAGCCTCCTCCTAATGGGTGTGCTGAACTTGGTTGGGTAACACTGGCGGCCTTCAAGGCTGCGCGCGCTGGGTGTAGTGCGCCGCGCAAACGTGGGGCTGGTGTAGCGTGCGGGGGCAGGTAGTAAGGGCTAGCGCGCTAGCCCCAGTGGTGATTTTTGTGGATGTTTGTGTATCGTGTGGCTGGTTTTAGTGTGGTTGTGTCTGGTTGTGTGTGGGTGGCTGCTGGCGGGTCTTGAAAGAGTTTAATCTCTGAGTGGGAGAGGCGTTAACAAGCTCCAGGCCTATCCGAAGAAGCTGCGTTGTTAGAGCTTGCTTGGTCATGTCCTTTTCCATGGCAAGAAGACTTAGTTTCTTGCTCAGTGCGTCGGGGACCCCGACTCCCTGCTTGGACACGTCGGGCCCCAGGCGCCCCTGGTGCTCCAGAAGCCCCAGGAGTTCCTGGCGCTCCAGGACTCTCCAAAGAAGCTGCGTTGTTAGATCTTGCTTGGTCATGTCCTTCTCCATGGCAAGAAGACTTAGTTTCTTGCTCAATTCCCTGGGGATGAAAATTAGCTTCATTACTGTCACCTCCTGAACATGAGTATAAGGAAAAAAAGAAAAAAATCAAGATTAAGTAAAAAAAGAATTTTAAGGCTCGGAGGCTCGAGGTATAGCGGAACAAAACGAACTGCGCGTGTGTGCGCGTGCTGTGCACAGGGGTTCTAGATACGATATCGTTTCCAATAGGGGAGGATGGGCAAAGATTCCTAGACTCAGTAGATCCAATTTTGCTCTGCCTGGATCGCCAGATCCAGGCCAAAAGCGGGGGTTTGGCAATCCCCTCAGAGCGATTTTGGATCCACTGGGGCTTACTTGTCCGGCGGTGGATGGAGCGTGAGAACGGATCACGCTTCCAGTTCTGCCAGCTTTTCGAAGACGAGGTCCATCAGGTCGCCGACGGTGTCGCGGTCGAAGGCGAAGGTTGTGCCCGCGGCGCTGAATAGCTCGGTAAGCGGCTTGGTGTCGCCGAGGGCCAGGGCGGCGCGGTAGTCGGCGACAGTCTTCGACTGGTCGCTCAGTGCGTTGCGCCACACTTGCAGGGCGCCTAACTGGGCAAGGCCGTACTCAATGTAGTAGAAGGGGTAGGAGAAAAGGTGCTCCTTGCGGTGCCAGCCTGTCTCCTTTTCCGCCTGCAGGACGCCGTAATCAATGCCCACCATGAAGCGATCCCACAGCTCGCTCCACTTTCCGTCGAGGTCGGCGGCCGTGACGTCCTGCGGCGCATCTACGTACACCCAGTGCTGGAAGGCATCCACCACAGCCATGTACGGGAGGAAGCGGACGATACCGCGCAACTGTTCGGCGTAGGCACGGCGGGTGTCGGCCTCTCCGTAGAAGCCACCTTTGCTCCTCTCAAGGTAGGGGGCGCTGAGCAGTTCCATGGCCATCGAGGCGACCTCGGAGAACTCCATCGGGCTGCCGTAGTTCCAGATGAGCGGCTGCTGCGATGATTCCATGAAGTGGAAGGCGTGGCCCCCCTCGTGAAGCAGTGTGCTTACATCATGGTGGATGCCGACGGCGTTCATGAAGATGTAGGGTTTGCGGCTGATAGGGAAACCACTGCAATAGCCACCAGGGGCCTTGTTGGGGCGGGAGGCCAGATCAAGAAAGCCATCGCGCATGGCGGCGAAATACCCGGCCAGCACCGGATCCACTTGCTGGAAGATGCGATAGACGCCCTCTTCCAGCTCTGCTGCACCCTCGAAAGGGCGCAGCGAATCGCCGTGGAGATCCACCTCGGTGTCCCAGGGGCGCAGCGTATCTAAACCCAACTTCTCGGTCCGTTCCTCATACAGCTTCCCCGCCCTTGGTATGACCTCGTGCTCGATGGCGTCATGGAAGGTGAAGCAGTCGTCAGGCGTATAATCGAAGCGGGCGAACTCCTTCCACCGGTAGCCGCGGTAGTTATCGAAGCCCGCGTTCTTCGCCACCTGGCGGCGCAGCGACAGCATTTGAAGGTACAGCCCGTTCAGCTTGTCTCGCTCTTCTCCGAAGCTGGCCATCTCCAGCCGCCACGCCTTTTCGCGGGTAGCGCGATCCTTCTCGCGCAGGTGAAGCCGTGCCTGCGGCATCGTCTCCTCTTTGCCCCCCCACTCGATGGTCATTCCGCCGACGATCTTCTCGTACTTATTCGCTAGCTTCATCAGCTCGCTCTGAAGCGGCACGTTTTCGTCGCGGAAAATACTCGCCTCGGTGCGAAAGCGCTTCATCATCATGACCGTATCGGCGGAGGGCACGTAGTCCTCGAAGTCGAGCAGCTTGTTTTTGAGGGCCTGCTCTGCTATCCTGGCCTGCGGCACAATCTGTTCGACGAACAGGAGGAAGCGCTTTTTGGCTTCTTTGTCGGCCGTGTTTTCCGAAACCCCACGATGGATCTGCGCGCGCGTTTCGCCGATGACTGCGGTCAAGTCACTCCACTGCTGGAGCCACGATTCCACATTGTCGCGGGTCAGCTCGGTGGCGAGCAGCGCATCCACGCGGGGTCGTACGGTGCTCCAATCAAGGGGGTTCACGTCGGAATAGGCCATGGTCATCTCCTTGTCAGTGTAAGGTTCTGGGCATTGGCGTTTTTTGTTCGTAGTGACGACTTTAGTCGTCCAAGCGCGCCGGGGGCGACTGAAGTCGCTACTACGAGCGCCGTATCTCGTGTTTTTCAAAGTATTGACCCAAGATGCGGTATCTCAAAAATTCGCCAGACTCCAATAAGGTTGATTGATGATACCATATAACCCTGGTCGCGTCAAATCTATCCCAATGCCTTTTGCTTCGGTCGCTTTTTCCGCCCTTTCGTGGTACAATTGAATCCATGAGAGTCAGGGATTTTGTCAAGCACCTCAAGCAGCAGAGATTCTACAAGGGCCAGATTGCTCATACGCAGCATATCCCCCCCAGGCGGGCACGCTATGGGCGGTTGGATAGACCATTGCCTCCCCTCTTACAAGATTCCCTCAAACGAGTGGGGGCGGAGAAGCTCTACACTCACCAGGCTCAGGCCATCAACGCCGCCAGGGCTGGTCAGAACGTGGTGGTGGCTACCTCCACGGCCAGCGGCAAGACCCTTTGCTACAATGTGCCCGTCCTGGAGGCCATCATCAACGATTGGCGATCTCGCGCTCTCTACCTCTTTCCCACCAAGGCCCTGGCCCAGGACCAACTGCGCTCTTTGCGGGAATTGACCAGGCCCAGCCTGCGCGAGGTGAAATTCGGCACCTACGACGGCGATACCCCGCAATCAACGCGCTCTCGCCGCCGCAAGGAGGCCGCCATCATCCTCACCAACCCCGACATGCTACACCTGGGTATCCTACCCAATCACACTCTCTGGGCCCACTTCTTCGCCAACCTCAAGTACGTGGTCATTGACGAGGCCCACGTCTACCGGGGGGTGTTCGGCTCCCAGGTGGCCTGCGTCCTCCGCCGGCTGCGCCGCGTTTGCGAGTTCTACGGTTCGAACCCCCAGTTCATTTGCTGCTCGGCAACGATAGCCAATCCTGGTGAGCACATCGAGCGGCTGGTCGGTATCTCCGCCGCGGTGGTGGACGATGACGGCTCCCCCAGCGGGGCCAAGGACTTCGCCCTTTGGAATCCGCCCTTCCTCGACCGGGCCAAGACCAGCCGCCGCAGCGCCAACTCTGAAGCCACTGACTTATTCGTGGAGATGGCTCGCCAGGGAATGCGCAACATCACCTTCACCAAAGCCCGTAAGGTGGCTGAGCTCATCCTCCTCTATGCCCGTGGGATTCTGAAGGAAGGGGAGCCCGATCTCGTCCTCCTGATCAGGTCCTACCGGGCGGGATACCTCCCTGAGGAGCGTCGCCAGATCGAGCGGGAGCTTTTCAGCGGCAAGCTGCTGGGGGTTACGGCCACCAGCGCCCTGGAGCTGGGGGTAGATGTAGGCAGCCTGGACGCCACCGTTCTGGTGGGCTACCCTGGCACCATTGCCAGCACCTGGCAGCAGGCCGGACGGGCCGGGAGAGGCGTGCGGGAGTCCCTCTCGGTGCTCATCGGCCTGGATGGCCCCCTGGACCAGTACTTCATGCGCCACCCTGAGGCCCTCTTCGGCCGGGGCCACGAGCACGCTCTCATCGCTCCCGACAATGTCTACATCCTGGAGAAGCACCTCCCCTGCGCCGCCCACGAACTGCCCCTCACCAACGACGACGAGCTCCTTTTCGGCCCCGGCTTCGTGGAAGCGATGATCAACTTAGAGCGAAAGGGTATCCTGGACTATCGGAGCGAGCGTTGGTACAACGTGGGCTGGGGCTACCCGGCCCAGGAGGTGAACCTGCGCTCCATCTCGGGCTCCCGTTTCGCCCTCCTGGATGAATCTCAGGGCTACCAGACCCTGGAGGAGATCGAGGCTTCCTCGGCTCTCTACCGTGTCCACCCCGGCGCCATCTATCTACACCAAGGGGAATCTTACCTGGTCACCGATCTGGACCTGCAGGCTCAGGTGGCCTACCTGCGTCCGGTGGACGTGGACTACTACACCCAGCCCCGCGAGCTCAACGACGTGAGCATCGTGCGCTCCTTCAAACATAAGCAGTTTTCCACAACCGCCGCCTTCTTCGGCCAGGTGCGGGTCACCCAGCAGGTCATCGGGTACGCTCGCAAGCAGCAGTTTAGCGAGGCGGTCTTGAGCGTGGAGTACCTGGACTTGCCGCCTCAGTCTTACGAGACCAAGGCCCTCTGGTTCGAAGTGCCCCCGGAGCTGGCTCGCCGCGTGTCCGACCGAGGGGTGCACTTCCACGGCGGGCTGCACGCCCTGGAGCACGCTGCCATCGGGATATTGCCCTTGTTCGCCATGTGCGACCGACTGGACATCGGCGGCCTCTCCACCCCCAATCACCCCGACACGGGCAGGCCCCAGGTCTTCATCTACGACGCCTTCCCCGGCGGGGTGGGCATCGCCGAGAAAGGATTCGAAATCCTGGAGGAGCTTTGGCGGGCCACTCTGTCGGCCATTGAGGAGTGTCCCTGCGAAGCTGGCTGCCCTTCCTGCGTCCAGAGCCCCAAGTGCGGCAACAACAATGAGCCCTTGGATAAAGAGGCGGCGGTGATGATTTTGAGAGAGTTAACGAGTCAATGAGTAACGAGGCAAGAAATCAACGGAGAATTGAGAGCCGCAACAGATTCTGCATGAAACGCGATCCGTGAGGCGTGAAAAGACCGTTTTTCACGTTTTACGCATCACGTAGGCTTGGTTGACATTTTGGGCCAAAAAAGATATGATTATCGAGCAAGACCAGAATTGGGACACGGGAGGTCACCATTGCTTAGAATCACAAAAGTTAGCATCATTATCGCCGGATTCGGCATCGCCCTTCTGGGCCTGCTGGCGGGGGCGTTGTATTTCATCATGGGAGGGGAGATTGACCTGCTGGGGGCAACCGTGGGTGCTTCTTTCATTGCCCTGGGAATTGGGCTGGGCCTGCCCCTGGCCTGGCAGGGTTTGAACTCGCTGCGGGGGATACCATCGCGAATCTTCCGCCCTCGACCTGCCTGGCTGCTGGCTGCTGTCTTCGTCGTGGCCTTGATCCTCGGCCAGGTAGTCCTGGCCTTTGACCTCCTGCCTGCACTGATCTTTCCCCCTTTCTACGTCTTGGGTGCCGTCCTGCCCCCTCTTTTCTTCCTGGCTTTTGTTGGCCGTAGCCTGGCAGAGGGCGATATCCGCTGGCGGGAGGTGGTTCTTCAACTGGCCAGCGGTGCTTTTCTCGCTACCTTCGGGGCTTTCGGCTCGGAGGCTGTGCTTGGCTTGCTCTCGATGTTGATTGTGTTCACCCTAGCGGCTCTGACACCGGGCGGAGCCGCTTGGTTCCAGGAACTATCGGCTCACCTGCAAAATCCCCGCTGGTTTCAGAATCCTGAGAACACTTATAGCCTTTTGCTCTCCCCGCCGATCCTCATCGCCTTGGGTTTAACCGTGCTCGTCATTGCTCCGATGGCCGAAGAGATGTTCAAGTCCTTGGGGGTGGTCATCATGAGCTATCGCCGGCCCAGCAAGGCTCGGGCATTCCTCTGGGGCTTGGCTGGCGGCGCTGGCTTTGCCCTGGCCGAGGGGCTCTTTAGCGGAGCCATCTCGTTGGAGAGTTGGGGCGAGGTAGCTCTATTACGGGTTGGGGCTGCGGCCATGCACTGCCTGGGGGGCGGGATAATGGGCTTGGGTTGGCATTACCTCTTCGCGACCCGACGGCCCTGGCGCCTTCTGGGCGCTTACGCAGCCAGCGTTGGCCTGCACTCCCTCTGGAATCTCGCCGCTTTTGGCATGATCGTCGTCTCCTTCTCCATTGTGGCCTCGGCGACCGATGAAGTCGGTCTGGCCCTTGGGGGGTTGGTTACCTTAGCTCTAACAGCCTTGCTCTCGTTGTTGGCGTTCCTCGCCATCTTTCTCATCTTCTACCTCACCCGACGGCTGCGAAGTCAGATGCCATCCGAGCGGTTATCATGATCACCACTATTCTATCCCTGGGTAAGAAACGATCGGAGTGAGAGGTCACATGCATCGGATACTGGCCGTTATGCGGAAGGAGTTCATTCATATCTTTCGTGACCCCCGCACCTTAGCGGTGATGTTCCTCATTCCGATGATCCAATTGGTCCTGCTAGGCTATGCGGCCACTACCGATGTGGATCACATCTCGACCGCTGTTTTTGACCAGGATCGAACAGCTCAAAGCAGAGAGCTCATTGAAACCTACCAGGCCTCAGGCTACTTTGACATCAACTATTACGTTACCAGCGAGGAGGCCCTGGCTCGTCTCATTGACGGGGGGAAGGCTCGGGCGGGGTTACTCATACCCCTGGGCTACAGCAAGGACCTGGCGCGTGAGGGAACAGCTCAGGTGAGTGTGGTCATAGACGGCTCGGATCCCAACATCGCCAACGCTGCCCTCTCGGCCGCCACGGCGGTGGGTCAGGCCAAGTCGGCCGAGATAGTTCAACAGATGCTGGGAATAGACCCTGAGGAACAGCCGGGCCTGGAGGTGCGCCCTCGGGTCTGGTACAATCCAGAGCTAGAGAGTGCCAACTTCATGATCCCCGGGCTCATCGGATCCATCCTGCAGTTCCTGACCACCTTCCTCACCTCCATGGCCATTGTGCGGGAGCGGGAGAGGGGCACCATCGAGCAACTCATCGTCACCCCTCTCAAATCGTACGAGTTGGTCGTCGGTAAATTAGTCCCCTATGTGTTCATCGCTTTCTGGGATACATTGGAGGTCCTGGCCATTGGGTCCTTTTGGTTCGGAGTGCCGATCCGGGGCAGCATCTTGCTTCTCTTGGCTCTCTCGGTTCTGGCCCTGATGACCTCTCTAGGGCTGGGGCTATTCATCTCCACCGTCTCCAACACCCAGCAGGAGTCTATGCTCCTCTCCTACTTCATCATGCTCCCTTCCATATTTCTTTCCGGCTTCATGTTCCCTATCGTTGCCATGCCTAAGGTTTTGCAGTATTTGAGCTACGTCATCCCCCTAACCTACTTCTTGGTCATCGTCCGAGGTATCATTTTGAAAGGCATCGGCGTGGAACTCTTGGCTGAACAGGTGATAGCTACGGCCATCTTCGGAGTGGTGATCCTGACCCTGGCCGCTGCACGTTTCCGCAAGCGGCTGGAATAGACAATACCCAATAACCAATAACCAATAGCGGATGGTTGGTAGATGGATATTAGCTAATGGATATTATCATAGAGACGAGCAATCTAACCAAGAGATTCAAGGCCACGGTGGCGGTGGATGGGCTGAACCTGGCTGTGAAGCGGAGCGAAATCTTCGGCCTGGTGGGGCCAGATGGGGCGGGAAAAACAACCACCATCCGCCTGTTGACGGGCATCATGGCTCCTACGGAAGGTGTGGCAACAGTGGCTGGCTACGATACGGTTAAACAGGCCGAGGAGATCAAGAAACGCATCGGCTACATGGCCCAGCGCTTTAACCTATACGGCGACCTCTCGGTAGTGGAGAACTTGTGCTTCTTCGCCGATGTTTTCGAGGTGGGAAGGCAAGAGAGAGAGGAGAGACTTGTTCAACTACTGAAGTTTGCCGGGCTGACGGAGTTCCGGTCTCGACGAGCCATGCACCTGTCAGGGGGGATGCAGAAGAAACTGGCGCTGGCTGGCACCCTCATTCACCGCCCGGAGATCCTCTTTTTGGACGAGCCAACAACGGGCATTGATCCCGTATCTCGCCGCGAGTTCTGGGATATCTTGCTTGACTTGCACTTGCAGGGCATTACTATCCTCGTGAGCACCCCCTACATGGACGAGGCCGAGCGCTGTTCTCGCGTAGGTTTGATGTACCAGGGCCGCCTCATCGTCTGCGATGAGCCGGAGAGCATCAAGGAGTTGGTGAGCGGTGATTTGATCGAGATCAGGCCCACCAATCTCCGCCAGGCCAGTGAGGCCCTCGCGGACCTGAAGGGCGTTCTGGAGATACAGACCTACGGCGATTTGTTGCACGTCTTCGTGGATAACGCCCCGCGGCGGATAGCGGAGCTGGAAGGCCATTTGTCTGCTCGTGGCGTTGGCGTGAAAAGCCTCCGCCAGACCCGGCCGCGCATGGAGGAGGCGTTTATCTCGTTGATCCGAAAGTGGGAAGAGAAGTAAATCACATTTCACGTCTTCACGTTTCACGTGCCACGTAAAACATGAAACGTGATGAAGAGATTTCTTGTGAGTGAGTACGCTGTCGAAGCTGTAAATCTAACCAAAACGTTCGGTGATTTCACCGCTGTGGACGGGGTTAGCTTTGCCATTGAGCGGGGAGAAATCTTCGGTTTCCTGGGGCCCAACGGAGCGGGGAAGACGACCACTATTCGCATGTTGCTTGGTCTTTTGATGCCCACCAGCGGCCAGGCTGAAGTGCTGGGCTTCGATATCGCCAGGGAAGCCGAGGAGATAAAGAAGCGCATTGGCTACATGTCGCAGCGCTTCAGCCTCTACAACGATCTGGCCGTTTCCGAGAACTTGGACTTCTTCGGTAGAACCTATGGGCTCAGGGGCCGGCGCCTGCGGGAGAGGAAAGAGTTCATCTTGAAGATGGCTGACCTTAAAGGGCGCGAACGCGAGTTGACCAAGAATCTAGCGGGGGGGTGGAAGCAGCGATTGGCCTTGGGCGCGGCCCTCATCCACGAGCCGGAGATGCTTTTCCTGGATGAACCTACTGCCGGGGTTGACCCCATATCAAGGCGGGCTTTCTGGGACCTGCTTTACCAACTGGCTGAAGGCGGAACTACTATCTTCGTCACCACTCACTATATGGATGAGGCCGAGCACTGTCAGAAGCTGGCCTTTATCCAATATGGCCGCATTGTTGCCCAGGGCTCGCCCCGGCACATCAAGGAGATAGAAATGCGGGGGCAGGTACTGGAGATAGATTGTGTCTATCCAGACATTGCCGTCCCCGCCCTGCGCGCTCTCGGCCTTTTCGACGAGGTTGCACTCTATGGGTCGTTGATCCACATAGTGGCTGAGGACCTCGAGTCGCATAGGCCGTTGATCGGCGAGACCCTGCGAGAGAAGGGGGCAGGCGTGCGGAGTATGGACCTCATCCCCCCTTCGCTGGAAGACGTGTTCATCTCCAGTATCCGGGAGCAAAAGCGCGGCCCATCACACGCGATTGAGAGGGGGCAAACGTGACAGGAGATGAGATTCTAGCTCTGTTGCAACGGGGCAAGGGACAGGAAATAGACTTCAAGCCCGAGGGGACTTCTGCCCGCCAATTGGCGGAATCCCTCATGGCCCTAGCTAACGCCAGCGGCGGCGCGGTCTTGGTGGGCGTTGACCCCAGGTCGGCCAAGCTGCAAGAGTTGAAGGACACCGAGACGGCTCGTGACAAAGCTCTGGAGGCCGCTTTTCTTACCGATCCTCCCCTCATCATTCCCTTACCTGAGGTGGTGACCTTGGACGATAAAGACGTCTTGGTCATCACCGTCCCGCCAGGGCTGCCCCATGTCTACGGCTTGCATGGAAAGTATCTGATCCGCGTTGGCGCTCAGAATAAGCCCTTAGCTCCTCGAAGCTTGCGCCGGCTGATTATCGAACGGGGTGAGATAAGCTTCGAATCCCTCGTCCCACCTGGCGCCACGCTTGACGACATAGACTGGGACAAAGCGGGGAGATACCTGGCCTCGCTGGAGGGGCTGAGTGCGGTTACGACTGAAGAGGCCTTGTGCAACCGTGGTTGTCTGGTTCGTGGGGATGGAGGGTATCGGCCAACCAATGCCGGTGTACTTCTGTTTGGCATCCAGCCCGAGCGCTTTGTGAAGTCCAACGAGATCATCGTGGCTCGCTATACTGGGCGGGAGATGAGCGATGCATTCGTGCGAGAGGACATCAGGGGAACCTTGCCTGACCAAATCCGCCGTGCCGAGGCCTTCCTGGTTAGTAACATGAAGCGTGGGGTTCGTCTGGTGAGCTTAGAGAGAGAGGAACAAGTGGAGTATCCCACCAAGGCTGTGCGCGAGGCCATCGTGAACGCCGTGGCCCACCGCGATTACAGCATCCGTGGCGACGAGATACGCATTTTCATGTTCAGCGACCGCATTGAGTTCTACAGCCCAGGTCGCCTGCCAGGGCACGTGACAGTGGACAACATCGTCCAGGAGAGATTCTCCCGCAACGAGGTCATCGTTCAGGTCCTGGCCGACATGGGCTTCATCGAGCGGCTGGGCTATGGGATAGATCGCATGATCAAATTGATGCGAGACTACGGATTGCCGGCCCCGCGGTTCCAAGAGACGGCAGGCGGATTCCGCGTCACCCTCTACGGGTATGGGGAGGGTCTGGTAAGCGAGGAAGAAATAGACCTGAGCCGCTGGTCCCACCTGGACCTGAACGAGCGCCAGGAGAAAGCCCTGACCTACCTGCTTGAAAAAGGACGCATCACCAACCGCGAGTACCAGGAGCTCTGCCCGGATGTCAGCTCCGAGACCATCCGGCGAGACCTGGCCGACCTGGTGAACAAGAACGTGCTGCTGAAGATAGGCAGGAAACGGGCCACTTACTACATTTTCAAGTGAATGAGTAACGAAGTAATGAGGAACGAGTCAACGAGGAAATAACCCACAGGTACCACACATATCCCACAACTATCCCACACAGGTAAGCCCAAGGCCAAGAATGTAGCTAACTGAAATCACACCGTTCAGAGCGTGGTGTTGCTTCCAATCTCCAACCTCCAACTTCAAACCTCCAATTTCCAAAATATCCCACATATCCCACAATCTGCCGTTTCATATCGCACAAATATCCCACGATTCCCACAGAAAGCCCTGGGCTGAGTGAGAATTTGGCTGACTCAAACCACACCGTTCAGGGTGTGGTGTTGCTTCCAACTTCCAATTTCCAAAATATCCCACAAATATCCCACATATCCCACAGTTTGACGTTAATTTCACACAAATCTCCCACGAATTCCACAGAAAAGCTAACAACTCTAAACGTCCAATTTCAAACCTCCGACTTCCAATTGTGGATCAGCCCCGTGCTACCTTTCTCGAACCTCGGCCATTGTCTCTAGCACATTCACCAACTCCCTCCGCCAGATGCTTTCCCTCTCGCGAAGCGGCATCCAAACCTGGCGCTGGCTCACTCGGGCTCGACCGCTGAGCCGTTTCTGCAACTGATTACGGGCGGTGTCCTTTAATGACGTGATGCGAATGACGATCTGTCCCTTCTCAGTGGAGATGCCGTGCACACCGGCCCTGAGAGCCAGCAGTTTGAGGCGCAGTTGGTAGAGCAGATTGGCTACAGACCCAGGCAAGCTCCCGAAGCGGTCCGTCAACTCTCGTTGCATACCCTCTATTTCGTCCATCGTGGCCAGGCCTGCCATGCGGCGGTAGAGCCGCAGCCGCAGGGACGAATCGGGCACGTAGTCGTTGGGAATGAAGGCAGGCAAGGGCAAATCAATGGAAACTGAGGGCCCTAAAGGAACTAATGGAGTTGAAGGGATTTCCCCCTTAGGCTCCACTTTTAGCTCCTGTACTGCTTGGGCCAGGAGGCGGCAGTAGAGGTCGAAGCCCACGGCGGCGATGTGGCCATGTTGCCGAGTTCCGAGTAAGTCCCCGGCTCCGCGGATCTCTAGATCGCGCATGGCTATGCCAAACCCGGCTCCCAACTCGCTGGCCTCCAGGATGGTCTGCAGGCGCTGGCGGGCTGTGTCGGTTAAGCGGTGGGGATGGTCGTACAGGAAGTAGGCATAGGCCCGGCGAGCACCCCGTCCAACCCGGCCTCGCAACTGGTAAAGATCGGCCAGGCCGAACTGATTGGCCCGGTTGACGATAAGGGTGTTGACGTTGGGGATATCCAGGCCGCTCTCGATGATGGAGGTACAGACCAAGACATCTATTTTACCGGCTGCGAAATCCAGCATCACCTGCTCCAGCTTCGCCTCGGGCATCTGGCCATGGCCGATGGCCAGCGTGGCTTCGGGCACTATGCGCTCCAGGCGTTGGGCGACCAGATGGATGCTTTGTACGCGGTTGTGTACGAAGTAGATTTGCCCACCCCGGTCTAGTTCCCGTAGGATAGCCTTGCGGATGAGAGTCTCGTCATACTCGCCTACATGGGTCTTTACAGGAAGCCGCTCTTCCGGTGGAGTGTCAATGGTGCTCATGTCCCGTACCCCCGTCAGTGACATGTAGAGGGTGCGGGGTATGGGGGTGGCGGTGAGGGTGAGGACATCCACCTCCTTGCGCATCTGCTTGAGTTTCTCCTTGTGGGTCACGCCGAAGCGCTGCTCCTCATCTATAATGAGGAGGCCGAGGTCTTTGAAGGCCACGTCCTTTTGAATCAGACGATGGGTGCCGATGACGATGTCCATCGTCCCTGCTTGTAGCTTGTTCAGGATCTCCTGCTGCTCTCGTCGCGATCTGAAGCGGGAGAGCATCTCCACCTCGACGGGGAAGGGCTTGAGCCGCTCCTGAAAGGTCCCGTAGTGCTGCTGAGCCAGTACGGTGGTGGGTACAAGGACGGCAACCTGCTTGTGGTCCATCACCGCCTTGAAAGCCGCCCGCAGGGCCACCTCGGTCTTGCCGTAGCCCACATCGCCACAGACGAGCCGGTCCATGGGCTTTGGTTTCTCCATGTCAGCCTTGATCTCTTCGACGGCCTGCAGTTGGTCCTCTGTCTCAACGTAGGGGAAAGAGGCCTCCAGTTCAACTTGCCAGGGGGTGTCGGGGGGAAAGGCATGACCCGGTATGACTTCCCGGGCTGCATAGAGCTCCAGGAGCTCACGGGCGATATCTTCCACAGCCCGCTTGGCCCGGGCCTTGACCTGAGCCCATTGGGCTGTGCCCAGGCGGTGGAGTGCGGGAGGACGACCGCTTACCCCCACGTAGCGGCTGAGGCGATCCGCCTGGTGGATGGGCACGTACAGCCTATCGTCCCCATCGTATTCGACCTCCAGATACTCCCGCTTCACCTCGTCAATGGTCAGCTCAACCAGGCCGCGGAAGATGCCGATGCCATGCTCGATGTGCACCACGTAATCGTCGGGCGCCATGTCGGCGAAAAAGGCCTCCGGAGTCACTGCCCTCGTTCGGCGTACCCGACGGGGCAGGGGCCTGGACCAGCCAAAGATCTCCGTATCCGTCAACAGGTGACACGTTCTTCCAGCTTCCAGGATCCAGCCTTCGGCCAAGGTGCCCTGCACGATGGTCAGGCTGTGCGGTGGGGGCAGTTTGGCGATCTCTTTCACGAAGGTGACGTAGGCTTCTTGCTCTCCCCATAGCTCGGCCAGGCGCTGGGCCTGGCGACTCACTGCTACGACCCGCTGACCTTGGTGGAGCATCCTATGCCAGTCATCCAGCACCTGCTTGAGCCGTCCGCCGTAGCGGGGGCCTGGGGCAAAGAGCTGGCTCACCTGTACTGAGCCCTGCCGAAGTAGCGGTTGTTCCTCCCCGCTGTCGTATCCCAGCACCAAGGGATGCCTGTCCAAGAGCGTCTCCTGTAGCTCGTCCCAGGTGAAGTAGGGGATGAGGAGCCCACTCGGCAATTCACCCGCTTTGAGCAGGTCTTTCTGAAGCTCGAGAGCGCCGGCCTCCAGGTCAGCTATAGCTGCTTCCAATTCGACCAGGTCGTCAACGACTAACAGCCCTTCGACAGACTCAGGACGCCGCCTCTGGGTGGGCAGGAAATCTATGAGGTTCCCCGGCTGGGAGTAGAGATAGGGAATATATAACTCGAGGCCCTTGAAGTGCTGCCCTTCCTTCATAGCTTCAAGGTCGCGCTCGAATTCGGCCGTCGCCGACTCGTGACAGGCTGAGAGGTCCAACTGGGCTGCTCGCCGAGCTGCCAACGGGCCATGTTTGGGTAGGGCTTCGCTGGCCGGAACCAGCGTAAACGAAGATACCTTCTCCTGAGAGCGCTGGGTGTCCGGATCGAAGAGACGTAGGGACTCGATCTCATTCCCGAAGAGCTCGATGCGCACCGGCCCAGCACTGTGGGGAGGGAACACGTCGATGATCCCGCCCCGCCGGCTGAAGGTGCCCGGCCCCTCGACGATGCTCGCTGGTTCGTAGCCCAGGGAGACCCAGTTAGCCAGCATCTTCTCCAGGGAGATCGGCTGGCCCTCCCGTAGGGTGTGTACGCCAGCCTGGAATTCACGCCGGGGTATGGTTTTCTGCATCAAAGCGCGGGCTGAGGTGATGATAATAGGGGGAGCCGCCCCCTTCGACAAGCTCAGGGTGCTGTCTACATCTACTAGCGTTGCCAGGACCCGGATACGTTGCTGGATGGTCTCGATGTTCCAGGCGATGTGTTCATAAGGCAGGGCGTTGGACTCAGGGAAAAGCAGAACGCTCTCCGGCCTGGCTGACCAGAGGCACAATTGGCTGTGGAGTTGATTGGCCTGCTCTGGCCGGGCCGTCACTACCACCAGGGGTCTGTCCAGGTCCCGCTGTAGGGCAGCGATGAGATAGGGCCGCGCCGCCGATAGCAGGCTGAGGGTTAAGGGGTAGGGAGCAGAAGGTAGAGTTCGTTGGGCCGTATCCCGGTCCTTCAAACCCTCGATCAGCTCACGATAGCTGGGTATGTCTGCGACAAGAGAGAGCAGGCCCGACAGATTTAGTTCGTTCACGCCAAATCCTCTCCAAACACCCCCAGGGGCCGATCGAAGCGACCCGCCCCTGAATCAAAGAGATAGTTTTGCAGCGCTTTATTTTACCACGAAGTGTCTAGGACGCCAAACCGGGAGTTCCCAACAGGCTTTCCTGTCCGACTACGAGCTGCATTTGCCAAAGACAAAAGCCGCTCCTGCCCCAAACAGGCAGAGCGGCTTTCATTTGCATCACTGCCTTGTGTGACATCGGCACCATCTGGGCGCAAGGGTTCTGCGCTCTAGCTTGCCCGATGTGTCTTCGCTGGTAAAGTTCTAGTTTTCGATTTTTCGATAGCATCTTTCCCATTACTCGAACTTAAACCTTTTCTCGTTGAAAAGCTTCAAGCAAGCAGCTACCACCTCAGGATCGTAAAGGAGGCCCCGATTCTGTGAGATTTCCTCTAGGGCCTGATCTATGCCGCGAGCCGGTCGGTAAGGTCGGTGGGAAGCCATGGCCTCCACGACGTCAGCTACAGCCAAGATCCTTGCCTCCATGATGATGTCGTCACCCGATAGACCTACAGGATAACCAGAACCATCCATCCTTTCGTGATGTTGCAGCACGATTTGTGCTATCGGCCAGGGAAATTCTATTGTCCCATTCAATATATTGTGACCAACTTGGGAGTGAGTCTTGATCAGACCGAATTCGAGGTCATTTAACCGACCGGGCTTGCTGAGAATTTCAGCGGGCACATTGATCTTGCCGATATCGTGAACCAGCCCGGCCATGTGGATTCCCTCGATCTGCTCCTCAGGAAGGCCCATCTCTTTAGCGATGGCACAGGCCAGTTGGGTTACCCGCAGTTGATGCCCGGCGGTATAGGGATCCCTCATTTCGACTGCCGATATCAGGGCATGGATTGTTCCCTCCAAAGCTCTTCGTAATTTCACGTAGCTTTGTCGGAGCTCCTCCTCTGCCCCCATCCGCTTAGCCAGTTCTCGTCGTGCCTCCTGATACAAACGTGCATTCTCAATGGCTACCGCCGTCTGGTTGGCCAGCGTGGTCAGGATGAGTTGATCGTCCTGCGAGTAAGTCTGCCCCGAGAGTTTCGGTCCCACAGCGAAGATCCCCACCAACTTGCCCTTGGCCTTCAGGGGGATGAAAAGCTCAGCTCCCATCCTCTTCAGGTCTTCTCTCTCCTTTACCCAAAGCGCTTTGAGCTGGGGCATCACGTCTACACCATGCCTGGTCAGGACGTATTCGTGGTTGGACAGCCAATCCACGATGGGATGGTCCTTTCTCAGTCTCAAGTCGGCGTTCTGATCCAGTCCCCTTTGGGCCATCAGGCGCAACTCTCCGCTTTCATCCTGTTTGAGGAAGAAAGCCGCCCTCTCGATATGCATGGTTGTGGTGGCTTCGTCCAAGATCATGCCCGTCAGCCTGTCGAGGTCGAGGACGGAGGCCGCGGCGCTGCTGAGCCTTTGGAGCATCAGGCTGGAGTCGTACTTCTCCCGGAAGAAGAGCCTATCAATCCAGAACTGGGCCTTATCTCGCAGGGGTTGAGCAACCACAGCAGTTATGATAGCCACAAGGAGGGAGAGGAGGAAGATCTGAGGGTCTCCGAAGGCGTGAAACAGCCTCAGGGCGAGGGAAATGAGGAGGAAATAGGCGGTGCCGATGATGGCGGTTGGGATGGAGTAAAGCAATCCCTTGCGGATGACGAGAGTAATATCCAGAAGCTGGTAGCGGAGGATGGCATAAGTGATCAGCCCCGCATTTATGGTATTGAAAGCAATATCAAGCGGATACTTTCCCAGAGGTGTAAGGTTGGTTAAGGTGCCAAGTGCTACCAGCGTCATTCCCACCAGCGGGTACATGATTCTGTTCCGATAACTCATGTCTCTACTTTGCCGGTACTGCTGCATCAATATGTATATGCTCAATCCCGAGAAGAGATACCCATGCAGCATAACAAACGGAATAGCAAATCCCATTTCGTATCGAAGGACGCCATGTTCCACCTGTGCATCCTTGATGATATACCCGCCGATGTTAGCGACCGTGAGCAGAGAGTACGATAGGAGGCCAACATATAACCACCGTTGATACGACTTTGTCTTCAGGAACAATCGCACAAACTGAAAAAACAGCACGGGAGTTGCCAGCACACCGAATGTCATGAACTTATTCCAGAAGAGCGGCGTCTGGATGGGGAAATCCGCATGCATCATGAATGATCCGAAACTCCAAATTACCATTGACAGAAGGTAGAAAGTGAAGATCTGGTTTAGTCTGCTTCTGGGGTCATGCCGAAGCACTAGAATGATCAGAAAACCATAACAGACAAAGGCGATAAATGGAATCCCTATCGAAATACCTTGAGTCATGTTGAATCTAGCGTAACGGTTGTGCAACCAGGAGCTGAATCGTTCATATCGGCGAAAAAACGCAACTTTTGAACAACGGCAAGGCCAGTTGGAAGGATGCGGAATCCTGGATCACCAACTGAACGCCCGCAA
>JBAWAP010000260.1:0-8395 GCA_049589355.1 Anaerolineae bacterium
CGCATTTCTGTCGAAAGCGCTCGTCCCTCACTGACAGCACCCTTCGCTTCACTCAGGGCAGGCTCTCGTCCACCAGCAGGATCTCCGGCTCCAGGTGGGCAGCCACGGCAAAGGCCAGGCGCACGTACATGCCGCTGGAATAGCACTTCACCGGCGTGTCCATGAACTTCTCGATCCTTCGACGGGCTCAGGACGGCGTCTCGGCAAAGGCCACAATCTCGTCGAACTTGCGCTCAATCTCCGCCTTCTTCATCCCCAGGCCTGTCCTGAGTATATCGAAGGAATGGCGCCGTTCAGCCTGCCTGTCGCCTGCCTGTCGGCAGACAGGGTAGATGTTCTCCCGCCCGGTCAGCTCGGGGTGGAAGCCGGTGCCCACCTCCAGTAGCGAGCCCACCCGCCCGTGGATCTCGGCGTAGCCCTCCGTCGGCTCGGTGATGCGGGAGAGGATCTTTAGCAGCGTGGTCTTGCCCGCCCCGTTGCGGCCAATGCTTGCCCTGAGCGTAGCCGAAGGGATGCCCACCACCTCGCCACGCTTCACCTCGAAGGATACATCCTTCAAAGCCCAGATCATCTCGTTGGAGACGGCGGACGACTGACCACGGACGACCGAGGATAGGCGGCGGAAGGGCGCCTGCACCGCCTCGGTTAGCGATTCCCGGATCGTCTTGTAGCGCGCCTGCGGGCCGCCGATGCGGTATTGTTTGGAAAGGTTTTCTACACGGATGGCAATGTCACTCATGCCTGCTCCGGTGGTGGAGATGGATGACAGACGGCGGTAGCGCCACAGGTCAGGCGAAAAGTGCCGGATCGACATCTTGAGCATGGCTGTACACCTGGACGCCCAATTTGTCGGCCACGCTCTGCGCCCGCTCGTCTACCATAGGCGAAATGACCAACATCCTGGTTGCTTTACGGTCGTGCTTTTGCTCATAGAACTTGACCTTGCGGCCAAAGATGTACATGTCGCCCTTACTCATTGAGGACTTTATTTCGCAGATGATCAGAAGACCATCCTTGATGATCAGATCCAGTTCCACCTGATCGGGCTGGCCAAACACTTCGCCAGTGTCGTCGTACTCAACCACGTTGATTACTTGGACATCAAAGAACTCTTCGAGGATTCCCTTCAGGGCGTTCCTGAACGATTGCTCAGTATGCAGCCCCCACCGTGCGCCCAGTGCGCCGATAGTAGTGTCGTGCTTGCGCGCTAAATCTTGGATGGATCGTAGCATTTGGTTGATCGTTGCTTGATTTTCATCCCATCTTGTGTTTTGCTCAGCCCACCTTTTGCTTTGCTCCTCCCGATCTCTGCGCAGCTCATCCAGCAGGCGGTCAAAGCGACTCTCCGTCTCCGCTTTGTCAGCAAAGTGGCGGCTGGAGATACGCAGGATGAAGCGCTGCATTTCAACATCCTCCTGCAGTATCCCTGGCAGTTCTTGCATGATAAATTCTTTAACTTGTCGGATGTCCATTTCACTCATTCGTCACCTCCTGCCCCCATAATACCACAAGGGATTGCAAATGGCAAATGGCGAAGTCGGGATTGTCTGGTTGTTGGACGGCGTGACGATGCTTACTCGTGGCCAGGGCGAGCCCCCCGACATGGTATCAGGCATTCATGGGCTTCCTTCCGTCCACGGCCAGCACCTCATCCACCAGCAGGATCTCCGGCTCCAGGTGCGCGACCACGGCAAAGGCCAGGCGCACGTACATGCCGCTGGAGTAGTGCTTCACTGACGTGTCAATAAACTTCTCGATCTCAGCAAAGTCCACGATCTCGTCGAACTTGCGCTCAATCTCCGCCTTCTTCATCCCCAGGATGGCGCCGTTCAGGTAGATGTTCTCTCGTCCCGTCAATTCAGGATGGAAGCCGGTGCCCACCTCCAAGAGCGATCCCACCCGCCCGTGGATCTCGGCCCGGCCCTCGGTCGGCTCGGTGATGCGCGAGAGGACTTTGAGCAGCGTCGTCTTCCCCGCTCCGTTGCGGCCAATGCTTGCCCTGAGCGTAGCCGAAGGGATGCCCACTACCTCGCCGCGCTGCACCTCGAACGAGACGTCCTTCAGCGCCCAGATGTATTCCGAATTCGGATTGCGGATTGCGGATTTCGGATTGCGCCACAGACGACGGAAGGGAGCAACGGCGGCGGCGGTCAGAGCTTCGCGCAGGGTCCGGTAGGCCGCCTGCCGGGCGCCAATGCGGTAGAGTTTGCTTAAGTTCTCAACACGGATGACGGTGTCAGTCATACCCAATCAACTATCTTCCCCCGACGGCTTTGCGCCAATATTCGAGGTCGGTAACCCTCGCTGTTCGAGAGCCCCGTACAGATCACGCACACCCAACCCCAGTTCGTTGGCAAAGTATCCCAGACTGATCTCTCCGGCTTCAAATTGCTTATACAACTGCTGAAAGCGATGCTCAAACCCCAGTTTGATCAATTCGGCCAGAAACTGGGCGATGTCTTCACCCACTCCTGCCGCCTTGCGACGCTCTGCCGCCCGTAGAATCTCCTCCTTGACCGGCACCACGACTTTCAACGTCATTCCCTCACCTCCTGCAATCGTACCAAACTGTGCTCGATCACGCCCGCGTGATAACGGGGACGGACCATCTTCAGTATAGCCTCCGCCACTTCAACAGTCAAGTTCCCACCTTCGGTCAGTTCAAGCACTAGATCAGGCAGCATCCAGGCTTTCAGACCCAACCGCGTGGCAACCACAAGAGCCAAGTAGTCGTCTGTCACTAGGGCTTCCACATCTTCCACCTGCCCGCACAACTCAATGGAATCCTTCTCGCCGTCCCCAAGGGCATAACCAGCCAGGTGCCGTGCCCACTTCCGTGCCGCCACCAACACCACCTGGATGAGTCCTTGGGCGATCCGCTCTCCAGCGACCACGCCATCGGGATAACCAGCACCTCGTACGGCGACTTCTTCCTCCACGCTTGGAGCGATCACGATGTTGCATCCAGAAAACAGGTAATCAACTACTAGCTTTCCCTGGCTTTCAAACTTGCAGGCCGTGATCAGAGAACCGGCATCGAAGACGACAGTCAACACAGATCATCTCCTTTCGCAAAGACCACGATCTTGTCAAACTTACGGTCAACCCTTCGGCACGCTCAGGACAGGTCTTGCCCGCTTCATCCCCAGGCTTGTCCTGAGCATGTCGAAGGAATGGCGCCGTTCAGGTAGATGTTCTCCCGCCCGGTCAGCTCGGGGTGGAAACCGGTGCCTACCTCCAGCAGCGAGCCCACCCGGCCGTGGATCTCGGCGTAACCCTCGGTCGGCTCGGTGATGCGGGAGAGGATTTTGAGCCTTGTACTGAGCTTGTCGAAGTAAGCGTGGTCTTCCCCGCCCCGTTGCGGCCAATGATGCCGACCACTTCACCGCGGCTGACCTCGAAGGAGACGCCTTTCAAGGCCCAAAAAATCTCTCTCTCGGATGGCCCCCGCAGCGTGCTGCGCAGGTAGTCCAAGGGCGAGGCCATAAAATTACCAAGTGTTTCACGCAGGGTGTTGGCCCGCTTCTGGCGCACGCCAATGCGGTAGCGCTTAGATAGGTTTTCGACACAGACGGCGATGTCAGTCATAGTAACCCCGGTCACAGATTACGTTTAAACTATCCGCACGATGTTTTGCGGAAATCCAATTTGACAACTGACGGGAAAGCTGGTATAATCAAAACCAAGCTGGGTGGCCTGGTGAAGTCGCCGGTAACCAGCCCGGGGCAGTAGTCAGGCTGCGAGCGCCCTGATACAGGCGCCCACCCGGTTCTTAGACACAGGTCAGGTGGCCGGTCCATCTCCCGGTAGCCACTCCGGGAAGTAAACCGGCTGCGTTCCCCACATGACAGGGGACCACCTGGCCTTTGTTTTGTCTCCCTCAGCAGGCCCCCATCAGCTCATCCACCCCAATATAGCGCTGCGGAGTGTGGTAGCCTCTCAGGGTCCGCCATGCCAATTTGTGTGCCGGCGACTCTTTCCCAATCTGCCGAAATACAATCTGGTCCTTCTCAATCTTATGCCCTCTCTCGCGCAGTTTCCGCAGAACGTGCCGCTTGATTTCCCCTTCCCACGCCACATACTCGAGGTCAATTGTGATAGAGGCTAATGAATCAACGCATTCCTCCAGGAGCAATACCAGGCCTGCCGAAAACAGCCGAATGCCAACCAGAGCCTTGCGCATCTCACGGGCTCTTAGTCGAGCCCAACATTCCCGCTTCGCGGACTTAGGAATCAGGATCGCCCTCTGCAGATCGTCTGACAAGGCCAGGACAGTGTCCACAGTCAGCACATCGGTACGACCACTCTGGTCAACTTCAACGTCGGACATCTGAAGAGGGCACCTCTCTCACAACCGATCACCTTCCTACCAGCATTTCATCCACCAGCAGAATCTCCGGCTCAAGGCGTCGCCGTGAGCTACATGGTGAGCCTGCCGAACCACCAATCGAACGGTGGGCCGGCCACGGCAAAGGCCAGGCGCACGTACATGCCACTGGAGTAGCGCTTCACCGGCGTGTCAATGAATTTCTCGATCTCGGCAAAGGCCACGATCTCGTCGAACTTGCGCTCAATCTCCGCCTTCTTCATCCCCAGGATGGCGCCGTTCAGCCTGCCTGTCGGCAGACAGGGTAGATGTTCTCTCGTCCCGTCAATTCAGGATGGAAGCCGGTGCCCACCTCCAGCAGGGAGCCCACCCGGCCGTGGATCTCGGCGTAACCCTCGGTCGGCTCGGTGATGCGGGAGAGGATTTTGAGCCTTGTACTGAGCTTGTCGAAGTAAGCGTCGTCTTGCCCGCCCCGTTGCGGCCAATGCTTGCCCTGAGCGTAGCCGAAGGGATGCCCACGACTTCGCCACGCTTGACCTCGAAGGAGACGTCTTTGAGGGCCCAGATGGTCTCGTTGGAGACGGCGGACGACTGACCGCGGACAACGGACGATAGACGGCGGAAAGGTGCCTGCACCGCTTCGGTCAGCGATTCCCTCATCGTCTTGTAGGCCGCCTGGGGGCCGCCGATGCGGTATTGCTTGCTCAGGTTTTCGACGCGAATAGCGATATCGTCCATAGGATTTCGGATTTCGAAATTGCAAATTCGAGATTTTCTTACTCAGGTTTTTGACGCGGATGGCGAATTGGAATGCCAAGGGCAATCACTGAACATTTCAATACACTTCATCATGAGTACCCATCGTCAACAGTAGAATCTCTTCCTCACCCGACTCTGGATTCAGAACGAACTCGAAGAGAAGGCGGTTGTCATAGTCCACCGTGCAGGCCCATGCGCCGGCTAACTTCCCCTTCAACTTGTGACTGTGCAACGTGGGATGAAAGGGATCCTCAGCAAGCCACTGAAGGCTATGCGGCCCGCAATTCTGGCTGGCGGCGAACCGCCCGCTTGAACGCTCGCACGAAGGCCACACCCCAGACGAGGGTTCTCACTCCACTAACTCCTTCATCAGATCGGCTACCGTGCCTCGCCGAACCTCGCCGCGCTGGTAAGCGGCCCGCGCCCCTGCGATGTCCGCCGCCAACTCGGCACGCCGCTGCTGGATCAGACGCCGGCGAATGATTTCTATCAACAATGTCTGGTCGTCGGGCGGTAGCGCCTCAACTGTTTCGATTACCTCCTGAAAGCGAGAGGAAGCTATTTTCTCACTCATGACTTTCACCTCCGGTGCTTGCCCTTTGCGCGATGCCACTTCTGAGGAGTGGTGAGATATGGTTAGCTATCCACTCATCATATTGCTGCAACTGAACTGCTTCCATAACCCTTCACCTCCTCGATTGTAATTTCAAATTTGCTCGCCCCGTTGCGCCCGATGTTTGCCCTGAGCCTGTCGAAGGGATGCCCACGACTTCGCCGCGCTGCACTTCGAAGGAGACGCCCTTCAACGCCCAGATAGTCTCGTTGGAGACGGCGGACGACTGACCACGGATGACGGACGATAGACGGCGGAAAGGCGCCTGTACTGCCTCGGTCAGCGACTCCCGGATCGTCTTGTAGCTGGCTTGAGGGCTGCCGATGCGGTATTGCTTGGAAAGGTTTTCGACTCTAATCGCAATGTCACTCATACTTCTTTTTTTGCCACGAATTAACGCGAATTCGCGGCTAAATCCTCCTGTCATTCACCGCTTGCCCTGGTCATTAGATACTCCTCCGGCGTCAGCGTCTTTATCGTCGTTCGGTCCTCAAAGTGTTTCTTGTTCCAGGTGATGATGGCTTCTACCTCGTAATCCTCTGCCGTCTTCACGAGCACTGCATCCCCCCCACGTCAACTTGCGTCCGAACAGTTCGAGCATCTGGTTACTGAAACGCGTGAGCCATTCAGCAGCTAACACCGTATAGAGCCCTTGTGGCTCCACTATCTCCACTCCGTATACTTCGTCAAAGTGATAACTCCAACGCTTGAGTTCCTCCCGCGACAGGTTGAAAGAGGAGATGCCACATAGTTCAAACAAAGAGAAGATGCAGAATCCGGCTCCTATCTTGGGCAACCTGGCGACGAATTGCTTGTTCACGTCGTACCGCTCATCTTGTGGGAAAAAGCGGTCTATCACAAAGATGTTAGTATCCAACAAGACCATACTCATTCCCTCGCATTGCCCGCTCGAACTCCTCCAGCGAGCGGTAAGGCATACACTCGGCGATCATGTTGGAAAGCCGGTCAAATTCCTCTCGCTTTTCATCCTCCGTCATACTCACAAGGTCAGGCATCTCCCTCGCCATCTCCTGCTTTATCCGTTGCCAGATCCCTTGTGCTCCTGTCCACCTGACCTGTTCTGGAAACAGAACCAGTACTTCCACGCCTTCTCGGTATGGGACGCTCTCCAAGGGCTCAACGATTCCTCTCTTGTATATCGCTCTCACCACTGCCCACGGCATCTTATTATACCTCCTCTTATACCTCCTCCAGCAATTGTTATTGCCCAATCATTCCCCAGCTTGCGAATTTGCAGTTTCGGAAAGGCTCAGCGCGTCCCTCCGTCGGCTCGGTGATGCGGGATAGAATCTTGAGCCTTGTACTGAGCCTGTCGAAGTAAGCGTCGTCTTCCCCGCCCCGTTTCGGCCAATGCTTGCCCTGAGCGTAGCCGAAGGGATGCCCACCACCTCGCCGCGTTGCACCTCAAACGACACGTCCTTCAGCGCCCAGATGGTCTCGTTGGAGACGGCGGACGACTGACCACGGACGAGGCCAAAAGGCGGCGGAAGGGTGCCTGCACTGCCTCGGTCAGCGATTCCCGGATCGTCTTGTAGCCCGCCTGCGCCCCACCAATGCGATAGAGTTTGCTCAGGTTTTCGACGCGGATGGCGATATCGGACATGGCGACGGACCCTTCGATAGCCTCAGGCTGGTGCTTGTGCCCACTCCGGGTCGGGGATGTCCACAACCGTCATCGTGCTCTCCGGCTCGAAGGGAACCTCGGCTGCCAGCATGTCCTGAGCGCCGATGCGCAGGGACTCGAGCAATTCTTCCCTGGTCCTTTCCTGGGCATTTACACCGGGCAAATCCAGTAGCCAGCCAATCCACCAGCCGTCGCTTTGCTTGATCACAGCTCGGTATCTCATGCTTCACCTCACAAAGGGAATATCCAGATCCTTGCAAATCTTGCTGGCCAACTCGTCGACGATTTCATTGTGACGCGGCACCTGTGTTTTGAGATTCCCTCTCTGATAGATGCTATGTCGCTTGCCTTCTCGCAACAGAAAGGCGCCATGGGCTCTCAAGTGCTTGATGAGATGTCTCCTTTTCACAGCAATATCTCCGGCTCCAGGCTTGTTGTGGGTGCAGTCGAACGGTGAGTAGCCACCGCAAAGGCCAGCCGCACCTACATGCCGCTGGAGTAGCGCTTCACTGGCGTGTCTATGATCTTCTCGATCCTTCGACAGGCTCAGGACGGCGTCTCGGCAAATGACACGATCTCCTCAAACTTGCGGTCAATCTCCGCTCTCTTCACCCCCAGGCTTGCCCTGAGCACATCGAAGGGATGGCGCCGTTCAGGTAGATGTTCTCCCGGCCGGTCAGCTCGGGGTGGAAGCCGGTGCCCACCTCCAGCAGCGAGCCCACCCGGCCGTATACCTCCGCCCGTCCCTCTGTCGCCTCGGTGATGCGGGAGAGAACTTTTAGCAGCGTCGTCTTCCCCGCCCCGTTGCGGCCAATGCTTGCCCTGAGCGTAGCCGAAGGGATACCCACCACCTCGCCGCGCTTGACCCTTCGACAGGCTCAGGGCAGGCCTCGAAGGAGACGTCCTTCAATGCCCAGATGTACTCTGAATTCGGATTGTGGATTGCGGATTGCGGATTGCGCCACAGACGACGGAAGGGAGCAACGGCGGCGTCGGTCAGAGCTTCGCGCAGGGTCCGGTAGGCCGCCTGCCGGGAGCCAATGCGGTATTG
>JBAWAP010000261.1:0-3264 GCA_049589355.1 Anaerolineae bacterium
CTACGAAATAGGAGGATACTCAGTCCAAGCGCGCGGAGCCGGTCCACAATGTCGTTGCCGTAGTAGCGATAGACCAGCGTGTGCTCAGCGTGGTACTCGGGCGGTGTCAGAAAGATGTCTTCATCGCCCCGCGCCTCAACAAGGACGCGGGTTTGCTCCAGCTCACCAACCCCCGGTACCTGAAGGATAAGGTATCCTCTCGGCCTAAGGACCCGTGCGATCTCGGAGAACCCGGACGCATCGTCTCGAACGTGTTCAAAGACGTCTGAGGAGAGGACGACATCGATGCTCTCGTCCTGCAGGGGAAGGCTCGCTACGTCGGCGAGCAGGCACTTCTGCGCCACTCCTTCGTAGATCAGATTCAGATAGCGGAAGGCGGTCCGCAGGAACCTCGGGTGACCCCGATACCCGGATGTCTCGAGCAGGGCTATCGAAGGGTCAGGCTTCCATGCCGCCAGGGGCCCCGAGAACCCCAGGCACAGTCCCAGCGCGAAGACCAGCATGCGATCGCGGCTGGTGGAGCCACACGACGCGCATACGTAACTCTCCCGCGGGTGGTGAGCAGTTGAATGCGTAGAGCCCTTCCCAGATCCGCATATGTTGCAGCGGGGATCAGCGTCGATACTCGACTTCATTCCCCAAGTATAGCGCAAAGGGAGAGAGGTTGCCCTCTCCGCGGCCAGATGCCATCGTGTGGCTCGTGGGTGGGAGTGGGTTGGCGCCTTGCGGCGTTGGCGGGAAATTGCTAACATTCTGCTAGGCCGAGATCGATTGGTGGTTGGGGGTTCGAGTCCTGCCGGGGCGCTAGTCTGTAGGTGTTCCAGGGGGCTATGACAGAGCAGCAAGGGCGAAGATCAAGGCCGGATAGGTCGCGCCTCTAGGGGGCGATCATCTGCGGCACCACTCTGGCTATGGCTGCCGCCCTACTGGAGGGCGTGCGAAGGCGCAACTATTGGGCGCTGGCTATCCCTCTTCTGGCTGGCAGTCTGGGCATCCTTTCGGTGGCCTTCTGGATCGGCTGGGCTCTTGCTACGACACGGCCAGAGCCGCCGGCCCCGGCGACAGGCTCGGATCGCGCAGCCGCTGGTAAACGGCCTCAGTCCCCAGGGCAGCCTTCCGCCAGCTGAAGTTGTCCAGCACCCCTCTGCCTGCCCGCCTGCCCCATTCGCTGCCGCAGCTGGGGGTCTGTCATGAGCTTGTCGATAGCGTCGATCGGGCTGTAGAGGCCTGGACACCCTCCGCCTGATCCGGGTGCCCTAGTTCGCTGCGGCCGAGCCAGGCCCCTCCTCCCGCCTTCGTGTGCACCTATGCGGGTTCCTCGTCCGTCTTGATAGTGAAAGGCAGGCGGACGCTTAGGTTTGGATTGTAGTACGGGTCGCGGTGTTTCCCGGGCTCACCCCAGCGGCGGCGGTAATACAGTTCGTCCTCCTGGGGATGCAGCCCCCCTCGCGTGCCACCCTCGCGGTGGTAGAGAACGGCGTAAGGCGTATAGACGATCAGATAGCCTCGCTCCCGCGCCCGTAGACAATAGTCGACATCGTTGAAGGCTACCCTCAGACTCTCATCAAATCCTCCCAGGCGTTCGAAAAGGTCGCGCCGGGTCATCATGCAAGCCCCAGTTACCGCGCTGAAGTTACGCACCATCTGGCCCAAATTAAAGTAGCCCCCGTGGTCCACGTTTAGTGCGGAGCCTCCCCCCACCCCAATGATGATGCCCTCATGCTGTGGGCGACCGTCAGGATAGAGAAGCCGCGCTCCAACGGCGGCCACCTCCGGCCTCTGGCTGTGCTCCAGCATCGCCTCGATCCATTCGGGGGTGATCACCTCCGTGTCGTTGTTGAGCAGAATCACGTGCTCGCCGGCGGCCTCGCGGACGGCGAAATTCGTCATGCCTGCAAAGTTGAAACGGCCTGGGTAGGCCAGACAACGGTGGCGTGACTTCTTGAGATAAGCGAGGGTCTTCTCATCCCGGCTCTCGTTATCCACGATGAGGATCTCGTAGTTGGAATACGTGCTCTTCTTATCGATCTTGGCGATACACGACCGCAAGAGTTCGACCCGATCCCTGGTGGGGATAATGATACTAACCAGCGGTTGACCCCGGATCCGGTAACACACCCGATAAGTGTTCCTGAACGGGCCGGCAACGATCTCTGCCTCGCTGCCACGCCTCTGCATGGCGTCCACCAAAGCTCTCTTCGCAGCCTCAATCGACTTTGGCTTCGCTTCAGGTTCCAAAGCTGCCGAACCCGGAACCATCCGCCACGTATACAGCGGCAACGCCACGTGACCGATCCGGTCCGTGCGCTCGGTTGCCCTTAGGACCAAATCGTGGTCCTGGCTGAAATCGCATTCGCTCCGCAAGCCGCCCACCTCATCCACGATCTGCTTACGATACACGGCGAAGTGGGGCACATAGTTTGTGGAAAGCAGAAGATCCGGCGACCAGTCCGGCTTGAAGAAGGGCTGCACCAAACGGCCGTCCGAACTGCGCTTATCCTCATCAGAATAGATGAAATCCAGATCAGGCCGCTCGTTCAAGAGCCTGACCACGTGATATAGAGCATCGGGCTTAAGCTCATCATCGTGGTCCAGGAAGCCCACGAACTCTCCCCTGGCCATCGCCAAGGCCGCATTCGAGGACCCGGATATACCCTGGTTCTCCCCCAGGTAGGTCACCTTGATCCGGTCGTCGCCCTGATACTCCCGCAGCAGCGCCCGCACCGCCGGTTTGGTGGAGGCGTCGTCGGCGATGCACAGCTCCCAGTTGTCGTACAACTGCCCCCGCACCGACTCGATGGCCTCGCGGAGCCAGGCGTGATCAGTGTTGTAGACGGGCATGATGATGCTTATCTGCGGTCGGTAGGCGAGCCGGGCCGCCTCTTCTCTAATACGCCGGACTTGCGCCGACGTCACAGCATGAGCGCGCAGCCACAGCTGGTACTGCTCGTCCAGAGAGCCCACCTGCGAGGCGAGCCTGGCCCGCCGGATTTTCCGGGGCGCCCACCTCCACACTGGCAGCACCCGCCGGAGAAGCGGCCCCCACCCCTCCGTGAGGACGATATCGAAGGCGCGGCGCCAGGGGGCGAAGAGGGCGCGGCGCTTCGTCCCCAGCGGGGCCAGCCGGCTGAGCGCCCGCCACATCCGCTCCAGGAGGCGGTAGCCAAGGGATCGCCGAATAGCTTCCATTTGCCGCTCGAGGTCCTGGGAGGCTTCCCCCAGCTCCCTCATGGCGGCGTCCTTTTCTGCCAGTGAGGCATCAAG
>JBAWAP010000262.1:0-4907 GCA_049589355.1 Anaerolineae bacterium
GGGACGGCGAACTCAAGATGGCACACGTGCCCCCGGCTAGGCGCATCTCCGATTGGCCCATCGTTGGCACACCAGCGCTATCAACGACGCAGTGATGGATGACCGGAGTGTGTCATCGGAAAACCAATGGACATTGACGCTGTGGAGGTGCTTTATGAGTCCTCGGCTGAATCGCAAAGCCTGGCTGGTGGTGCTCCCTTTAGCACTTGTCAGTGCCTGCATCTTGGGCCTGTGGTTTTTCACATCCCCTGTGCGCCTCACCCTGCAAGAACGGATTACAGGCAATACCCCTGAAGCCAGGATCAAGACCTACGTGAACGCTGTGCTTCGAGGCGATGAGGAAGCTGCCCTGGCGACCTGGGAGTTACCAAATGGACAATCAGCGGTCCTGGCCGAGCGCCGTCAGGCAGTGACGCGCGAGCTGATCGCCGCCGATCTACAGGATGACTTCTGGATACTTCATAGCGAATGGTGGCGCACATGCTGTGAACCAGGCGTTATCTGCGATTCGCGCTCTGCCGGTGGCGCGCGAGTATCAGTCCAATTCCTGAACCAACAAGGGCTTCCCGTCATCTTTATTTTCGATGTCTTTCATCGCCACGGCCCTTACTGGGGCGCGGCGGCCGGCTACCCACTCCGCCATTGGACACTACGCGACGTCTACGCCCAAGGCCAGAAGCCGCTCTTCTGGCGCTGGGTATACGAGCCCGAGGTGCGCTACCTGGGTTGGCCACCGGCATCAGATCAAACCACGATGACAGGCAAGGAGGAATCTACACAATGACTTGTTCCCCTGGCGCTGCTGGTCAATTTGCTGACCCGAGTTCCCTTCACCTACGCTCGCCTCTATCACCATGATTACCTGCTGCCTCCCACTACGCTGGAGGCCATCGCTGTCTCCGTCCGCGATGTCGTGACAGGCGCAATCTAGTCACCGGGCCGTTGTGGGGATGGGCGTTGTGAGAGCGGGGACGGCAGCTTATTGCACGCCGCCTGTGACGCCAGGCAACGGATGTCAAGGAGCTTGAGAGAATGACATCACAACCCAAAATCCTGCTGGTTGACGATGAGGAGGCCATCACGACTAACCTGGCCCCCTTTCTGGAACGGGCCGGCTTCACCGTAGAAGTGGCTGCCGATGGTGAGGAGGCCCTCCACAAAGCAGCGGCCTTCACTCCCCATTTGATCGTCCTGGACGTGCTGATGCCCAAACTCGACGGCCGGGAGGTACTGCGCCGCCTGCGTCAGGCGGGCAACTGGACCCCTGTCATCCTACTCACCCGGGTGGGCGAAGCAACCGAGCGGGCCATGGCTTTGGAGGAAGGGGCTGATGATTATCTCAACAAGCCCTTTGACCCCTATGAGTTGGTGGCCCGCATCCGCGCCGTACTCCGCCGCGCCCGTCCCGGCGTCCCACCCCTGAGCGCGGCCCGTCGCCTGGCCTGTGGGCCGCTGGTGCTCGACCGCCCGGCCCGCCGCGCCCTACTGGCCGGACGTGAGTTCCTCCTAACACCCAAGGCAGTGGCTGTGCTAGACTACCTGATGACCCACCCCGACGAGGCCATCTCCCGGGAGCGGCTTCTGGACGCCGTGTGGGGCTGGGACTACCCAACCGGCACGCGGGCGGTAGACGTGCGCATCGCCGAGCTGCGCAGGGCCCTGGACGACGATCCGACCGAGCCGCGCTACGTCGAGACCGTCCCCGGCCAGGGCTACCGTTTTGTGGGAACTGTGGAGGCTGTGCCATGAACACCACCCGCCGTGCCCTGATCCTGGCCCTGGTTCCGTTCGCTCTGGGATTGGCCGCTGCCTTGCTGCTCTGGGCGATCTCCGATCGGCTGCCTATCATCCGCCTGCGGGCCGACCTGGGGACCTGGCTTGCCTTGCTGGGCGGGCTGCTGAGCTTGCTGGCCCTGACAGGCGTCGTGGTGTGGGCCGTAGCCGGGCGCCGTCTGGATCAGACATTGACCGAGGCGCGTCAGGCCCAGGCCGAGGCCCATCGCCGCTTCCTGCGTCAGCTTGATCATGAGCTGAAGAACCCGCTGACCGCCATCTGCATCGGGTTGGCCAATCTGGCGGGGACACCACGGGGGGAGGCGCGGGATCGAACCCTGGCCGGCGTCGAAGGTCAGGTGGGCAGGCTGAGCAAATTAGCCACCGATCTGCGCAAGCTGGCCGACCTGGAGACACAGCCGCTGGAGCGGGCGGCGGTGGACCTGAGCGAGTTGCTGAGCGAGGTGGTGGCCTTAGCTCGGCAGCGGCCTGAAGGCGAAGAGCGCGAAATAGCCCTCGCCCTGCCCCAGGCTCCCTGGCCCCTGCCGCAAGTGCCTGGCGACCGTGACCTGCTCTTCCTGGCCGTCTACAACCTGTTGGACAACGCCCTGAAATTCACCCGTCCCAGCGATACTATCGAGGTGCGGGCTGTGGAGGATGGCCGGGTGGTAACGGTGGAGATAGCCGACACCGGGCCGGGCATCCCTAAAGATGAGCTGTCCCACGTTTTTGAGGAGCTATACCGGGGTCAGGGGGCGCGGGGCACCGAAGGGAGTGGGCTGGGGCTGGCCCTGGTCAGGACGATAGTGGAACGGCACGGGGGGACGGTGACTGTGCGCAGCCGGGAGGGGGAGGGCACCGTCTTCACCCTGCACCTGCCGCTGGATTGACACCGCTGTGTAACGAGATTGTTACAGGATGTTTCAGCATCGTGACAAGCTTGAAACACTCTCGTTACGCCGGCATGGTATAATGAGGATGCCATCGGAGGACCGATGGACATCAGCACTGTGGAGGTGTTTCATGAATGCCGTGAGGTGCAGAAAAGTAGTTGCCGCTTGGCTGACTGTTGCCTTACTCTCTTTAGTAGCGCTGACCGCCTGCGGCACCTTGGAAGTTAGCGTCGAGCGTACCCCCACGCCGGACCAGGCCGCCACGGCCACGGTGGCCGCCCTGGCCACTGAAAATGCCCGCCTGGCCACCCAGGTGGCGACGCTGGCCGTCCCTACATCCACGCCAATGCCCAGCCTGGGGAAACTGGCCTACGTCCAGGGCGGCGACGTCTGGGTCAAGGCCCTGCCCAACGGCGAACCCCAGCGCCTGACCACCGACGGCCGTAACAGCAAGCTTCGCTGGTCTCCCTCCGGCGAATGGCTGGCCTTTCGCAAAGGCGACTACCAGGTCTGGCTGATGTCCGCCGACGGCAACGAGGCCCATTCTCTGAACGAAGGAGCCGCCGTGGATGCCTTCGCCTGGGCGCCAGCAGACGACCGACTGGCCTACATCGCCGCCGCGGGACTGCAAGTCATAAGCGCCGACGGTGCCACTCCCGTGACCCTGGTGTCCCTAAGCCTTCCCGGTCACGGCCCGGGCCGGATGGGCCGCGTCGCCTGGAGCCCCGACGGAGCCTGGATCGCCTGCGAGTGGCAAGAATGGCAACCCGACCAGCCCCTCACCTACCAGGGCCTGTGGAGGGTCTCGTCCGATGGCGAGCAACTGGCTGAACTCTACGCCAGCGGCGTGCCCGAGAAGGGAGAAGCCATCCTGGCTGGCTGGTCTCCCGATGGCCAACACATTCTCTTTTGGCAAGGGGAGATGCTCTCGGGCTCAATGCTGGCTGATGGGGTGCCCCTCTACAGCCTGCCAGCCGGTGGAGGCAAGCCAGTGCAGCTTGCCAGACAGTTGGCCAGTGACGCGCGCCCTTCCACCGACAAGGTGCTGGCGCATTCGGACTTCGTGGCGCCTGCCCCGGCCTCGGCGGAAGTGGCTGTCACAGTCGGGGCCTACCGCGCCACGTGGACGAACAAGCGGGTGGCCGTCGTCGAGGCAGGCACAGACGCCATCTCATTCCTGACAACAGAAGACTTGGCAGCCTTTTCGCCCTCTTGGTCCCCGGATAGCACCCGCCTGGCCTACGTGGCCATGCCCGACGAGGGTGACCTGGTGGGTGGGGAGGATGCCCGGCTGGGGATGATGGAGCGCCGTATCTGGATGGTAAACGTCCAGGGCAAGCCTCAGCTTCGGCAACTCACCGATGACCCGGCCTACCGCGACGAGCGTCCCCTCTGGTCGGCCGACGGGAGCCACCTCCTCTTCGCTCGGATGGGCGCCGAGGGGCGGGCCTCGCTGTGGCTGATCCTGGTCGAAGGCGGAGAACCCCAGCGAGTGGTGGACGAACTGACCCCCCTGCCAGGTCCGGCCTCGGGCTGGTTCGGCTACTACGGCTACGTAGAGTGGGACCAGCTCTTCGACTGGTGGCGCGGCCCGGCCAGGGCACCTGCGGGCGTGATAGTACCCACCCCCGGCCCCCCGCCGACGGCCCGTCCGCCGGTATCCCCCACCCCTACTCCGTCCCCGCCGACGCCGACGCCCACCACTGTCCTGACCGCCACCCGTACCTACACCGATACCGCGCTCGGCTTCGCCATTGACTACCCGGCTAACTGGGATGTAGGTGGGGTACAAGGAGCCTTCGTGTGGCTGTCGAACCCAGCGATGAGCGGCGAAGAGCGTCAGGCCATCAACATCGCTGCCCTGGCCGAACCAAGCTTGGAAGCCATGCTGGACAACGTCGAGCGGGGCAGCTTCGGGCCTTATTTGATCTCGGCTGAGTCCGTCCAACTGGGAGGGTTGGAGGCCCTGAAGGTCACCCTGCGGCAAGCACCGGAGGGCCTCAGCCTACTGTGGCTGGTCATCACCCCACAAGGCCAGGGGTTGACCATCGCCACCTACGGTGATCCTGTTCTGACCGAAGCCATCGTCGCTACCTGGCGGCCCGTCCCATGAGGAGAATGGGGCCTTTGATGGCTCAGGCTTTTGACTTTGAGTTCCAAACCAGGTTGGCCGGCCCCTGGGTCTTCCGCTTCCATGTGCTGTAACGACCAAAGACGAGAATGCCCGGCACGAGCCTATCC
>JBAWAP010000263.1:0-1957 GCA_049589355.1 Anaerolineae bacterium
GGTACAAGGCATTCGGTGGAGACGGTTCTGCAACACGGAAGTGGTCCAGGTAACTCGACTTTTGCACCTTAAAAAGTGAATCCTAAAGCAGCCAGTACGAGGCGAATTCGCTGCGAGATTTTCGGGCTGGGGCAACAGTCAGCCTACCCACACTCACCGATCGGTGAATAGGGTCGCCACCGCTCGAGTGCCCGAAGCTTTACGCCGCGCAGAGGGCGCGGAGGAGCGGTGTCATGATGGCACGCAACGACTGGCCGTGTGCCAAGCTCGCGCTGATAAAGAGCGCCAAACTCCACAGGCTTTGAGCTTGGGTCGCCCGACGCCAGAATGCAACACTGCCCTCAAGGTCGAGCTTGAGTTGACGTTGAAGCTTGTGTTGGAGGGCGGGGTCATGTTGGGCGGCACGCAGTAGGCTATACACCACGGCGACTAAAGCAATGTGTCGTTCAATTGCCTGAAAGTCCCGTACCTGATACTGGTCGAGCCCTTCGGCCTTACCCTCTTCATGATAGACTTCAACGGGCCAGCGATGGCGTCGAATGCGGGTGATGCCCGGCGACTGCCAGATCAAACGATTGGAGATGAAGAAGACCGGGCCGTCGCTCAAATCCGCTTCGCGATGGTTGATGACCAGACGTTGCCGGCCAAAGCTTTGAATGCGATGGGTGGCGCAGTAGCTGTAGTAGCGTTCCTGGTCACCTTTGTAACGAATCGTAATGGGTTTGAAGGTGGGCGAGCCGCCGCGCTTCATCGCCGCGAGATGTTCCTGTTTCAGATGCTCAGCGAATTGATCGAGACGTTGGGGACCGCTTTTCAAGAGGACCTGGTCGTTGTCGGCCAGTGTCCCCACATAGGGCAACTGCAAGGTCTTGTCCAGGTAGCGGCAGAACCCCGGTTGCGTATACCAGTTGTCAAAGGCCACGGGCAACTTGAGGTCGGGATGGGCCGTGACCCATGCTTGCAGCAGATATTCCGCGATGATGAGCTTGCTCTGGTAGAGGGCCGCCACTTCGGGTTGGCGCTGATGGCGTCGCCACACGCCCTGCAAGTAGTTCCGCCATTTGTGCGGGGCCTCGGTCTTGAGCGCTTGTTTGCTGTCTTTGAGTGGGATGCCCGCCACCACCAGGCCCTGCTCCAGCGCGTCCACGTCCGTCGGCTTCCACAATTGGAAGCGCACCGGATAGTCGGTGTCATCATCGCTGTAATGCAGGTTGACCAAGTCGTGCGCCCAGACATAGTTGCCGGTTGTCGGGTCCACCAGATGCGCAATCTGGTCGAAGTGATCGCCGTAATGCACCAGGAACGTGTCATCCACGCTCATCACGCCATTGCGCTTCATCTGCGTCCCTGGCAAACGGTCCAAGAGCTTTAGCCGCGCTTGGTTCAAGTCCTCCAGCGCGAAGGGACTCGCCGTCAACAGGCGGTTCAGACTGCTTTGATTGCGGTTCTCGAAGACGAACAGCCGGTTGATCCCATCCACCGTCTTGTTCTCTGACACAATCAAGCCGCTGATGTATCGCTCGAATTGGATGAACGCTTCGGCCGAGAACACGTCGGCAAAGTAAGGCGCGTAGTGTTGCACCAGTTCAGGAAACTCGATCAGGGGAAACATTGTCCACCTCCGTTTCTGGAATACGTACTCCAGATTGTACGCGTTTCCCGACTGGCTGCCTATCGGGCTGCTTTAGGTTATTCACTTGTCAAGGTGCAATCGTATCAACAAGACCAGAGTGCACACTTGGGTGTACATGAATGGCGTCTTCCGCTGTCCCACACTCCACGCAAGCGGGGTCGCAGGAAAGGCCGCATGCCGGAGTTTGCGTCGAGTTCAAAGGTCAAAGTGCTGCAAAAGTCGAGTAAACATGTTGGATATTTCTAACCCAGCCAGTCCGAGGCGGGTGGGATTCTATTCGGAAATAGTATGGCCGGGACCAGGAGTTGTGTATGAAGTAAAGGT
>JBAWAP010000264.1:0-2531 GCA_049589355.1 Anaerolineae bacterium
GTGCAGACAGTGATTGCTGTTGGGTTACGCCCCAATCGCAAACGTAAGCCCTTGACGACCAAAGTCAAAGCCCGCTTGCGGCGCGTTGCCCCCTTACCAGCCTGAGGGCCTTAAGTTGACACTAATGCTACTCTTTCACCCCAAATGCTTGGGTGTAAAAGCTTCTGGCAGTAGCTCCTGAAGGGTGAAAACTCGATATTCACCAGCCCTATTGGCCACTATCACTTGGGTGTCTTCTCCAAATTCCATCAACACCTGGCGGCAGGCACCGCAAGGGGTGACGCCTTTCTCGGTGACGATGGCAATGGCCTCGAAATTCCGTTCGCCCTCGGAGACGGCTTTGAAGACAGCCACACGCTCCGCGCAGGTCGAGAGTCCATAGGAAGCATTCTCCACGTTGCAGCCCGTGTAGATGCGGCCCGACTTGGCCAGCAGTGCCGCCCCCACAGCGAAACGCGAATAGGGGGCATGAGCCTTCTCCCGCGCCTTCATCGCTTCGGCGATCAGGTTCTCATAGTCCATCTATTCCTCTTCCACTTTGCCCCTCACCCGCGCCGGGACGCCGTAGGCTACGCTGCCTGGAGGGACGTCGTGGGTCACCACCGAACCAGCCCCGATCTTCGCCCCGGCTCCCACGCGCACGGGGGCCACCAGCATGGTGTCGCTGCCAATGAAAGCGCCGTCCTCGATGACGGTGGGATGTTTGCGCTGGCCATCGTAGTTGCAGGTGATGGTCCCTGCCCCGATGTTAACCTCCCGGCCTACTGTGGCATCGCCGAGATAGCTGAAATGCCCCATCTTGGTGCCGGGTCCCAGGTACGAATTCTTGACCTCACCGAAGTTGCCTACGTGGACCCCCTTGGCCAGGTGCGCACCCTGGCGCAGGTGGGAAAAGGGCCCGACGTCCACGGCATCCTCCAGAACAGCTCCTTCGACCACTGAGGCCTCGATGGTACATCCATCGCCGATAGTCGAGTCGCGCACGATGGTGTTGGGGCCCAGACGGCACTGGCAGCCAATGGCCGTCGCACCCTGAAGGTAGGTATTAGGGTAGATGATCGTATCTTGACCGATCTCGACCGTGACATGTATAAAGACCAGGGCAGGATCAAGCAAGGTTACCCCTTCCAGCATCCACCTCTCGTTTATGCGCTGCCGCATGACCGCTTCAGCCTGAGCCAGATGCGAACGATCGTTGATCCCCAATACTTCAGTGACATCGCTGATCGTTAGCGCCTCCACCGTCTGTCCCTCGGCCACGGCCATAGCTACCAGATCGGTCAGGTAATACTCGCCTTTGGGGCTGAGGGGAAGTTGGGCCAGGTGGGGCCAGAGCCAATCACCGTCGAAGCAATAGACACCGCAGTTGAGCTCTCTGATCTTTTTCTGAGCGCCGGTGGCCACTGCTTCCTCAACAATGCCAACCACCTGGCCGGCTTCGTCGCGCAGTATACGTCCAAAGCCCATTGGATCGTCGGCCTCGACAGTGAGCATGGCGATAGGGCTGTTTTTCTCCTCACGAAATTCCAACAATCGTCTCAAAGTGTCAGCGGATAAGAAAGGCATATCGGCGTAACAGGCCGAGACCGTCTCGCTTCGGCCTTCTAACAGTGGCCGAGCCTGGAGGAGAGCATGCCCTGTGCCCAACTGTTCTCTCTGCTCCACGTAGATGACTTGATCGCCTACAGCCCGGCGCATTTGATCTGCGCCGTGGCCCACCACCAACAGCGGCTTCTCCGAGATGAGTTGAGCAGCCATCTCTACGGCGTATTGGACCAGAGGTTTGCCAGCCAGAGGGTGCAGGGCCTTTGGCACCTCTGATTTCATGCGTGTGCCGTGGCCGGCAGCCAGGATGACGATTGATGATTTGCTCATAGACTTACCCGCTAGAAAAAAAGAGGAGCGACCACTTCAGTCGTCCCCACCAGTTCCAAAGTTACCCACTGGAGAGTCCTCCCGGTTGGCGCGAAGCCAATCTCGGCCTTTGGTGTCAAACTACCAAAGGCCCAATCGCTTCCAAATGGAAGGCCAAAGGCAGGAGCCAAGCCAAGCATGGAGGCAATTCGAACGAGAGAGGGTAGGTACACCACCATGGGGCTCGCAGATTCCACTGCCTAGCCTGTAGGAGGGTTTGGATTCTGGGTTTCGGCCCACCAGCGGGTTAGCTGTTCAATCACCGCCTCTTCGATCTCGCGCATCGAATAACCAAGGCGCAGCGCCTCGACGAAAGGCTTCTCGAGTACTGACCCTAACCTCTCTCGGCGCATCCGTGCCAATTGCAACTGATCGGGCTGCTCCGAGACGAGAGTTCCTCGACCCTGCCGTGTGGAGATTACTCCCTCCCTATTCAGCTCTTTGTAGGCATGGGCAACCGTGTTGCGAGCGACCCCCAAATCCACCGCCAACTGCCGGATAGTGGGCAACTGTTCGCCAGGCTGGAGTCTACCTGCGGCTATCAGATGTTTGATCTGATCAACTATTTGCAAGTAGACCGGAACTCTGCTCTTGCGGTTAATCTGAATCGCCATAAC
>JBAWAP010000265.1:0-50740 GCA_049589355.1 Anaerolineae bacterium
GCCCATGCCATCAGGGGAGCTGCTTTGGCCCCGGACGCCGTAGGTGGTGCCGGTGATGGCAGTGGCCGCGCCAAGTACGCCCACACCATCAGGGGAGTCGCTTGTGCCGACGACGCCGGGGGCGGGGCCGCTGGTGGCACTGGCATAGCCGAGCACACCTATGCCATCCGGGGAGTTGCTCCGGGCGTACACGCCGTAGGTGGTGCCGGTGATGGCGGCGGCGTAGCCGAGCACGCCCACGCCATCAGGGGAGTCACTCTTGCCGTAGACGCCATAGGTTTGGCCACTGGTGGCGAGGGCATAGCCGAGCACGCCTATGCTCCCCTCTGCGGAGCTCATATTCCCGCCAAGCACGGCGCTGCCTCCGTCAACGATGCCGACGACGTCTGCGCCTGGCCTGAGGCTCAGGGCGTAGGGTACGGGCAACAGCTCTCGCCTCGGTAAGAGCGTCTCGGCGCCCACCTTCAGTTCCAGCCATAACGCCTGGCCATTGAAGTGAGACGGATCCACGCCCAACTCGACATTGAAAAGGCCGTCGTACACCTGCACGTTCTGGGCACCGCTGTCCCATAGCATGGTGCCACCACTTCGTGCGTCATAGAGCTGGAACTGCATGGTGTAGGTCCCATCGGCCACCGGATTGCCGTTGGCATCGGTCAGCCGCCCCTGATAACTGATCTTGGCGGCCACATGGCCAGCAATGGTTACCTCCTCACTGCCTGGCTCCTCCCCCGGTGGGCTGGCAATGGTGGTGCCTGCAGCCCAAACTAGAGCCAGGATGGCGGCTGTCGCTAATAGGATCACAATAGTTCTGCTTCTCATTATGATTTCTCCTTTCGTAGATTATCACATCTTGAACTCATTCTACATTGCTTGTCGAGAGATGTCAAGCTCCTAGACAACTGCCTGACCTCATTCATCGTAAAAGAAAAAGGGGACACTTGTCGTGTCCCCTCTGACCCTTCCCCTCATTCACCGATCTTCCGTCCCAGCCACTGCACCAGCCTCATGATGTCCACCACGTTCACCGCCCTGTCGCCGTTCAGGTCGTGGAGGATAGAAGAAAACATGGGGATTCCCATCCCCATGCAACGAACTCAAGTGCGCCAAGGCGCACTCAACTAGGGGCAAATGGCTATTTGCCCCTACATCAGCCAGCTTTGGCTTGTTAGTGTCCGCAGGCCCTCTATTAGGCCATGCGCTCCTCGATGTGGGCCAACGCCTCCCCGACCGTGGTGATCTGCTGAGCCTCCTCATCGGAGATTTCGCCTCCGAACTTGTCCTCGAAGGCCATGATCAGCTCCACCAGGTCGAGGGAATCAGCCTCCAGATCTTCGCGGAAGCTGGCCTCAGGGGTGACCTTCTCCGGGTCAACACCCAGCACTTCGACGATGATGGCCTTTACATCCTCAAATACCGACATTCTTTCACCTCCTCAATGGGTAATAATTGGCCCTTATTTTACCAGCCTTGGCCGATATAGTCAAGAACCGATTGGCTTGGGGCGCGGGCCCAGATTGGCCGCAACTTTCCCCGCCGAAACCCGCGTTTGACAAGAACCGATACCGCTGGTAATATTGGGTAGGATGGCCTATTCATTCATTTCAACACCGTCGGCAGCAAAAAGTTACGGAGGTCCCAGCCCATGCACAATCAACGAAAGACCGAACACCTGCGCATCTCCCTGGAAGAGAATGTGCGCTTCCGCAATTTGACTACGGGCCTGGAAAGATATCGCTTCGTTCATCAGGCCCTGCCAGAGATAAACCGCGACGACATTGACCTTTCCACCACCTTGCTAAGCAAGGAACTGAGTGCACCTTTGATCATCTCCTCCATGACTGGTGGCACTGAGGAGGCCGAGACGATCAACAAGAACCTGGCCCTGGCGGCGCAAATTCATGGTCTGGGCATGGGCGTCGGTTCACAACGAGCGGCCCTGGAAGAGCCAAGTTTGTCTCACACCTACCAGGTACGAGACGTGGCTCCCGACATCCTGCTCTTGGCTAACCTGGGTGCGGTGCAGTTGAACTATGGCTACAGCGTCGAGCATTGTCAGCGAGCGGTGGAGATGATTGAAGCCGATGCTCTGATTCTGCACTTGAACCCTTTACAGGAGGCTCTCCAGCCGGAGGGCAATACCGACTTCTCAGGACTGCTGGCCAAGATCGAGAAGGTCTGCCGGGAGCTATCTATGCCCGTTATTGTGAAAGAGGTGGGTTGGGGCATCTCCGAGGAGGTAGCTCGGAGGCTGGCGGACTCCGGCGTGGCCGCTATAGACGTGGCTGGAGCTGGGGGCACCTCCTGGAGCGAAGTGGAGATGTACCGAGCCGATAGCGAGACCTTGCGCCGCATCGCTGCTGCCTTCGCCGATTGGGGAATCCCCACTGCGGAATCCATCCAGATGGTCCGGCGAGGCGCTCCTGGAGTAACCTTGATCGCCAGTGGGGGCATCCGCACCGGCGTGGAGGCCGCCAAAGCCATCGCCTTAGGCGCCGACGCCGTGGCCCTGGCCACACCCTTCCTGCAACCAGCTACCGTCTCGCCCGAAATAGTAGGTGAAAAGATTCAGGAAATACTGGAGGAACTGCGCACGGCCATGTTCTGCCTCGGCGCTAGAAACCTTCAGGAGCTCAAGAATGTCCCCCTACAGAAACCAGGTTTTTAGGCTGATGGAAACCGCTTCGCAGTCCATAGAACCCAAAGCGACGACCTGCTTGCTCAGATAGGTCAAAAACCTGGTTTCTCCATCAAGTGTCAAGCAAACTAGGAGCAACCCCACCATGAGCCTAAACAGCGCTTTTGAGAGATACCTGCCCCTCATCGAGGCAGAGCTGCGGAAAGTCCTTGCTACCCCCCATCCCCAACTGGCATCCTTCTATGGTATGATGCAATATCACCTGGGCTGGATTGATGAGGGCTTAGTTCCTACCAAGGATGGTGCAGGTAAGCGCCTGCGGCCCATCCTCTGCCTCTTGACCTGCCAGGCGACCGGCGGCGATCCTGACCAAGCCTTGCCGGCTGCCGCAGCCATCGAATTGGTGCACAACTTCTCCCTCGTCCACGACGACATCGAAGACAAGAGTCCTCTGCGGCGAGGCCGCTCCACCGTCTGGAAAGTCTGGGGCGAGCCCCAGGCCATCAACGTGGGCGATGGCCTGTTCGCCCTGGCCCACCTGGCCATGCGACACCTGGCCGATAGAGGGGTGCCTCCTCGACGAGTGCTCACAGCCTTTGAGATCCTCGACGAGGCTTGCCTGGCCCTCACCGAGGGCCAATACCTGGACCTGAGCTTCGAGGCCCGTCTGGACGTTGATGTGAAGCAATACCTCTCGATGATCCGGGGCAAGACGGCCGCCCTTTTCAGAGCTGCCACGCAACTGGGGGCCCTCGTTGCCGGGAGCGACCCCGAATCCATGGCCTGCTATCGTCGCTTCGGCGAGAACCTGGGCCTGGCCTTCCAGATCGTGGACGACATCCTGGGCATCTGGGGCGATCCGCAGGTGACCGGCAAGCCGGCGGCCAGTGACATCCAGCAGCGCAAAAAGACGCTGCCCATCGTCCGGGCTCTTGAGGAAGAGCCCTGTACTGAGCCTCGTCGAAGTAAGAGAGCCGGAAGCAAAGGTCTGGGAGAGATCTATCAACGGGAGACGATTGACGAGGAAGCCGTGGGGATGGCGCTCAAGATTCTAGAGAACCTGGGGGCGCGTCACTACGCAGAGGAGATGGCCAACCACTACTACCAGCAAGCCCTGGCTGAACTTGATGCCGTAGCTATGGAAAACGGGACCCAAGACGATCTAAGGGAACTGGCTGCCTTTCTGGTCGAGAGGGCGTACTAACTCGATTTTCGATTGCCGATTGCCGATTTTCGATTCAGAAATCGGCAATCGCAAATCGGAAATGTCTCTCCGTTTCCCCACTCTCGCTGGACGAAGCACACCGCCACGTCAGTATCACTCCCAGACACATCCCGCCCCCGGACCTGGGAGCCAAAGATGACGATGAGGTCAAGATTATATCGGCGAGCGATTTCGAGTAACCTCTCTCCGTCAGCCCTGTACATTTTATTCATACCTTGTTCTATCCCCCGTGGGGACCGGAAGACCTTTCAGAAAGCAATCTCTCTTGCGACTCATCCCCGCTTATCGGACAAATTGGCTAACAAAGGTGAGGTAGCCCTGCCGGCCACCTTGCCGGCTCCAGCGGTTGATGGACTTGCGGACACACTTCAAGCAGGCAACGAGCTCATCCAAGGTAATGGGCTCCATAGGGATCTCAGCCGGCTTGCCGTCCTCGTCGTGAAACCTTTCGCGCCCCAGCCGCCATTCACACATTACTTCGACCATCTCGTAGACCTCTTGGGCCAGGGAATCCAGGGATGGCAGTCTTGCCTGGCATCCTTTCGCCTCAGCTCGATACGTACGGAGCAGGGCCTCAATGGCGGATAGAGCTTCCCAGTCCATCATCCCAGGATGATCATGGTACACCTGGACGATGCCGAACTCGATGTTCTGCAGGACGTCCTGGTAGCGTTCCTCGAAGGGCAAGCTTAGGTCCCCTCGTTCAATATCAGGTCGCACTATCAGCGTTGGTTGCTCTCTCTCAGGTGCCTCCTCCACTGTCTCGCCAGAGATGTTGGTGAATTCCACCAGAGGTATGGGGTTGTCGTCGTCCCCCGGCGGCAGGTGGCGCTTCTCTTCGGGGATAGCGTCCAGATCAACGATGCCCACTAAGGTGAACTCCTCGCCGATGTCCCAATGAGACAGGGGCTGCATAAGGAATTTGTTCACCTCTTCTGGGTTGATGACCACCGTGGGGCAGCGAGCGCAGAACCACCCGATATCGCCGCCGATCATAAAGTTATCAGCCGCTTCTTCCCCGTGCTGGGTAATGACCAGGTAGGTCTGCCTGCTCTGCTGCAAGGGACCACCGCACCGGGGGCAGGGGCCGGGTTGCCCCTCAAACTCCTTATAGATGCACTCTCGCGGTATGGTGACGTCAATCAATCCTCAATCCTCCCCTCAAGAAAGGTCAGAACACCACCTCAAAAAGCGCGTCGGTGCCCAATTTGGGGATCCACTGGCGGGCCAGCCGATCCACAGGCCCCATTGGGCCAACGTCAATCCAGTCGTCAATGCTGCCCAGGTAGCACCAGCGCTCTGTGCAGAAAGTGCGCTGCTCCGCATCCACCAGGATGAAGCGCAGAACTGGTGTGAATCGGGCGCGGCCCCCCAGCAGTTCTCGTAGCCACTCAGCCCGTCCGGGGACGAGCAAACCCACCCCTCTCAACTCGGTGATTAACTCATCAGGGGCTAGTCCGACCCGCTCGTAAACCTCAATGCGGTTGTGCTTGACGGCGACGTGGTAGTTGTGCGACTTGGGGTGTCGCTGCACCGCCGCCTCGACCGCCGCAACCTCCCCCGGCCGAATCTGTGCGGGACGATCCTTCACCAGCGAAACGGCGCCGTTGACACTTTCGCTGATCTTCCATCCTTCCGGAATCTGTTCCACGGGGTCGCCTTTCGGCTCGCGGGCGAAGTAGTAGCGCGGTTTGCCGGTTTTGGTGACGCCTCGGCATAGGTAGTAAGTAACTCCTCTCCAGTTCGTGTACGTGACTGGCATGTGTTTACTCCTCCATCCTCACACTCAACCTTCCAACCCACTCAAGCGGCGCGTCAACCGTCGGGCGGCCGCTTCGCAGTAGGCACGTACATCCGCCCACTTTATCGGTGTCAATAGCCTGGGCATAGGCTGCAACGCCAGTGCCGTTCCGCCGGCCAGGTAGAAATCGCTGATAAAGGGTTGCTGGCTCAAGTAGGCCAGCGCATGGCGACAGGCGGGTGTGGTGGTCAACTCATGAAAGTCTACCATGGTTCCATCCTTTTGGCCTCCACTGCCCACTCTGGTGCGACGTAGTCCGTTACTCCTAGTGCCAGTCGCCATAGGGCAAACGAGCGCCTGGACAGCAAGCGAAACCCGTGCCGCCACACCCACCTGGCTACACTGGCTTCGCCGTAGGTCACAAACAGCCAACGCAGTTGTTCCCACGTGCCCCGTTCCAAAATCCGCTCAATGATGACGCTCTTGTGACATTCGAGGTCCATCGTATCAAAGTCATATTCTGGAAACAGCCACGCGGTGTCGGCGGGCAGATGACTACCGGCCATAAGTAACTCCTCTCTAGTTCGTGTATGTGATTGGATAGCCTACTCCACCAAGACAGAATATCGAGTGCAAATGTTGACTCCATTATACACCCACAGGCAACCAGCGTCAAGAACGAACCACGTCCTCGCCCTGTTAGCGCCTGAACCTCTTGAAGTCGAGCTTCCTTTTACTGAGACTTCAGGTCCACGAACTGCCGCTCGTACAGGTTGCGATAGATCCCACCCTGAGCCAATAACTCTTCGTGACACCCCCGCTCAACGATGCGGCCGGCCTGCACCACGCAGATGACATCCGCATTGCGGACGGTGCTCAGCCGGTGGGCGATGACGATGGCAGTGCGCCCGGCGAGCAGCCGCTGTAACGCCTCCTGGATCAGTGCCTCGGTCACCATATCCACACTGGACGTAGCCTCGTCCAGGATCAAGATGCGAGGATCGGCCAACACTGCGCGGGCAATGCAGATGAGTTGGCGCTGACCGATGGACAGGTTGACACCTCCCTCCAGGATCTCGGTATCGTAGCCGTCTGGCAGGGCAACGATGAACTCGTGGGCGTTGGACAGGCGCGCCGCCTCCTCCACCACACTGTCGGGCGCGTCAGGACGCCCAAAGCGGATGTTGTCAGCAATCGTGCCGGAAAAGAGGAATGGATCTTGGAGCACCAGCCCCATCTGCTTGCGCAATGAGCGCTGTGTGACCTGACGTACATCTATCCCGTCTATTAGCACCGCACCCTCCGTGACGTCGTAGAAGCGAGCGATGAGGTTGGCGATAGATGTCTTGCCAGCACCCGTCACCCCAATCAGCGCCACCGTCTGCCCTAATTCGACAGTCAGGTTCACGTCACGCAGCACCAGCTCATCACCCCGATACGAGAAAGAGACGTCACGTAGCTCCACCAGGCCTTCTATAGGCGGCATCTCGCTGGCACCAGGCTGATCCGCGACCTCCGGCTGGCTGTCCAGCAATTCCAGCACGCGCTCACCTCCCGCCATGGCCGCCTGCACGGTGGTGTAAAGCTGGCTCAGCTCCCGAATGGGCTGGAAGAAGCGAGTGACGTACGACAGAAACGCGACGATCACGCCCAGGGTGAGCTCTCCGCGGGCAACGGAAAGCCCACCGAACCACAGCACGATGGCCGTCGCCAGCATCCCTAAGAACTCGACCGCGGGCAAGAAAACAAAGGAGAGAGACATGGCGGCAATGTGAGCTTCCCTGTTGGCGCGATTCACCTCATCGAAGCGTTCCTGCGACATGTCTTCCTGGGCAAACGCCTGGATCACGCGCATACCAGAGATGTCCTCGGCCAAATCGCCCACGACGGCCGCTACGCTGGAGCGTGTGTTGCGGAAGGCGACCTTGGCCCGCCGGGCAAAGAGGTAAGTAGCCAAGGCCATCAACGGCAGCACGCTGAAGCTCAGGAGCGCCAGTCGTGGGCTCATCGAAAGCATCACGGTGACGATGCCCACCAACACCAGAACATCGCCGATCAGAGTAATTAAGCCCTCCGACAACAATTGGTTGATTACCGCGACGTCGTTGATGACGCGGGAGATGGTGACGCCGACGATGTGGGTATCGTGATAGCCCAATGGCAACTGCTGCAGATGCTGGAAAAGCTGGGCGCGCAGCGTCGCCAACACCCGTTGCCCTACCCAGGAGAGCCAGTACTGCTGCCCCACCGAGGTCAGATATAGGCCTACGAAGGCACCCGCTGTCAGGATGGCAACGCGGCTCAGGCCCGCCGTGTCGCCCTGGGCAATGTACTGGTCAATGGCCAACTTGATGAGATAGGGGGCTGCCAGGCTCAGCCCTGAAGCGATCAGCATCAGCACGAAGGCGGCGACCATACGCCGCCAATAGGGACGTAGGAAGGCAAGCAGCCGGACAACAATGCGGTGGTCAAAGGCCTTTCCTTCTGCTGCCTCGCCAAAGCTGCGCATCATCCTACCAGGCCCCACGCCAGCGCTGGAGGTACCAATGGAAAAGCTCACGATTCACACCTCCGCTGCCAATGTATCCAGACGCGGCATCGCTGACGAAAGCCCCTCTTGAGGCCGCAACTGGTGGTAGTAGATCTCCACATACGGACCTGAGGTGCGCAACAACTCCTCATGGGTGCCGCGGGCGACGATCCGCCCCTTATCCAGCACCAGGATCAGGTCAGCCATGCGCACTGTGCTCAATCGCTGGGCTATGACAAAGGACGTTCGCCCGCGCATCAGCCGTTCCAGCGCCATCTGAATTAACTGTTCGGTCTCAGTATCCACGCTGGACATCGCATCATCCAGGATCAAGATACGCGGGCCTTTCAGCAGAGCGCGGGCGATGGCGATGCGCTGCTTCTGCCCGCCGGAGAGGGTGACACCCCGCTCGCCTACCCGGGTATTGTAATCGTCCGGCATCTCCATGATGAACGCATGTGCCTGGGCGGCTCGTGCCGCTTCGATGATCTCCTTCTCACTGGCGTCCGGACGGCCAAAGGCGATGTTCTCCCGCACAGTGGTGGCAAAGAGCATGGTCTCCTGTAAGACGATGCCAATCTGGTCTCGCAGGGAACTGAGGGTCACTTGACGGATGTCCTGGCCGTCAATGGTGATCCGTCCCTCGGTGGAGTCGTAGAAGCGGGGTATCAGGTTGATGATAGTGGATTTGCCGGAGCCAGTGGCACCCAGCAAGGCGATGACCTGGCCGGGCAGCACCTCGAAGGTGATATCCCGCAGCACCTGGTGGCGGCCGAAGTAGGCAAAGGAGACGCCTTCGAACCGCACGTGGCCACTTACCGGTGGAAGCTGTATGGCATCGGGCGCCTCTCGCACCTCCGACTCGGCATCCAGGATCTCAAAGATACGTTCGCCTGCGGCCACCGCCATGGCGACCACAGGCATGATCATGCCCATGACACGCACGGGCTGGGCAAGCTGTGCCAGGTAGGTAGTAAAGGCCACCAATTCTCCCAGCGTCAGTTGGCCGCGAATGATCAGGAGGCCGCCGTACCAGATGAGGAACACCGCACCGGCATTGGCCATAAGGGTCATCAGGGGCGCATTGATGGCCTGCAGGCGGGCCGCCTGGGCGGAGAGGTTGAACCAGTGGGCGTTCTCATCCTGGAAACGGTTGATCTCGGCCCCTTCCTGGGCAAAGGCCTTGACGATACGCGCGCCGCGCAGGTTCTGTTCCAGCCGCGTGGTCAGCACGGCCAACTGCTGCTGGATGGCCTGGGAGAGCGGGCGATAACGTCGAGCAAAGTCAAACGCGCGGTGAACCAGCAGCGGCATGGCCATCAGCACTAGTAGGGCCAGGCGGGGGTCCATCGAAACCAACATCACCATCGTGCCCAACAGCAGGACGCTTCCATCCACCAGCCGCATGGAAGCACGGCCTGTCAAAAAGCGGATGTGCTCAACGTCCTGTACCGCCCGAGACAGGAGCTGCCCGGTCTCCGTGCGATCGTGATACGAGAAGGAGAGAGCCGAAAGCTTATGGTGGATGGCGTTGCGCAGATCATAGGCAACACCCTGCGAGGACATCTCTATCCACCGCCCTTGCAGGAAAGCCAGCCCACCCTTGAGCAATGTCAACCCGAGGAGAGTCAAAACCGACCAACTCAGCAGACGGATGTCCTGATCGCGAATGCCTCGGTCCACGATCCTGCGAATAAGCTGAGGGATGAGCATGTCCAGCATGTCTATGACCAGCAACGCCAGGTAGGCAGGAGCGCCCCAGCGCCAGTAAGGACGCAAATAGCTGAAACAACGCAGCAGAATACGTGCGGCACCCGGCTTATGTACGGAAAGAGGACTTGGGTTTTCAGTCATGGCCACAATGTGCTACCCCATTCATACTTCTCTCAATGCCAAGGATAGCATAAGGCGGGTTGGATGTCAAGAGCGTTAGGCAAGCCTTGTTGCCTCGAACGGTTTCCTGTGATATACTTCTCACGTAGAGATTCAATGACACAGAAGAAAGGGCTGGGGCACATGAAAGTAGTGACGACGGAGGAAATGCGCCGCATCGAGAAGGAAACCGATGCGGTAGGGATATCTTACGCTACGATGATGGAAAACGCCGGGCGAGCCGTAGCCGAGTCCTGCCCCCCCTTCATCCCCCCCAAAGCCTGCCCTGAGCAGGGTCGAAGGGTTGGGGGGGAAAGAGGAGAGGCGACGGACAGGCGGATACTGGTGCTAGTTGGTCCCGGAAACAACGGAGGTGACGGGTTGGTGGCCGGCAGATATTTGCACGACGCTGGCGCCGATGTCACCTTCTATATCTGGAAGCGTAGCATCGAGGGCGACGAGAATTACCGCCTGGCAACCGAAAGTGACATTCCCATCTTCTGGGCCGAAGAAGACGACGACTTCGCCACGTTGCGCCGCCTTCTGGGCGAGTCCGACGTGGTCATTGATGCCCTGCTGGGCACGGGGGTCGATCGGCCGATAGGAGGATCGCTCAAGGAGATACTGACTGTAATCAGAGAGGAAATAAAGAGAAGAAGGGAAACAAAGAGGAAGGAGTCGCTTTTCTCGCCCTCACTTCCCTCATTCGCTGCTCCCCCCTCTTTCCCTTTTCTCGTCGCCGTGGACGTCCCCACGGGACTCAACTGCGACACGGGAGCCATAGATCCAGCGGCCGTCCCCGCTGACCTGACGGTGACCTTCGGCTTCCCCAAGCGAGGCCAGTTCCTCTTCCCCGGCGCTGAGTACGTGGGCCAGTTAATCGTCGCCGACATCGAGATACCGCCGCATTTGGCCGACGATGTCCAGGTAGAGTTGACAACGCCTGAGATGGTGAGAGAGTTCTTGCCCCATCGGCCAATAGGAGCTCACAAGGGCACCTTTGGCAAGGCCCTGATAGTGGCTGGCTCGGTCAACTACACTGGAGCGGCTTACTTAGCCAGCGCTGCGGCTACGCGGGTGGGAACCGGCCTGGTCACCTTGGCCCTGGCGGAGAGCATCCATCCCATCCTGGCCAGCAAGCTCAGTGAGGTCACCTTCCTCCTCCTGCCCCAGGACATGGGTGTCCTCATCCCCGATGCGATCAAAGTATTGGCCGAGAGAATCCCCGATTACGATGCCCTCCTCCTGGGGCCGGGCCTGGGCCGGGAGAAGGAGACAGTGCAGTTCGTCCAGCAGTTGCTGAAGGTAGAACCAGGCAAAAGAGGTCGTATCGGTTTCCTGGCGAGCGAGGAAGCGAAGGAGGGGAAGCTCTCATTGCCGTCGCTAGTAGTAGATGCTGATGGCCTGAACGCTCTGGCCGATACCCCCAACTGGTGGGAATATCTAAAAGGGCCTGCCCTGAGCAAAGCCTGCCCTGAGCTCTGCCGAAGGGTCGAAGGGCCGAGCATCCTCACCCCCCACCCTGGCGAGATGTCTCGACTAACGGGGCTCACGGTGCGTGAAATCGAAGCCGACAGGCTAGGGGTAGCGCGGCAGATGGCGGAGAAGTGGGGTCAGGTCGTACTCCTGAAAGGGGCCTACACCATTATCGCCAACCCTGATGGAAGGGTGGTCATCAATCCCTTCGCCAACCCGGGCCTGGCTACGGCAGGCAGCGGCGACGTGTTAGCGGGGGCCATCGTCAGCTTCCTGGCTCAGGGCCTGGCGCCCTTCCACGCCGCCCTGGCCGGGGCCTACGTTCATGGGCTGGCAGGGGAACTGGTCCGAAAGGAGCTAGGGGGAGCCGGCATGGTGGCTGGCGACCTCCTGCCCATCTTACCTAAAGTACTCAAACTCCTACGGCAGGGCGAGTAGAGGGGGGAGCTTTCTGCGAGGAAACTACCTGAATGCGAAAGAGATGTGATACAAGCGTAACCGGCTTAGTCAACAAAGCAGCCAGTGGTAAAGACTTCGCATTGGAATAGGGGGTTATACAAGAAGTGTCCGGTGGTGAAACTTTATAAAAGAAACCTCATCACGCTAAAACCAAATTGTGCTATGTCATACCCGCTCTTGATGCTATGAGCTTCTCCGGCTCTTTGCCATAGGTACTTCGATCTCAAGTAAAATCGCCGATACAGCCGTCGTACGCTTCTTTCGAGCTCCGATCCTTGAACATCGCAGTAGTATTTGTTGAAGATAGATACTGTATGGAGATCAGTAACTTCGATGCCCTGGTATTCGAATCCTTTTGGCTGACTCTGGCAAAGCTGTTCCCACAACCGTGTACCAGGAAGCGGAGTGCATATCCCGACATCTAGTGTAGTTGGTTCTATTTCCAATACAAAGTTCATAGTTTCTTCGATACTATCGCGAGTCTCACCCGGCATGCCTAGCATCACATGAGCGTGAGAAGCCAATCCCACGCTGTGGATGTCGTTCATCAAGCGTCGTGTAGTATTCACGGATGTGTCCTTACCCGACTGTTTCAAAACGTGGTCTGAACCCGACTCTACACCCACCTTGACCAGCCTACACCCCGCCAGCTTCATCAGTTCCAAATCTTCAAGCGTCGTTGTACCTGGTTTGACGTTACATATCCAACTCACTTTGATCCCAAGGTGCAGAATGCCATTGCATATTTCTCGGTTCCGCTCCCGGAAGGCGCTAAATGTCTCGTCACGGAAGTATATCTCTTTGTAACCCAAGTCTACGATTGTCTGAATCTGCTCCAAGACTTGCTGCGTGGACCACATCTCTACCCGATGTCTGGCAAAGGCCGGTGCTGTACAAAAGACACAGCTACTCGAACACCCGCGAGACGTTACAGCGGTGACATAGGGATAGTGCCGAATGAGAGGATTACGATATCGCAAACTCGTGTCGAGGAAATCATACTCAATGGGGGGAAGGCTCGCGAAGCCCCCATGGGAAAAGGCGCGATTGATCTTAATCTGTCCTTTTTCTCGATAGCCCAGGGCTGGAATCCCATTAAGCGATGTTTTCGAACGAAGAGCTGCCAGCAACTGTAATATGGCATGTTCCGGATACCCCAGCAGAGCGAAATCCACTGTCGTAGCGTTCAAAGACTGCTCAGGAAGAAAGGTGGGATGGCTGCCATAGATCACAGTAATGAGATCCGCCTTTGCTTCCTTGAGCGCCTCAAGTACTTGCATGTCCGCTGTGAATGTGAGGCTCGAGGTGAGGCAAAGCACGGCATCGAAAGCCAGTATCCGTGAGCAGATGTCGTGAAGAGTACTGCCATCCTCGTTTGCATCGAGAAGCTCGACATGTACATCGTGTTTTCGTAACCAAGTGCATACCAACAACAAGCTTGTGGGAGGGAGATTGCCGTTTGCCACACGATTGCCCCCACACCAACACCCATAGGCGAGGTCGCGTATTATCTTGCCCCGAGGTGAGGGAGGTACCAGGGCAAGAATGCTATTGACTACTTTCTTCATCCGCGTTTTAGGTCACTCTCTGCATTGGATCAGGTTTCCAATAGCTATCTGGCGCGGGAAATCATGGCTTTTTACAACCGAGTACGACGACACTTGTCGCGCCGTTCGCCAAAATGGCCGACTTGTAGTATACTGGGTCAGTGAGGCAACCCCGCTCGCTCAGGATGAGACTGTAGGGCCCATTGTTTGACGGACAGTGTTAACGCTACGTCGGCCTACACATCGGGGGAGATTGCCTCCTCCTTCAAGTGAGCAACGATAATCATCTGCTGAGTACATGGGTATGCTCTCGAGATGGCGAGTGACTCCAGCAGGAGGATGCAAAACATGGCCAACTTGGTGATCACCAAGTTCTGTCAAAGACATTGCGAGTATTGCTTCACGCCTTCCGAATGGCGAGAGTTGATCTCCCCTGAACAGGGTATGATGACCTTAGATGAGTTCGACGAAGCCTGTGCGTTTCTCCGGGGTGGTGATCGGCCCTCGCTGTCGCTGCTGGGTGGCGAACCCACCACCCATCCGCAGTTTCCACTATTCGTGGATCACGCACTGAGCGCTGGTTTTGCTGTTCGCGTTGTGACCAATGGGGAAATCCCGGCACAGCACCTAGTCCGTCTTTGCCGTTTTGATCGCGACCAAGTGACGCTACTGGTTAATCTTTCTAGCAACATTAGGGGCGTGGTACATCTGACGCCTCGTCAGAGGAACACCTTAAAGCAGGCAGGTTCCTTGATTTCATTGAGCTTCACGATTGGCCAAGAACAGCCAGACGTTTCGTCTTGGATCGACCTTGTGACTACCTATGGGTTGCATCCCCACATTCGGATCGGCATAGCGCATCCCTCGCCGCGTATGCAGAATCGTTCTTTGCTCCCCAGAGACCGCTATCGCGTGGGAGAGACTCTTGTCCAGATTGCAAGACAACTTGACGAAAAAGGCATCAACCTTGGGCTTGATTGTGGCTTGACCCCGTGTATGTTTACCGAGGATTCTTGGCAAGAACTGCGGCGATTGAGCGCACACAGCTCCTTTGCCTGTGGACCCATTCCCGACATCGGACCCGGTCTAGAGGCCTGGCATTGCTTTCCCTTGTACGACCTGGGCCACTGCAAGCTTACGGACTTTGCAACACTAGCCGAAGTCAACGCTTGGCTGTCAGGCCTTACTGCAGCCTATCGCCTGATAGGCATCCGCGAGGAATGCATTTCCTGTCCCTATCAGCTACGCAAGGAGTGTTCTGGCGGATGTCTGGGGCACGTGATAGCTAGCTTTGATCAACCGGATCGCTTAAGGGCCTAGATCAGCCGTAATTTCACAGAGTTGGTAAACAGTCAGTTGATGAGAGTCAACTAAGGTTGTAAAGATCGGACGCCCTTTGCATTGGTTGTACCATTCTCTTAGGCGTGTACTCTCTGGTCTGTTCTCCCAAGGTACGATGCCCGAATACAAGTAGAGTTCGCCCTCAGCATTCCTCGCTAATTCCTCCAGGATGTCCATGTCCACATTTGGGTAAGGCCATGCCGACGAGCGTCCTATATTGATAATCACGCTAGGGATGGGGAAAAGGACTATTGCATCCGGCGGCAGCTTGGCCATGGCTATCCGCAAAAAGTTATGCTCCTCACTCAGCACACGGGTTGGCTCATCCCATCGCTGCACGTGGCCAGGTGTGGCAAGAGCACCTCCTATGAAAAACCCTGCCGCCAAGGCGCGTGGTAGCGTCGCACCGCGAAGGCGTGTAACCTTCTGGGTTGCCCACAGGCTCACCGTGTCCAGGCCACGTGCAGCCAATATCGCGTAAGGGGCTAAACAAAGCAATACGTACCGTTCTAGCCCCGGAAGGCGATAGGAACCAACGAAATACCCAATGAAGATGGTGAAAAAAAGAAAAAACCATAAAACTAGAACCCATATTACATTATGACGGCGGCAGAATAACACGCCCAGCACCGCCAGCACGGTAGTGATAACCATGAGCAGTTCCTCGACAAAATAGCTCGCGTTGCTGGCAAGGTTAGGCAAGATGTGCTTCACATTAAACCCTACGCCTTCGCCCATAGCAGGATCATAATAAATGCTAATGAGACCCAGGTGAATGACATGGGGCAGTAGCATGGCGAAGAATAGGAGCGCTCCGTAACAGTACCGGCGCTGAATAGCAGCCGTCTCAGCTCCAAAAGTGTCCCAATCTGTTCCCAGCAGCAAAAGAATCACGGCAGCGATCAGAATAAGGAGTGACTCGGCTCGGAACTGCATGGCTAGCGCGCCGGTAGCTACTGCCAGCAGTAAGGCACTCTTTGATAATGGATTCTTGCCAAGATGGAGAAAAGCGAGCAAGGTGCCGGTATTGAATGCCGCAGCAGCAGGGTCGACCGCCGCTGTGCTCCCCCATATGGCATTAGCCGGAAGGGCTGCGAAGATAGCTGTGGCGAACAGCCAGGTACGGTCAGAGGGAAACAATTGTCTGGCAAGAACCGCAACCAGAGCGATGTGTATCAAAGACACCCCAAAATTGGTGGCGAAAGCAGTAATCTCACTAGGACCGAGAAGTCGAAAGAGCAGGGAGAGCAATGTGGCCCATCCGTTTGGCCATTTGGGATAGACGCCAGAAAGGCAGTGGTACTCGCCTACAGACAGTGTGGCTGCTGTGGCTTGAAGAGAGCGTCCCTCGGCACAAATCCCCCGTGCAATCTGGAGGTACACATCCTCATCATAATAAACCCGATGCTGGAAGGGAACGCCTAAACCACGAGCTAGTCCTGCAATGAGCAAGATGCTACCTAACCAGGCCAAGTCGTGTCGTCCAAAGCTAGATTGATGTCGCCAGTGCCGTCGCCAATTGACGAAGACAACCACACACCAGAGTGCAAAGGTCAGCTTGATGCTGAGTGGAGATAGCCACTCAAGGATATAAATGACGCTCTGCTGGGCTGTTGGCTCAGCGGAATGAATGAGTTGAAACACCAGTAATTCGACGAAACCAATCGCCAGCACGAGCGCGAAAGGGAGCATCGCGTATAGTGGCCGAAGAGGCTTATGGGGCGACAATCCTCGGCCCGGCCTGTCTACTTTGAGTGCCAACTGCTCAGCCGTCCTCTTACCACCAATAGGTTTGCGGGTTGCACACGCAATAGTAGTAAGTCTGTGGATTGCAAGTGCAGTAGTAATAGGTTTGAGGGTTGCAGTTGCAGTCAGAGTGGCAGCTGCAGTAGGAGTAGCAGCTGCAGGGCGTGTTCGTGGGCGTCGGCGTGCGCGTCGGAGTCCGGGTGGGTGTATGTGTCGGCGTGGGGGTGTCCGTCGGCGTTGGTGTGGGGGTATCCATCGGTGTCGGTGTGTTAGTCGGCGTCGCCGTTGGGGTGTCAGTTGGCGTGGCCGTGGGCGTATCAGTCGGCGTCGAAGTTGGAGTGTTTGTCGGTGTCGCCGTGGAGGTATGCGTCGGCGTGTGAGTTGGCGTGTCGGTCGGCGTTCGCGTGGGTGTGGGCGTGGATGTAGGCGTGACGACACCCTCGCAGCTACAAACTGCATGACATGAGCAGGCCTTGAGCACTATGGGAATATAGACTGTGTGCTCGTCTGTAGGCGTGGGCGATGGAGATGCGCCTGGATTTTTCCGTTCAGTTCCCGGAACGTCTACTACGCACTGCTCTGAGAAAAAGCGACTGTCCGATGGACCTGGGACCTCAACAATCTTGAGCACTCGAGGTGGTTCGTATCCTTTGTCACCCAACGCAGGTCTGTAATTGGGCCTTGGTCTTCCTGTCATAGTCTGCATCCTCCTTAGCAAGTAATGACATCACGTAATTGAGCGTTAGTTTTTGATTGATGATACATCGGCCCAGAAGAGTGGGATTGAATAGATCTCCAGCAAGTGCAGACTTGGCCATGCAATCGCCTGCGCAATGCCACTTGGCGATGCAGTCGGCACAGCAAGAGAGGTTCTGCACCCTACGTTTTTGTAGGGGGGCCAATCGTTCCAGATCGAAGAGAAAGGATTTGCTCTCTGGGTCATAGCGTCCTATGAAGAAAATGTCTGAGCGCGGGTCTTCTCGCTCCAGCACCTCAAAGCACGCTGTGACATGCCCATCATGAGTGACCCATAGATATCTCGCTCGCCCGCCACCACAGTATGAGTCCGTCAGCTCGTCTGTGCGTGCCCCCGAATACACAAGGTTTATGCCAACTTCCTCGGCGCGTTCCTGTGCCTCGATATAGTGTTTGGCAAACTCTTCAGGATCCGGTGCCGACATCTTGGAGGTCCGACAACGCCCACAGGCAAACAGTGGTTCGAAATGGAGCTTGTCTGTCTTGAACTCTGCCGCGACGAAAGACACGATATCGGCCATGTGGCTGACGGACTCTTCAGTAATCGTGGCGCGGATTCCGTAGGAGAAGCACATAGAGTCCCACAGTTTCAACGTGTGGTAGACAGCGTCGAATGATTCTCGGCCGCCCCGAATAGGGCGTTGCGGATTCTGAAACTCAGGCGGACCATCTAGCGATATGCTGCTACCCCCAGACATGTTCTCCGCCAGCCAGCGAGCGCGAGAGGGCAACAGAACGCCACTGGTTGCAGTGCTCAACTGAAGTCTCAAGTGATGTCTCTTGGCCAGCTTTTGCGCGTAGCGTGTGCAGCGCACCAGGAGATCCCAGTGATAGGTCGGTTCTCCACCCCCGTGAAAACCCACTGAAAACCGGTCTTCGCCAAGCCCTAGGGTATTCTGGACCACGAAGTCAATTGCCGCTTTGGCAATCTCGAAACTCATCGTCTTGCTTCTGCGACCACCTTCGGCGTAACAGTAACGACAGCGTTGATAGCAGTCGGTGGTAAGAAAAAGCGTCAACTCGGTGGGTTTGTAGTCGGTGACCTCTTGTTCCTGGAATCTAACCAGGTCCGTGGATCCTTCCTCACCGGGGTGACCCAAGAGCCCAGCCTCGTACAGTGTCTCGACGAATGGTGACGACAGCTCATCGGGAGTAAGGTTGTTCCCGTTCAAGATACGCGCAAGAATAGCCACCCCGCTCGAGTTCACAAGCATGGCTTTCCGCCTTAGTGGCGCATAGAGAGCATGCTGCCCCATACAAGGAAACACAAAGACGTCCGTGATGAGCTTGACTTGAGGTTGGATGCCTACGTCGTAATGGTTGCCCATGTGCTTGACACGGATGTCTTGACCTCGTGCTGTTGGTCAAGTCGGTAGGTGATTGAAAACGACATCATATCTAGACGATACAGGCAGTTCAAGAAGCTCACAAGATCATTCTGGACTTCCTCGGGAGATGTGCCGAAACGAGCAGACAGGGCTTCACATAACTCCTTTACGGTCGTATTACCGTCGCAGCGGGAAAGGGCGAAGTACGCCGAATCATTGAGCACCAATTCAGCATCTTGGCTCCTTAGAACTCCGCAGTTGATGTCGCCTTTTATGGAGAACTCGCCTGTCAACTTCGGGCGACTGTGAAGATACTGGGCCGTAGTCAGAAAAGCGGCTTCTGTTTCGCCTCGATCGGAGTGAATCCAGGTTTCTAGCTCCTCCAGGCGCCGCAGAAAACCTCGATTCTTGGCTCCTATGGAGACAGCAAGAATACCAAACGACCACTTAACAAATTGGCGACGTGTTAACCTTCCATCGTTCTGGTCTGCCATTGTCAACCTCCTTGATTCAATCTCTTGCCCCTTACAAACTTAGCTATGTTTCTGGGACCATGTCACTTGTCAAACCGGCCACGGCTACTCTCTCACTGTCAGTTCCATCGACTGCTTCGGAGGCACACAAAGCGCCCTGTTTCAGCATCGAAGCTATAAAACCTTCCACATTGGCCTTTACGAGCGATGTTTCAGCCCCCGTCTTTTGAACAATCGCAGAAATAGTAGCTCGTGGGCTATAGCCCTCTGTCAGAAGCTGCCACATGAACATTCCAGACTCATTGAGCCTGTAAACTTCGCCCGTTAGCGTGTTCAGTAGTATACCGCCTTGCTCATAACAACGCCAGCGGATATGAGGAACCGCACAGAGGCTCAAATCCAGGTCATGCATCATGTTATGCTTGCATTCTGTCATAAAACACTGCTACCGGTGCCAAGCCATCACTCTCTTTCAAGTTCAGTCTACAGGCCTGGCACGCATCGACCATATACAAACAGTCGATCAAATCACGACTTCCGAATACCATCTGTACATAACCTAGATTCGGTGCCACACTGTATTGTGCGCACGTGTCCAATAGCAGATCGGTGATCTCCTGGCCCAGGGAGTCCAGGAGATACGTCCTTAAACCACCGGGGCGAATGCGCAGGCCCTGGCATCCACATCCAGAGGCAAATAGCCCTACTTCATCGACCAAGATATGCTTTCTGTGATGGCGGAATAGCTGCTCAAAATTCTGCTTCAAAGCCACCAAGTGACTGCTCATGCTCTAATCTCCCATCTTCTATGTTTTGTTGCTCTTATTCGTTCGTCATATCGCTTAGAGCTCGCTCAACAAAGTCATTGCAATAGTTACACCCATCGCAGCTCCCTGCGGACATGCAATCTTTCCACTTTGCTACCCATGCTCCGTCCAAACTGCGGTTCCGAATGAACAGGCTCCTTATCATGGGATAACCTCTGTTACTCAACAGATCCAGCAAGTTTCCCTCGTATCGCCTTTGGGCGTAGGCTTGTAGAACCTGGCTCTGAGTTATGGATCGGCGTGTTGAGCGTGGGGCTAAACAATAGTGGTTTAACAGTCGTTGGTAGGCAGGCAGGTCTTCGGGGCGAATCATTGGGCTCTTCAAGATCAGTGACGGATCCTCTAACCGCCGCGCAGTACAGTTGAGAAGATAATAGTCGCTCGCTATCGGCGTATCCGGATGAGCCAGCAGATTCTGGTGGAATGGTCTGTATGGGCATTGAGGCAGACAGCCTTCGTTAAGAAGCAATCGAGGCTGGACGTGGTCAAGAGCGTCAATGACTCGTTTCAGCCTTCCATATTGGCGGTTTAGTACTGGGTCCAAAATTATGGCATCTGCTCCGAGATCCTGGTAGAATCTCGCACGACCTACGCTATTGACGCAACTGGTGCGAGAGATGATGATATTGAGATCACTGTGAGCCTTGGCTAGTTCCACCATTACCGGATCGGAGACGATTACTCCATCGGTCCCTACTTCTTCAAGCTGGCCAAAATACTCGTTGAAGAGGGGCTGCCCTCGAACCCAGAGGTGACGCGCGCTAAAGCAGGGTGCATCTAATAGGATCTCTATTTGTACTCCTGCATCATGGCACATCTCGACATGCTGGGCAAGCAGATCGAAACTCGGCAAGTACTGACGCTGCGTATTGGCCATCTTGCCCACTATACCTCCTGTATAGACCGCCTTGAGCGGTATACCGCAGGAAAGCAAGCGTTGGAGATCGGCAGATTTCCCGGAATAGCCCACATAGAAGTAATCTTCTCTGACGCTATGGTGATTCAATGTTGGCAATCTCATCTATTTTCTGCGTCGGCGTAGACCGAGTCCTATTCTCCTCGTCCAAAAAAAGGATCGCCGGCATTCTCTTGTAGGCCAAACACGCACCTTGACATGCACGCTGGACATAGTAGTAGCAATCGCTACATTTATCATAGAGTGGTCGGAGAAGCGCAGCACTCACCTTGTCCTCATACTCATCCGCTAGATCGTCAGCTGTTCGAAATGACAGCAGGTTTTTCCCGGGAATGGGTAGTGCTTGACACGCAAAGGTACTGCGATCGGGGTTTATCATGATGTTCTGCGTACCGCGATGGTGATGGATAGAGCACACGGCAGAGAACATACCAGCTCGCTTCAGTAGGCTCACCTGCTCCTCGCTAAACGCACACCATGGTAGGGGTTTTGCCAGACGGATGCTCAGGCCCCTGTCCTGGCATTCTTGGGTCAGACAGACCAGGAGTGGAGCGAAACGTTCGAAATCCTTCTCGGAAACGTAAACTCCATTCGGCGTAGGGAAGGCCAATCCTACCGAGACTTGGCGGATGTCGAACCGAGCACACAGATCAAAGACCTCTGACGGGTAATATCGATGGTCGATGAGGTTGTAGCGTAGAGAAACGCTGACACCCTTGCGGCACCACATGTCCAGATTGCGCTTGAAACGGTCCCACAATTCGGGTGAATAGCGATTCTGGCGCCACACATGGACTGATACTCTATCTATAATGTCTCTGTCCAGAGCGTCCAATGGTCTGGTGTCAAAGAGGTTGTTTGTGGCCATATAGGTGCGCAGTTGTTCACGTCTGAGGAGCTCAAACAAAGCATTGAGCTGTGGATACTCGGTAGGTTCCCCTCCTGTCAAGAGCAGCAAACCAACATCGTTGCGTTTCACCCACTCAATAACCCGTCGAAGGGACTCGATTGGCATCGCATGTGGGAAGTGGCTTGCCAGGCTTTGAGAATAGCAATAGGGACACTCCTCAGAGCAATAGTAGGTGGGTGCCAGAGCGATCTGTCGTGGCGAGCCATAGGGTTCAAATAGGGACAGAAACTTGTCAAGTTCCTGTGCGTGTCCGCTTGTCACCACAGCGCTCAAAGCTGTGATGAGCCCTGGTTGAGACCCCAAGGCGTTGCACAGCCTGTTGAATGAGGACGGATCTTGGTTTCTGTTGAGAAGAGCTCTTGCAATGTGCTGGGTAAGCCGATCGAGGCCGGAGAGTGCCGGATGCAACCACACGGGCGCGTCTTGCCAAAGGTCTGTTCTTGGTGAGGGAGACGCAAAGCGCTCCAAGATCACATCGCCGAGTAGAATTGCTAGTAGCTCGGCATTCCGCCGCCGTGCTTCCACGTTCTCGACAGTCAAAAGAGGGAATAGGACATCCACGGCTTCGGGCAAGGGCACAGTGTCTAAAAGGTGGATACCAGATTGCAATTGAACAGGAGCTGAGTGATAAGGTAGAAATCTACAGAGATCGATATCCGTGAACCCTGACGAATTGCGTTTTGATCGCATATTTTTGGGGATAATCCCCCTCTTGAATGTTGCCGCTATGCTGACAGCAGTCCGATGTTAACCCTTCGACCCTTACGATTGTTAACGGCCCGCGAAAGCGCCTCGACTGCAACTACTTGTCAGGCCGCCTTCTGATAGCCTATTCAAAGTCCTTTGGGTCAAGACTGCATCCACCCCAGTCGTATTCGTCAAACACGTCTTCTGCTATCGAATAGGGTGGGCCACTATAGTTTCGAGAATCCTCTTGGTCGAGCTTAATTGCCACGATGACTCGTGTACCAATGTCGGTGCAGCGCCACTTTCCAGAGGCGGTATAGAATTCCACGCCGATTTGGAAATCTTCTTTTCTCATCTGTTGACGCAACTACCCAGGCAAGCGGCTGACTTCAAGCTCCCTGCGAAGCAGGGGGTCTGTGACAGCTTGCCATGCTTCTACCCGCGCCTGGTACTTGCATCGAGTGGATGCCACGGCAGAACGCATGTTAGGCGGGTTGCTGCGCCCAGGCACCCGCTGACATCAGCATCCGCTCAGCCACTTTTGGCAACTCGATAGGTACAAACATTGATGTCGGATAGAGATAGCCGTCTTCTGAGCCAGGTTCGCCATATGTCTCATCAATGACACGGATCAGGTTATGTTTGGCCGCGTCTTCATCTGGCAATGTGCGATATACCCTACCGACAATCAGCGATTCTGGGTTGTTGTTGCTAACACAAATGACAAACTTGCTCATAAGATTACCCTCTTGATTTTGAACTTCCGCCGCCCTATTCCACTGGCCTCGTACCAGTGTATCTCGGCTTCGCAAGTTGTACCGTCTGCGAATTGCACAGTCACAACACCTTTCATTTTGCGCCAGCGGCCCTTGCCAGCCGCCTTCTGATAGCCTATTCAAACGTCATTTCTGCACTGCCTGTTAGACCGTGCACAGTTGGCCGCATTTGCAGCGCTTCACCATGTCTTCCAGTTACATTCGCGTTCATAGTGCAATGGCTCTTTGCCGCGTCCCCACAACAGTATGTGCTTGGCAAATCTGCGTCGCGCTTTCGACAGTTGCCGTTTCCAATAGCGACCAATGTGTGGATTGGGCCAACGACATTGCCAATGTGGTAGTTTGTCTTTCTCTCGTCTACCCATTTTTCTTGTTTTTAGCCTGAAGGATATGGCTCGTGCTCTTGCAGTATGGCGGCCAAGCCCCATCAGGCCTCGGTTGAGGACTTCGACTGAAAGTTCAGCGAGCTAGTCGCGCTGCTCAGCCGAAGCCCTTGGCTGAACGACTGAAAGGGCAAAGCACCCTGAAGGACGCTCAGCTTCAGGGTGCTTTTAGCGCCCTTCGCCCTTTCAGTTTAGCCCCAGGCGACCCGGCAATGGTTTAGCGACACCCAAGCGGGAGACATTTCAATTAGAAGACAGCGAGTAGCTGAGGGGGCTAGGGCATTAGGCCTCAGCCTCAGCCGTGGCTTTGCCCTTGGCCTCCTCCAGTTTGGCCATCAGCTCCTCTTTTTTCTTGGCCGCTGCTTCCTTGCCTTCGGTGATGGCCTCCTCGACTCGCCCTTTCTTCTCCTCCAGGACAACCTGGCCCTTCTCCCGAAGCTCCTCGGCTGTCTTCCTGGCCTCCAATGCCAGTTCCTCGGCCCGGCCTTTGAGCTCGATGCCCTTCTCACTGAGTCGCGCCCGAGTCTCTTCGCCGGCTTCAGGGGCCATGAGCAGGCCTGCCGCGAACCCCACCAACCCGCCGACGATAAATCCGGCTACAAACCAGGCACTCCCATTGTCGTTAGCCATAGTCAATACCTCCCATTCTCAAAGAGTTTTGCGCGTTCTAGTCAATGCGCCTACTTCGCCATTTGGTCAACGTCTGTACTGCACTCTTCACCCCAGATGCATAACTGATCACCTTGATGATCGGCGAGACCACGGCGTCGCTCACAAAAGTAGCCGTTCCCCGCACAGTGTTGACCGTCTCGCTCACACTGTTGACTGTCTCGTTCGTGGTATCGAGGATCGGCGTGATCTTTCTCTCCAAGGTCTGGATCAACCACCACAACATGCCGATGACCACTCCCAGGAGCAGCAGCACCACGATGGACTCAAGAGCGAGGACGATGATGGAGATGTCTCGAATGATCTCCGTCTCCCTTGGCGCGGTAAAGAGAAAATAACACATCACAACTAGCAACACTATTACGACCACCAAGATACCGATGAGTGCTATCTGGAAGTTCTTCCTCTCACGCTCGTTCACGTTGCTCTCTCCTTATTGGCACTGGATTGTGCATCATTATAGCACACGCCCATGCGATAGTCAAAACAGCACCTTTGTTGGTTAGAAAGCCTAGTTCCCGCTCCCCTTGCTCCTTTGCTCTTCGAGAAAATCTTCTATCTCCTCGAAAAGATCTCGATCCATCTCAGCTTCTGTTGGCCTGATATGGGTCGTCAAGCTTTCAAATCTGTCTATGGCCTCCTTCACATCTTCAGGCAAAGCATTGTACAGTTTCTCCATCTCTGGTTCGAACCTCTCAGCCCAGGCAGTCAATTCATCCAGGTTGATCTCGATATCGAGCATCTCGATCAAAACCTCCAGAACAGCTCGCGAGGCTCTGGGATTTGCCAACTGTGTAGCATAGACTGGCATTTCCCCCAAGAGACAGACTCCCTCGATGTCTCTCTCTTTGGCAACCCCTAGCAATAACCCGTTTAAACCCCCTATGCTGCCACTTTCCATCACCTGGACGCGGTATTCTTTCAGGTATTCTGTCAATTCCGCGTCTGTGGCAGTCCCCCAGACCCCTGGTTGCCTGGAGTGGTGAATGAAGAGGGGAAATGCTGCAAACGTGTATATCCTTACGACTTGAAATTCCTCAGCTACATCCAGAACCCGGCAGGCAAATTCATACCCTCTGTCAGGTTGACTACTCCCTGTAAAGATCACCAGGCTGTGCTCACGACCTCTATCCCAGCTATAGAACTTACTCTCCGGCAATTCTGGCGTTCGTATCAAATGATCTTCGATGAGGACCTGGGCAGGGGAGAAGAAATAGCAGGGGTCAATCTCCCCGAATTCTTCAGCCCCAAGCTTATGCCTCAAGTAATTGGCAGCGATTATGGCAACTCCCCCCATACCAGGCCAAGCTGCTACCATGTACGGCTTGCGCAGTCTGGGCCTTTGGGAAAGTTTAACAGGACTGACCGTATCCATGACCCTCGACTACCTCGCTGATAGACACGACGAATGAGCAGGCAGTAACCAAAGCTCAATAGGATTATAGCATCAAGCTGGTTTTGCCGCAACAGCCGTAGGCATCATGCCCTTAACCACTTGGCCAGGAGCAGGAGCAGCCAAGACCCGAGGGTTCCTTCCAAGACATGGATCTGGCCGATTATCAGGACATCCAGACCCAGGAAGTCTCCTGCCAGCTCGCCTATCCCAAAGCCCAGCCAGCAGACTACCAGATAGAGCAGCAAGTCCTTGGCGCTCCCTTTCTGCCACAGGTTGAAAAAGGCAGCATAGGCACCAGCAATGACTAGCGATAAGACCAGAGGAGGAGAGAGAAGTATCTGCATTTTAACTGATTATCCCCCCACCAAGTACGACCTCACCTTGATAGAAGACGACGCCTTGCCCCGGTGTGATGTCCCGCTGGGGCTGGGCGAACTTCACTCGCGCCCGGCCATCTTCGAGCGGGATGAGAAGGGCTTCGGACTCGACAGCCTGGTAGCGAATCTTAGCCGTGATCTCCAGAGGCCCCTGCGGAATTTGTCCAGAGATGTAACTGACCCCCGTGGCCACGAGCTTCCTTCGCCCCAACTCCGCTTTGGTGCCCACCATCAGCGCGTTGCGAGACACATCTATTTGCATAACGTAAAGGGCCTCCGGGGCAGCGATACCCAGGCCCTCTCGCTGGCCGATGGTGTAGAAAGGCAGACCCTTGTGCTGACCAATGATACGCCCCGCCGTGTCCAAGATGGGACCAGGCCGAATGGTCTCCGGCGCATGAATCTGCAGAAAGCGGCGGTAATCGTTATCCGAGAGGAAACAGAGGTCCTGGCTCTCAGTCTTTTCGGCTACGGGCAGACCTCGCTGACGAGCCATAGCCCGCACCTGCTCCTTGGTGTAATCGCCCAAAGGCAAGAGGAGATACCGGAGCTCCCTCTGCCCCAGCATGTAGAGCACGTAGGACTGATCCTTCTCCCCGTCGCAGCCCTTGAGAAGCTGATAACGACCATCCACCTGCCGTACTCTGGCATAGTGACCCGTGGCCAGGTATTGAGCATCCATGGTCAGGGCCCGACGGAGCAAGAGATCGAACTTGATACGACGGTTGCAAGCCAGACAGGGGTTTGGGGTGCGGCCACGAGCGTATTCCGCGATGAAGAGGTCAACGATTTCCTTCTTGAATTCCCGCTCGTAGTTAATCAGATAGAAAGGTATATTCAAGATATAGCAGACGCGGCGCGCGTCTGCTATATCTTCTATGGAACAACAGCGATTGGTTGAGCCGCCTTGGCCCTCCTCGGCCCAGAGGCGCATCATGACCCCAATCACATCGTAGCCCCGCTCCACTAGAAGGGCCGCCGTGGTGGAGCTGTCCACTCCGCCGCTCAAGGCTACTACGACCCGGCTGCCTTCCCCTTGGCGCATCATCCATCATCCCCCCAAACCATTTGAGAACAGCCAAAAAATGGAGCGGAAGACGGGATTCGAACCCGCGACCCTCTCCTTGGCAAGGAGATGCTCTACCGCTGAGCCACTTCCGCTCGACCTGCTAGCTGCCTAAACTGGCTGATGTGTTGGTGGGGAAGGAGAGATTTGAACTCTCATGGGCCAGGCCCACGTGATCCTAAGTCACGCTCGTCTGCCAGTTCCGACACTTCCCCGCTGGTTTCAAATGGATATTATACCGTCAACAGAGTAATTTTGCAAGCCGCAGCGCAGTGCTCTTATACCTCTTTCTCACCTCCGACCGAATTCGCGCGCCAGTTGCTCGGCACTCAAATGAATCATCGTCGGGCGGCCGTGGGGACAGGTGCGCGGCATGGCCGTCTGCTCCAACTGGCGGATCAGGTCCCGCATCTCCTCCATGGAAAGAGTCTGCCCAGCCCGAACGGCGCTGTGACAGATCAGACTGATCAACGCTCTCTCCTCCCCCGTTCCTACTGTCCCCCCCTCGGTCAACTCATCAACGATCTCAACGATGGCCTGGCCGATATCACCCTTAGCCAGCATGGCCGGCACGGCTCGCACCAGATACGTCTCCCCACCAAAAGGCTCGATGTCGAAGCCCAATTGGTTTAAGAACTCCAGGCTTTCTCCACCAGCCACTCCAGACCGGAAGGGCAACTCGATGGTCAATGGTTCCAGCAGCGCTTGTGAGGTGATCGCCATCTTAGCCCGCTCGGCCATAAGCCGCTCGTAGAGCACCCGCTCGTGAGCGGCGTGCTGGTCAATGAGATACAACCCTTCGGGGCCCTCAGCAATGATGTACGTCTGAGCCACCTGTCCCAGAACCCGCAAGGGCGGCAGCTTGGCGGCCTCAGGAAATTCAAAAGCCGACGGCGCTTCGATCCCAGCCGTGCGTTGCGCCTCCAATGCCAATTCCGCTTGGGTGCCCACCTCCACCAGCCTGCGCCGTCTCTCCATGTCCGGTGCGGGCCACTGCGAGGGGAGGCCCGACATCCTGGGAATCGTCGCCTGGTCAACCAGGGTACGACGCACCGCCTTCTGGACAGCAGCGAAGACGGCGTTGCTGTCCAGGAATCTGATCTCGCTCTTGGTAGGGTGGACGTTGATGTCAACCTGGGAGGGGTCCAAATCCAGACGGAGAACGACGATCGGGCACCGGCCCGTAGGCAGCAGGGTATGGTAAGCCTCGCTCACAGCATAACTGAGCATGCGATCCTGCACCCAGCGGCCGTTGACGAAGAAGGTCAGGTAGCTGCGATTGGCTCGATGCAAAGAGGGAGGGCTGATGTAGCCGTATACGTCTACTAGTTCCAGGTTCGATGTTCCGGGTTTCAAATTGTCTGCCTCAATACTTCGGACTTCTAGCATCTGCTGCGCGATTTCCAACCCGTAAACCTTGATGAGCACATCGTACAGCTCACCGCTGCCCAGGGACTGAAAGGTCAGCCGTCCGTCGTTCAAGAGACTGAAGCGCAGGTGAGGATAGGCCATACCGTAGCAGTAGACCAGGCTGTCAATGTGCTTTCGCTCGGTAGTTTCGCTGCGCAGGAATTTCAGACGGGCAGGGACGTTGTAGAAAAGGTTCTCCACCGTGACCACCGTGCCCTGAGGGCAGCCCTTCTTTTGGCGCTGGGTGACCTTGCCGCCCTCCAGGCGCAACAGGGTACCGACATCCTCCTCCGCGGTCCTGGTCACTATGGTAAACTGGCTCACGGCGGCAATGCTGGCCAGAGCCTCACCTCGAAAGCCCAGCGTGCTAATGGAGACCAGATCATCCACGCTGGCGATTTTACTGGTGGCGTGGCGGGCAAAGGCCAGCTCGACCTCGTCGGCGGGGATCCCCGTCCCGTCGTCAATCACTCGCATCAGGCGGCGTCCCCCCTGGCGCGCCTCGACCTTGATCTCCCTGGCCCCCGCGTCAATAGAGTTCTCGACCAGTTCCTTAACCACAGAGGCCGGCCGCTCCACCACCTCGCCCGCAGCGATCTTAGATGCTACTTCCTCCGACAGCACCCTGATAGGCATCGCAAATCCCCAATCCGCTGAATCGTTAATCTGCTGCCTATTTTACCACACAAGAGCCATTTCCACAAAGGCGTTTAGCTTGGCATTGTTGGATCTGCGAGAACACTACAACGGATTCAGAATAAAACGAATCAGGAGCAAAACACCTGTACTGAGCCTGTCGAAGTATCCGTTCCTTTCTCAATCCGATGTAGTGTTGGTTGGCGGCCACGTCAAGTTGTCAGCCAGATGGAAGCAGGTTGTGCAAGTGAGGCTCGGATCAGTTGCTGGGGGCGCTATTCTATGAGGGCGCACAAAAGGCCCGACGCACGTAGGCCACACAGCGGGCCAACTGGCTTTTAACGCTGGGAGGCCACCAGATGCGTAGGGCGACCGGGCTGATCTCCAAAGTAATGGGGCCACAGTATCCGTCGGCGGCCAAACGACTCAGGAGATCAGTCAGCGGCAGTTGGCCATCGCCGGGTATTTGATGGTGCTTGAGGTAGGTGTGTAGATAGGAGACGTCCAAAGGCCAGGGTGGAGAACGCAGGTCGCTGAGGTGGACGTTCACCAATCGGTCAACTAAGAGATGGTAGGTCTCAGCTAAACTATAGCTCGAAGTGGCGGCATGGGAGGTGTCCAGCACTAGCGGCAGGTCAAGCTCATCGGCAAAGGCGCGCAGCTCCCGCATGTCGCTCAAAACATAGCTGCGATCCTGGGTGCGGAAGAAGCCCCGGTTCTCTATAGCGATGCGCAGACCGGTGCCCTCTGTGCGCTGCAAACCCTCCGTCAGGGCTTCCACGTAGCTCCGACCTCGACCATCGGCCAGGCTGCGAGCGTTGGGAGGATGCAAGACGACGTACCTTGCACCGGCCTCCAGTGCCAAATCAACCAGTCTGGGGACGACAGTTCGATAGTCGGACCAGCCGGGGAAGGGCAGGATGGGCGGGTGGAGGCTGAAGATGGTCAGGCCGTAGCTCTCGGCCAGGCGACGGACGTGTCCGCCGCCCCTCAACTCGACCTCGGGACTGACCACCAATTCCACCCCCGCGAAGCCGGCTTCCCTTGCTATACTGAAGATGGAGCGCAGAGGATAAATGTAAATGCAGCCTGTGGACAGACTTAATTCCATAACTTCAAAGCCCAAAGCTCAAAGTTAAAACTCCCTTCCCGTGTAAAGCTCGTGTTTGTAGATGTAGTCCTCCACCGCTTCGGGCACCTGGTACTTGATGGGCAACCCCTCGCGCACCCGCCTTTGAATGTCAGTGGACGAGATGTCCAACTGAGGCGAATTAATGAAATGGACCCGTGAGGTAATGCCAGGCAACAGACGCTCCAATACCTCCATGTCAACCCGATAGCCGGGCCGTTCCATAACCGCCAGGCGACACAGCCTGATCAAGCGCTCCGGCTTGTGCCAGGTGACCACGTCGGCCAGGGAATCCGATCCCATGATGAAATACAACTCGACATCAGGACCCCACTCGTCCCGCAGAAGCTCGATGGTATCAACGGTGTAGCAAGGACCGAAGCGATCAATGTCCACTCGGGAAACGGTGAAGTAAGGGTTGCTAGCGACGGCCAGTTTCACCATGGCCAGCCGATGCTCTACCGCCGAGACGTGATTGGTTAGCTTGTGGGGCGGCAGCCCAGCGGGCACGAAGACAACCCGATCTAACCCCAACTGTGCCCTGACTTCCTCGGCCGCTACCAGGTGGCCAATGTGGATGGGATCAAAAGTGCCGCCAAGAACGCCTACACGCATACTCGACCCCCATGCTGGATGTTAGATGTTGGATGTTAGATGTTGGACACTGGTAACAGACAGGCCAACCACCGCCTTCCAACTTCCAGCTTCCAACCTCCAACTTCCAACTATTGCCATTCGAGTTCAGCTGCGCCGATACGCACTGTATCGCCAAGATGCACCCCTGCCTCTTTGAGAGCCGCCTTCAACCCCATGGCCTCTGCGATGCGTTGAAAGCGTTGCACCGCCTCGTCCAAGTCCCAATTGGTCATAGCTACGACTCGTTCTATCTCGGCACCCCGCACCCGCCAGGCATCGTCCTCCCAGGTGATGGTGAAAGCCTTCTCCTCCTCAGCAGGCCGGAAGACCTTGACCTCGGCGGTTGCGGGCTCCTCTTTGGGCAAGCTCTCCAGCATCTCGGCCACGAAACGTAGCATTTCCGTGACTCCTTCGCCAGTAACAGCCGAGATGCTCACGGCCTTCTGCCCCTGGGCCTTCATCGCTATCTTGACTGAGGGCCAGAGCGCCTGGGCCTGGGGTAAGTCCATCTTGTTCAAGACCACCAATTGGGGCTTACGGGCCAGTTTGGAGTCAAAGAGGGCCAGCTCCTCATTGATGCTATCGTAATCGGCCAGGGGATCGGCCGAGGCCCCGTCCAGAAGGTGGATAATCACCCGAGTGCGCTCTATGTGGCGCAGGAATTCGTGGCCCAAACCAGCACCGGCATGGGCTCCCTCGATCAGGCCGGGGAGATCGGCCATGACAAAACTCGTGTAGTCACCAACGGCCACCACTCCTAAGTTGGGCTCTAGGGTGGTGAAGGGGTAATCGGCAATCTTGGGCCTGGCAGCGCTGACAACAGACAATAAGGTTGATTTGCCAGCGTTAGGTATGCCAACGATGCCTACATCAGCGATGAGTTTGAGTTCCAGGTAGAGCCTGCGCTCCTGGCCGGGCTCGCCCCGCTCGGCGATGCGAGGAGCCTGATTTGTAGGGGTAGCAAAGGCAGCGTTGCCTCGCCCACCCCGTCCCCCCTGGGCAACCAGCACCCTCTGCCCCTCCCCCATCAGGTCAGCAATGAAATCCCCGGTCTCAGCATCCCGGGCCACCGTGCCGGGCGGCACCTCAACAAAGAGATCATCGCCCTGCCGGCCCTTCTGCCCCTTGCCCCTGCCGTGGACGCCCCGCTGGGCTTTGAAGTGAACACGGCGCTTGAAAGCGATGAGGGTGTTCAGATGCGGGTTGGCCACCAGGTAAACGTCGCCGCCCTTGCCACCATCCCCGCCATTGGGCCCGCCTAAGGGCACGTATTTCTCGCGGCGGAAGCTCACACAGCCATCTCCGCCGTCGCCAGCCTTAACGTAAATCTTGGCTTCATCGAAGAACACGATAACCGCTTCCTAACAATAGCCGCTATGAAGGCTCCAACCATCATAGCGGCTCGCAAATTGACAAAAAAGAGAATAGGTAGGGATCAGAAACCAGGTTTTTGTTTGATAGACACCTTCTCGCGTCCCAGGAGACGCCAAAGGCACAATCTGCTTGCTCAGACAGGGAAAACCCTGGTTTCTCAACTAAGCAGAAGCTAGAGAGACGGCAGGCTCCTCTTCAGGATATGATAGTTCTCCAGAGCCCTGCCGGCGCCTATAGCAACACAGGCCATGGCATCCTCAGCTATGTAACAAGGAACTCCCGTTTCCTTGGTCAGCAGCCGATCAATGTTACGCAAAAGTGCCCCCCCGCCTACCAGCACCATCCCCCGGTCTATGATGTCTGAAGCCAATTCAGGGGGTGTCTTCTCCAGCACGGCTCTGACCACCCCCACGATAGCAGCCAGGGGCTCGGCGATGGCCTCTGTTACTTCGCCCGAACTGATTTGGATGGTCTTGGGCAAGCCAGCTACCTGATCCCTCCCCTGTACCTCCATGGTCAGCTCCTCATCCAGCGGCATTGCGCTGCCGATCTGGAACTTTATTTCCTCCGCCGTCGGCTCCCCTATCAACAGGTTGTACTTCTTTCTGACATAGGCCACGATGGCCTCGTCCATTTCGGTCCCGCCAACGCGAACTGAACTGGAGACTACAATGCCGTTCATGGAGATAACAGCCGATTCAGATGTTCCGCCGCCGATATCAACCACCATATTGCCTGTTGGGGTGCCAATGGGTAGCCCGGCCCCGATAGCCGCCGCCAGGGGTTCGGGGATAAGATAGGCCTCCTTTCCCCCTGCCTGAACAGCGGCCTCGTGCACAGCACGGCTCTCCACACTAGTAACACCGACAGGTACAGTAACCATCACCACCGGCCGGAAGAGGCGAAAACGTCCGCAGACCTTGGTGATAAAATAGCGCAGCATGGCCTCGGTTACGACGTAGTCGGCAATGACCCCATCGCGCATGGGTCGCATCACCTCAATGGTCTCAGGGGTACGCCCCAGCATGCTGCGAGCCTCCTCACCAACAGCTATGATCTTGTTCTCGTTGGCCGAGATGGCGACCATCGAGGGCTCGCGCAAGACGATGCCCTTCCCTTTAACGTAGACCATTACGTTAACCGTGCCCAGGTCCACGCCTATCTGTTTCTCAAACATTGATCACGCTCTCCCTTTTATTATTCTCCTGGACTCTTTACCGTAGGGAACGGTTTCTTTCGCCGCTTAGCGACTCTCAAGCGGATCCGAGAGCGACGGAGGGCTCTCTCGATGGCGGTCACGTCCACTCCCGAGGGTCTCTCCTTTAAGAATCCTTCGGCCCGTTGACGCGCTGCCTCAGCCCGTTCCAGATCAATCTCCTCGGCGCGTTCTGCGGTATCGGCCAAGACAATCACCTGGTCGGGGCGCACCTCCATGAACCCACCGCTGATAGCAAAGCTCTCCTCTTCGTCTCCCTTCTTGGCGCGCAACTCACCCGCCTCAAGGGCCGTCAACAGCGGGGAGTGCTTGGGGAGGATACCCAGCGTGCCCATGACTCCAGGAGCGCTTACGAACTCTACATCGCCGGAGTAAACCTGACGTTCAGCAGTAACGATCTCTAGCTTGATCGGCATAGTGTTCCCTCTATGTTGGAAGCTGGATGTTGGATTGTCAGACCTTCCAACCTCTAATCTCTAACCTCCAACTTCCAAAGAATCACAGTATCTCGGCCTTCCTCATGGCACCTTCAATGGTTCCCACCATGTAGAAGGCCTGCTCAGGCAAATCATCGTGCTGACCAGCCAGGATCTCCCTAAAGCCGCGCACGGTCTCCTCGATGGGCACGTACACGCCGGGCCGCCCGGTATAGGCCTCGGCCACGAACATGGGCTGCGACAGGAACTTTTGGATCTTGCGGGCCCGGGCTACCGTCAGCTTGTCCTCATCGCTAAGCTCCTCAACCCCTAAAATAGCTATCACGTCCGAAAGGTCCTTATACCGCTGTAGAACGCGCTGCACCTCGCGGGCCGTGTTATAGTGCTCCTCACCGACAATGAGAGGGTCGAGGATGCGGGAGGTGGAAGTCAACGGGTCAACGGCGGGATAGAGGCCCATCTCGGCTATGGAACGCTCCAGGGTGATGGTGGCATCCAGGTGGGCAAACACAGCCACAGGGCCTGGGTCGGAGTAGTCGTCGGCCGGCACATAGATGGCCTGCATGGATGTGATAGAGCCTCGCTTGGTGGAGGTGATGCGCTCCTGCAACTCGCCCATCTCCGAGCTCAAGGTGGGCTGGTATCCCACTGCGCTGGGCATGCGGCCCAACAAGGCCGAGACCTCCATACCGGCCATGGCAAAGCGATAGATGTTGTCAATGAAAAGGAGCACGTCCATGCCCTGATCACGGAAATACTCGGCCATGGTTACCCCTGCCAGACCAACCCGCAGCCTGGCGCCAGGCGGCTCATTCATCTGGCCGAAGACCATCACCGTATTACCGAGAACTCCAGCCTTCTTGGAGGTGTTCCACATGTCGTTGCCTTCGCGGGATCGCTCACCCACGCCCGCGAACACCGAGAAGCCACCACGCTCGATGGCCATGGTGCGGATCAACTCGTAGATAACGATCGTCTTGCCCACGCCCGCCCCACCAAATACCCCGGTCTTGCCTCCCTTGGTGAAGGGAGCTACCAGGTCAATCACCTTGAGGCCAGTCTCAAAGAACTCCGGTGTAGTCTCCTGATCCTCGAAGGTCGGGGCCTGGCGATGTATGGGATAGCGCACCTCGGCCTCAACCGGCCCCAGGTTATCAATGGGCTCGCCCAAGACGTTGAAGAGGCGGCCCAGCGTAGCCGGCCCCACGGGCACGGTGATAGAACCGCCGGTGTCAACGGCCCTCATGCCCCGTCGTAAGCCGTCAGTGGAATCCATGGCCACACAGCGCACCCGATCACCGCCCATGTGGTGCTGAACCTCGACGATGAGGCTCTTCTCCCCCTTGCGGGGTATCTCCACTGCGTGGTAGATCTCCGGAAGCTCATCGGGTGGGAACTCCACGTCTACTACAGGCCCCATCACCTGCACGATTTTGCCGATGGTTCCTTTAGCCATCACATCCTCCTGTTTATCTTGGAGGTTGGAGGTTGGAAATTAGAGGTTGGAAGGTTTGACAATCCAACTTCTAACTTCCAATTATCCAGCCCGCGCCTTGGCCAGGGCCTCGGCGCCGCCAGCGATGTCCATGATCTCCAGGGTAATTGCCCGCTGCCGGGCCTTGTTGAACTCCAGCGTCAAATCATCCACCAGCGCACTGGCGTTATCAGAGGCATTGCGCATGGCCACCATGCGGGCGCTGTGCTCGCTGGCGATGGACTCCAGAACCGCCTGGTAGATCTGCAGTTCGGTGAATCGCGGCAACACCTGGTCCAGGATGGAACGAGGATCGGGTTCGTAGATGTACTCAGTCGCTGGCGGGGGGCGAACACCTTCGACATACTCGGCCATAGCCTGGGTCTCGATTTCAGTCGGCATGATGGGCAGAAGGCGCTTAACAGTCGGCCGCTGGATGAGCACATTGATAAAATCGCTATAGGCCAGGCACACCTGGTCGAAACGGCCCTCGAGAAAGCCATCTATAGCAACCCTGGCGATAGGGGTTACGTCTACCAGCCTGGGCTGATCGGGAATTCCGGTGAACTCAGCTACGATGTCCTCGCCGCGGCGCAGCATGTAATCCCGCCCCTTGCGCCCCACTGTGATCAACTTGACCGATGACTTGTTTTTTTTGCTTTCCTTTATGAAGTCAATGGCTCGCAAGATAATATTGTGATTGAAGGCCCCACACAGTCCTCTGTCGCCCGTCAGCACCACCAGGACGACGGTGTGCAGGGGACGTACCTGGAGCAGAGGGTGGAGTTCCTCCCCTACTTCCCTCTGGGCAGCTAAGTGGGTGAGCACCTCCCAGGCCTTCTCGGCATAGGCACGGGTGGCCTTTACCTGGGCTTGGGCTCGCTGCATTCTGGAAGCCGCGACCGCCTGCATCGCGCGAGTGACCTGCCCGATGTTCCTGACGCTTTTGATGCGCCTGCGAATCTCAAGAAGTGTGGCCAACTGGGACCCTCTCCCTTTGGTCCTTGGTCAGGTGGTCAGGTGGTCCTTGGTCAGGTGTATCTTTCGACCATCCGACCATTATTCTTCTTCTTTCACTACCTTCACCGCATTCTCATCAAACTCCTGGATCGCTCCGTCCAAAGCCCCCATCAACTCATCGGGGAGCTCCTTCCGAGTGGCGATGGCCTGAACTATTTCAGGATGCATGTCGGACATGAAGCGATGGAGGTTGCTCTCCCAGTTCCTTACTTCTCCGACTGGCACGTGATCCAAGAAACCGTTGGTTACAGCGTAGATGATCATCACCTGCTGCTCTAAAGGCATGGGCACGTACTGGGGCTGTTTGAGGATCTCGGTGATGCGCTGGCCTCGTTCCAACTGCTCGCGGGTGGCCCTGTCCAACTCTGAGCCAAACTGGGCGAAAGCGGCCAGTTCGTAGTACTGGGCCATGTCCGTTTTGAGCTTGCCTGCTACCTGTTTCATGGCCTCGGTCTGAGCATCACCACCAACCCGAGAGACGGAGATGCCCACGTTCAAGGCCGGGCGGATGCCAGCGTTGAAGAGATCCGTTTCAAGGTATATCTGCCCGTCGGTGATGGAGATGACGTTGGTGGGAATATAGGTCGTGAAGTCACCCAACAGGGTCTCGACGATGGGGAGCGCGGTCAGCGAGCCGCCGCCGTATTCGGGGTTAAGCTTGGCCGCCCGTTCCAGCAGGCGAGAGTGGAGGTAGAAGATGTCGCCAGGATAGGCCTCACGGCCGGGAGGACGCCTCAGGAGCAAACATACCTGACGGTAGGACCAGGCGTGCTTGGTGAGATCGTCGTAGACAATGAGAACGTCCTTCCCCTGCTCCATAAACTCCTCGCCCATGGCGCAGCCAGCGTAGGGAGCGATGTACTGCAGGGTGGCCGGATCCGAAGCAGCGGCCACGATCACAATGGTGTGATCCATGGCCTCGTATTGCTCCAAGGTAGCCACCACCCGCGCCACGTTGGCCTGTTTCTGCCCGATGGCCACATAGATGCAGATCAGGTCCTTGCCCTTCTGATTGATAATGGTATCAACGGCGAGGGCTGTTTTGCCCGTCTGGCGGTCGCCGATGATCAACTCTCTCTGCCCACGGCCGATGGGGATCATCGAGTCTATGGCTTTGATGCCCGTTTGAACCGGGGTGTTGACAGGCTCACGGGTCACCACCCCAGGAGCTATGCGCTCGATAAAGCGGTACTTATCGGTTTCAATCGGCCCTTTTCCGTCAACCGGCTCACCCACGGCGTTGACCACGCGCCCGATGAGAGCTTCCCCTACTGGCACTGAGACGATGCGCCCGGTGCTGCGGACTGTTTGGCCCTCCTCAATGTCAGTGTACTCGCCCATGATGATGACGCCTATATTGTCCACCTCTAAGTTGAGGACAATGCCCAGCACGCCGTTCTCGAACTCGACGAGCTCGCTGGCCATAACTCCCATCAGGCCAGAGATGCGGGCGATACCATCGCCTACCTCAACCACGGTGCCGACGTCAATGGCCTCCACCGGGGCCTCAAAGGCCTCAATCTGCCGCCTGAGAACCTCGGTGATATCGTCCAAAACGCCTCGCTCTCGTACCGCCATCAGCACCTCCTCTTGCCGCTTCATCTTGGGTCAAACTTACCTCGCCAAATAGTATACACGGGTTATGGCCAAAATGCAAGTCTTGAAACTCGGTTAGACCTCCGAGGTTTTGGACACCACTTTGGCCTGGTAATTTGGTGACTGATGCTGGGCGTCCCTTGGAAGAATCCTCGGTTGGCAAACCTCGGAGGTCTTCGGCCTGTTGTTAAATCGTCAACTCCCGCACCGTGGCCTGATCCAGCTTCTTGATCAGGGCTACAACCAGTTTCAGAGCATTGTCGTAGTCATCTCTGTGCATGATGCCAACGTGGCTGTGGATGTGACGGGTGGGCACACCGATAACCACTGCGGGTACCCCTTCGGCGTGAATGTGGATCATCCCGCCGTCGGTGGCCCCACCCTCCATGACCGAGAACTGCAGAGGAATCTCCAACGCTCGGGCTGTCTCGATCACCAGGTCTCGCAACTTGAGATTCGGGATCATGCGAGCGTCGTACACAAGCAGGGAAGGACCCTTGCCCAGTTTGATGCCCGATTCCTCAGGCTCGATTCCCGGCACGTCGCCAGCGATGTCCACCTCCAGGATAATGGCCACGTCGGGCGAAACGACGTGGGCACTGGTCTTGGCTCCCCTGAGTCCCACCTCCTCCTGAACGGTGCCCACCCCGTAGACGGTGTTAGGATGGGGCTCCTCGGCCAGGTGTTGGATGGCCTCGATAAAGACGGCGCAGCCAACCCGATCGTCCCAGGCTTTGCTCATGTAGGTCTTGGGGTTAGCCAAGACAGCGAAATCGCTGATGGGGATGATGGGGTCGCCCGGGCGAACCCCTCGTTCCTTCACCTCCTCCTCACTGCTGGCCCCGATGTCTATGTACATGTCCTTCTTCTCGACCATCTTCTTCCGCTCCTCGGGGGCCAGGATATGGGGTGGTTTGGCTCCGGTGATGCCCAAGACGTCGCCCTGAGCGGTTTTGATGACCACGCGCTGGGCCAGCATCACCTGATCCCACCAGCCGCCCAGGGGAACGAACTTGATGAAGCCCTCCTCGGTAATCAGCTTTACCATAAAGCCGATCTCGTCCATGTGTCCGGCCAGCATCACCTTAGGCAAGTCAGCCAGACCCACTTTTTTGCAGATGATGCTGCCCATCTTATCCTGCTCGATAGTCGCGATCCCCTCCAGGTGGCGGCGGATCACTGCCCGTACCTCGCCCTCGTAGCCGGGCACCCCTGGTGCTTCGGTGATCTCCTTAAGCAGAGCCTCTGTTTGATCCAACTTCTGTCTCCTTCCTGTTTAGTTTTGACACAAACTGGGGGATATGATACATCAATTTGGATTTTTTGTCCAGCCCGTATTCAACAAAGGTGAGGGGACAGAGAGAAACTCCCCTCTCTGTCCCCCAGTGAAATGGCACCTTCAGCTACCGGGTGAGCGTGACCTTCTGAATTCCCTGAGGCTGATCTGGATCGTGCCCCTTAGTCAGCGTCAGATGCAGAGCGAAAAGCTGGCCGGGAACGATAGCCACAATGGGCGATAGCCACTCTGGCACGCCCTCTGGCAGTGGCATCGGCGTGACGGCCTCGGCCAAGAGGTCTTGCCGATCGGAGATGATGAGGAGTTCAGCACCGCGCGATTTTAGCTCCAGAGTGAAATCGCGCATGGTGTCGAACATCTTGCCGCTGGGGGCGACGACCAGCGCCGGAAAGCCGCTGCCAACCACGGCAATGGGGCCGTGCATGAAATCCGCCGAGGAGTAGGACTCGGCGATGAGGTAGTTGAGCTCTTTGAGCTTGAGGGCGATCTCGAAGGCGGTGGCGTAATTGTAGCCTCGGCCTATAACGACGCACGTCTCCATGTAGCAATAGCGTTCCACTGCGTCCGCGATCAGTGCCTCTCGGTCCAATACGTACTCCACAGCCAGGGGTGCTCGTCGCAATGCCGCCAGGCGGTCGGGATCGTCCCCCAGAGTGCAAGAAAGCAATGCCAACGCGGTCAATTGCGCTGTGTAGGTCTTGGTGGCAGCCACCGCTTTCTCCTCGCCAGCGTGTAGGGGCATCACGAAATCAGCTTGTGCAGCCAGGGGGGAGTCGAGGACGTTGGTGATGGCCAGCGTCGGTGCGCCCTGCCGTTGCCCTTCCTCCAGTACCGCCACGATGTCAGGCGATTGGCCGGACTGAGAGATGCCGATGACCAGGCCGTCTTCCAGCCGGGGCGGCTGGCCGTAGACGCTGAACAGTGACGGCGTGGCCAGCCCCACCGGCAGGCGGTTGTGCGCGCCAAAGAGATACTGCCCGTAGCGGGCCGCGTTGTCCGACGTGCCCCGCGCGGCCATAATGACGTACTTGACGCCCCGCGCTCGCAGATCAGCGGCGATGCGCTGGGCGTTTTCGATCTCCCGATCCAGTAGCGTCGTGAGCACCTGCGGTTGCTGGCGAATTTCATCTTGCAAGAAAGACACAAGACCTCCTCCAGTCACCAGTCAATTGCCGAATCTGTTCCAATGGAAAGCGATACCCATCAGCATACCAGCATGGCCGTTTCTTTGCATTCCGTCGGCATAGCTCTCAACTCAAAGAAGCGTCGGCTGGCTCAATCGCCAGCATGTCCAACTCCATCCACTGACGACCAGGGGCCTGGAGCCACCCGTGACGGAGCCGTCCCCAGGGCGTTGCGACCATGTATTGATTATCCAGCCAGAGGACCAGCCCCAACGGGCCGCGCGGCGGTGTCTTGCACTCCAATATCAACCTACCATCAACGCTGAAGTGCGCCGACCTGGTTCCCCACTCGATGACATAGGTGTGCCAGTCGGTCATTGTGACGTCAATGGCCGCCTCGCACACGCCGATGGCGCGCTGCGCGATGGGCCACAGCTTGCGATACAGCGGGCGGATGTTCATCAACGGCACAGCAACGGGCGCAGTCGGTGCCAGCAGGAAAAGCGGCAGACGCATGGCATCCATGGTGGCGGCCTTCCAGCCACAGCCAGGCGTGTGCACGTCCAGCTTCATGTTGGACGGAGGCGAGCTATAGAAAAACCAGATCACGCGCGGCAGGGTGGGCAGGCGTGCGCCGGTCATCATGAACGGGTCATTCCAGAAGCCGAAGCCTGCCGTCCCGCTGAATATCTGCCCGCTGCTCCGCCCCTGTTGGTGATAGGCACCAACGCATCGCTCATCGTTGTGGAGGGTGGGAGCGGGGTGCGAGAAGCGTGCGCGCACGGTGAGGGTCAACGGTGGCCGCCACAGGAAATTGCGGCGGGCGCGGTGCTGGTAGTCGTCAATTTGCGCGTTGGTGTAGTAGCGCGACGAGGTGTCGGTGTTGACCAAACGCAATGTGCTGCCCATCAGTTCCAGCGAACCGTTGCCGACAACAAGACGCTGCCAGTGGGGGCTGAGGGTGGACCCGAAATCCTCGTGAACCGAGTGTAGTTGACTCATCTCATGCTTGAAGTGACTCCAGCAGACCCTTGCCGAAAGAGGCAATCTTGAAGGCGACCAATTTCGGTATCGTGCCCTTGCCCAGCGGTTTGTCCTGATACTCCGGCTCCACCATCTCAAAATCGGCCAGGACGCCGATCACCATGCGCCCGATGGCACCGCGCAGGGAATCTCGGGCAAAGATCATGTTCGGCGCTGTCCACTTCAGCCCGGTCTCTCGGATGAGCTTGTCGGCGAAGGGTTCAAAGGGGATGTGGGTCTCGGCCGGCAAGGACAGCAAGTGAGCAAGGGCGATCTGCTGAAAGCGGGGTGGCAAGCTTTCTCCCATGCCGGTGAAAGGATAGGCGATGAGCCAGTCAACTCCTTCCCACCAGGTGACAAACAGCATCCATACCTGAACCAAGGGGCTGGCGGTCAGGAATCTTGCGCCGTCTAGCGTGACCACCAACGGTTGGGCCGGGCCTCCCACCAGCCACCTGCCAACGTAGGCCAGACTGTGCAGAAAGTAAAGGGGCCAAACGTCGTCCTCGCTTCGCACCCGGAAGGTGTAATCTCCGATGGCTCTGTCCAGTTCTGGCGGATACACAAAGCGGCCCGTCACTTCACGCACGACCTTGAGGGGCAGATTGCCGGTGCTTTGTGTGCCCTTGACTCGATTCTCGTGCAGGTAAGTGAGCAAAGTCACCATATCGCGGCGCAGGGGCAGCACCTCGGCCTGGGCGACGTGTTTGCTTTCAGCTTGCCATATCCATTTGCCTGGGCGGCGGACAGCAGTCTCAGTCGCCTTGGTGGCGTGCTCTTTGTCTGACATGATGTCCTCCTGGTTTTAGTGTCATAGTGGCAAACTGGATTGGCCTGGCAGCGAGCTGTTCAAGGCCACAAGTCTTCCAGATGCTTCCGTCCGGCCTTTATCGCCTGACGTTCCAGAAACCGCTTCATGGTTGGCCAGGGTGTACGGTCAATCATCGGGGGCATAGGCAGCGTTTCCGCATCTTCAAAAGGTTATCTGTCCCATACCTCCCCCTTTGCGGTAGGAAATGGCCAGCGCCGCCATTCGTGTACCCCCAACAGCTTGCGCCAATAGTTGAACGTGACACGAGATAGCAGGCGTTCGCCCCGTTCTTGCACGAAGGTGCGGATGCGCGGGCCGCCGTAAGTGCGAAACAGCCAGCGCACCTCGTCCCAGGTGCCATATTCCAGCGTGCGCTGAATGATCAGATTGGCATCGCGGTCAAGGTCCAAGGTTCGGACATCATACTCTTGGAAGTGCGGCCACAGGCCGCTGGAAATGTCGCTGAGAGTCATTGATGTATGCCTCCCGTCCGCGCTGTTTCACAGCTTTGGCGCCCTCTAAGATCGGTGAACATCACACTCTCTTGCTCAGGCTCCAGGATTGCCTGGGCCAATTCGCCAAAGGCTATCCATTTCTGACGACGGGGATCTCGGGCAGAGCCCGATCGTAGGGAATCACGGTGGTCATGGTCACCTCCCTCCTTGCTCGGCTCCAGGCGGGCCAGCAGCGCGATAGGCCACGTTGGGATCGTTAGGTGCGCCGGTCAGTTGCAGTCGTCCCTCTCTCACCAGCGGCGAGAGATAGGTATCGCGCAAGTATTTCATGTTTCGGTGAAGCAACTGCGCCAGCTCGCGGGCTGTCCGGGGGCGCTCAGCGCAGAGAGCCACAAGCAGTTCGATCATTTCGTGACGTGACAGTCGCTTTCCTTCGACCAGCAACCTGGGGAGTTCTGCCGTACCCTGGAGAGTACCCTGGGGAGTAGCCTGGGGAGCTTCTGGCACTTCCCTGGCCAGCGTGTAGTAGACGCCTGGCCCCCGACGTTGTTCAGACCGTTCCAGCAGTCCCAGGCTCTCCAGGCGGGTCAGGGCACGGCTGGCAGCGAGAGTGTCAGTGTCGTTGAGGCGGCGGGCTGGCTAGACTGGCAACGGGTTCATGTGTCCACTCCATAGCCAATCCTCGGCCCGTTCGACCAAGCCCTTGCGAACAGGATTGTCGAGGATATACTGTGCGATCTCGACCAGGCTTTCGTCATCACGGATGATGTGATCATAATAACGAGGCTGCCAGAGCTTACCTCGCCAGCTGAACTGCCAACTCTCATTCGTGGCCTTCCCCTTGTACTGATCGGTGAACGTCAGCACAGAGAGGCCATCCTCACAAGGGCTAGTTAGAAAATGCAGATGGTCCGGCATCAGACAATAGGTGAAGACCTTGCAATGCAAGCGTGTCTGCTCGTTGCGCAGGACGTCAAGCGTGTGGGCATTCAGGTCAGCAGTGACAAAGGGAGATTGATTCTGGTAAGCCCGAATCGTGATGAAGTATACCCGGTTGGCGTGGGTGTAAAGCTCAGGATCAAGCCGTTGATTGCGTGGTGGATGATATGGCTTCGTCCAAGACATAGATTTTCTCCGTTAGCTCGTAGCATAGGGCCTTGTGCCCGTAACGCCCACGAGGGGCTAGGCTACAGTGACGGTGAGAGGCCTTTGTCTCAGCAGTGTCGGTCCCACACCCAGGGCGTAGGCGACACGCCAGCGCACGTTCTCATCGGCGTCAGCCAGTAGCCCCACCAAGCCCTCCACCACTTTGGAAGCACTGGGGCTGTGCCCCAACTCAAGCAGGGCTTGCTCCGCCTTGTCGCGCGGTCCCTGGGTTTCCCCTGCCCGGAACTCCTCTATCATTGACTTACTCCACCTGAGCCAGTTTACCCTCTTCGCCATACTGGTCGGGCCAAATATGGTTATGCGTCTGCCCTTACTACCGCTCGTTTGGGTAGCCTGAACGCCGCCGGCTTAAACTCGCTGGGGGCCAGGACGGCCAGTTGGTCAAGGACCCGGGCGCGGCACTCCACCGCCAGGTCCAGACAGAGGTCCAGTTCATCGTCGGCCAGGTCCTCGGCGGCGCGATGGGGGAAGACGAGTTTGAGCAGGCCGGCCGCGGTCTTGCGAATGGCATCCTGGTTGCGACCGGTCAGGCCGCTGAAATCCACCCGGCTGTTGACCACCGTCTGATAGTTGCGGCGCCGGAAACGGCTGAAGATCTCGGCCAGGTAGTCGGTGATGAAACCATAGCCCTGGGCATAGTTCTCCGGCTGGTTCTTGGGCACTTCCCACCCCGGCAGGAAGGCGTGCAGGCGATCCAGGAAGGCCGTATCCATGCCCAATTCCGGCGGCAGCGGCTCAAAGAGATGCCGATAACGCGGCACCGGAGCCTTTCGTTCCAGGTCGGTATCAATGTTGCCCCCCAGGACAATGCTGGCCTGGGCGGTGAACTCCAGCGGCCCCCGGCTGAAGTGACCCGTCTGCATGTAGTCCTTGAGCACGCTGATGGTGGCCTCCGGATCGGTGAAACTGGTGCTGGCGATCTCGTCAAAGAAGACCACGTCCCGGTAGCCCAGGATGCCGGTCTTGCGACTGGCCATATTGTAGAACAGGGTAGCGGGCGTGGCCTTGCCGCCAGAGATCACAAAGGAGCGGCTAGAGGTGTTCCGGTAGGTGTAGGTCTTGCCGGTCTCCCGGGGGCCCAGTTCAATCAGGTTGTAGTTGGCCTCCACGAAGGGTACCAGCCGCAAGAGCATGAGCATCTTCTCCCTGTGGCTGAAGCGCGTCGGGTTGTAGCCGATGGTCTGGATGAGTAGGTCAACCCACTCGTCGGTAGTGAACGATTGGCGCTTGACGATGTAGTCGTCCAGGTCCAGGCGGGTGATCTGAAAGGGCTTGAACTCCCGGATGAAGAACGGATAGATACGCCCCTTGATCTCGTACCGGGCGTCGTACTCCATGGTCATGGTACCCCAGGCTCCGCCGGTCATCAGGGCGTCGCCATACTCGTTCAAGACCTTCTGGCTCACGCGCACAAAACTATCGCCCAAGGCCGGCACCTCGGCCCAGTAGTGGTCGCGGGCGGCGTCCAGGCGCACCTGGAGCGACCCCAGGAGCACGTACTCGCTCCGTTCTTTGATGCGGCTCTTGATGAGTTCTTTGGCGTCGCTCTCCACGTAGTGTTCCTGGAGCAGGCGGTCTATGCGCGCCTGGCCGGCCACCGGGTTGCCGGGGTCCACGTAGCGGGCGCACAGGTACTCCAACACGTAGCGCGGGAATTCTTTGTATGCCTCGTTCCAGCGGGTGAGAGGTTTCAAGACCACCCGGTCGCTCAGTAGGCTGAGGACTTTTTCGTCTGTAGGGGTCAATGCTTGGCTCACGTTCGTACCTCAATTCGCGTATGCATTTACGCCATCGCATCCAGTTCGTCCAGGCCCCCGAACTGGATTTCCACCATGTCCGTGCGTGGGCGGACGGTCACCAGCACCAACTTATGGCGGCTCACTGGATTTCCCTGGACATCCTGGTAACGCAATTCCAGGTTCAAGCCGGTGGTGCTGGTACCCTTTTCACGGTAAATGGGACAAATTGATGGCCGCAAGACGTACCGTTCGCCTGGCGCCAGCGTGGCCTGGAAGGTCGGGGGGGCCGTATCCGTGTTGGCCCTGGCCACGAGACTGAAGGCGGCGGCCTGGTTGCCCTTGTTCTCCAGGACGATCTCCACCGTTATCGTCTGTCCCTCATCTGCCTGGACTGCTGGCGGCGCCTGGACGATGACGATTTCTATCCTGGGCTCCACAATCCGCCGCAACACGGCGCCGGGCACGGCCATCTCGGCCAGGGAGAGGCCGCCGTGGGCGTAGCGGGCCGGCGGACGGTTATCGCCAGCGCGGCGGAACCAGCGACGTCCCACCGCCACCGTGAAGGGAGACTCCCTGAGCGGCGCATGTTTCACGCTGATGCCGGCCGGGTGTTCCATGCCGGTCAGATAGCGAAAACGAACAGGGCTGCTCAGCCCCTGGGCCTCTCGCTGCCAGCGGGCGTCCTCTTCCACCACTACCCCATCGGCGGCGTCCAGTTCCATGAAACCGTGATCGCTGGTGAGCACCACCATATCCTCTGACTGCACCAGCGTCTCCAAGGTCTGCATAATGCTCTCCAGGCGGCTGCCGATGCCCTTGTTGAGACCCTCCAGGTTGTCCCGTTCCTGGTGCAGATTGTCGTCGCTGATATTGAAAATGAGGACATTCCAGGGATAGCGGGCCTCCCGGCTCAGTTGGCTGTAGGTGCGATCAGCTTCCATACCGGAATAGAACTGGAGGCGATGATCCACCTCGCTGGCCGGGATCTCAAAGAGCCGCGCCACCAGCAGTTTCTGGTTGGTGGTGAACCCGCCGTCCGGCCTCTTCCAGCGCACAGGCGGCTGGCCGGCCAGGATGCTGGCGCGGGCTACGGTTGTCCAAGAAGGGAGCAGGCTAAGGTAAGCCTTCTCCGCTTCATCCAGTTCAAAGAGTTGCAACAGGCGAGGCTTGACCACTCGCTGCCAGGTGTCCCACCTCATGCCATCAAAGATCACCACCCAGAGGCAGGCCTTGGCCTGGGGACGGAGCCGACGCTGTCTCACCAGGTTCCAGAGGACGTTTGTGGAGAGACGAGGATGCCCCAGGTAGCCGCCCCAGTTCTCCTGGATGCGCCGCGCCAGCTCCTCGTCGGCCTGGTGCAGGAAGTCACGGATGCGCTGGCGCAGGCCATCCAGATAATCTTTACGCAAGGTCTCGGCCAGGGCGTGATCCGGCAAGCGACGCAGGTAGCCGGCCGCCCGGGCGCAGGCGAACTCCAAATCGTAGTAACCGCCGTCCACGTACCAGTCCAGAATCCCTGCCAGGTCGGGCGATGGAGAGAAGGGACGGCTGAGCCGCTCCACTACAAAGGCGGCCTCGTCCAGAAATCCGGCCATGTCCCGGGCGTACGCGGCATACCGACTGGGGGGCAAGTTGCTCAAGGCGCCGGGTCGATACTGCGGCCACGCGGTGATCAAGCCGTCCAGCCTGTCCTTTGGCGTGCTCATCAAGAGGCGGGTAGCCAGTTCGTACACCAGGGCTGGGGCCTCGGCCCGGGCCAGGGCAGTCAGTACGGCTTGTGTATCCTTCCCCGGCAGCAGGTCTACGGCGTGGCGCAGGTCGGTATCGCTCAGGCTCTCCTCGGCGGCCACGATCACCTGCTGCCGCCAGACCGCATCCTTCTCCCAACGGGCCAGAACGTGGTCCACCCAGGGCTCCAGAGGTTCCGGGTCAAAACTCAAAACGCCCAGGCCCCGCAGTTGGTTGGCGATATTGGGCACGCGGTGCTGCCCCAGGAGCCGGCGCAGGTATAGGTAACTGGCCAGGGCATCTGGAGGCGCGTCAAGCCACGCTGTCAGGTCTCCCAGAGACACTTGCGGGGAGAGACGAGCCTGCTCCCGCAACAGGTCACGGCCAGCGGCATCCCATTTAGCCTCCCAGGCCAGGCGGATGTAGCGGTTCAGTACCTGGAGAGAGGTGTCTTTGTGGAAGAGCAGATCACCGATGGGGAGGTCAGGCTGCCGGGCGTGGAGGGCCAGGGCGCGAATGGCGTGGGCGTCCAGGGCCGCTCCGCGGGGCAGATGAAGGCGCAACTGAGCCTGTCCTTGCACAACGGCAGGCAGGTTGGCAGACAGAACCTCGTCGTGACGATCCACGGCCTCCGGCGGCCAGGTTTCGCTCGGCACCAGGTCTTGCAGCACACCCACCAGGCTCAGGTCAAACAAGGTATCGGCCTGGGCCAACAGGTCTACCACGCTGCTGAGTTCCAGCCGGGACTCGAGGCCGGGGCGAAGATCAGTTGGGCAGGTGGCCCAGATGAGCGCGCGATCGCCCAGAGTAAAACGGGCGCGGAAGGCCAGGTCGTTTCCCTCGTAATGATGCACCGCCCAGGTCCGACCCTCCACAGTCAGGCTGTCACCCAGGGACAGGCGACCTGGCGGGTCAAAGACGAAAACCAGGCGAGCATTAGGGTGCAAGGCGGCCAGTCTTCGATACAGGAAATCGCTCAGGTTTTGCGGTATGTGTGGTTGACTCATGCTTTCCCTGCCGTCTTCATAGCACAGACGGTAGCCAGGCGTTTGGTGCGCTCGTACTGCCAGGGATTGACGTCATCCGGGTGAACGTATTGCCACAGGGCCGCGGCCTCCCGGTATAGGCCCAGGGTGTAGCAGAAGTGAATCCAATCGCAAACCTCTTCGGACCTGGGCACATCGCTCCCCCGGCCTTGTAGAAAGTCCTGGATGTGCTGCACCGGTTGGCGGGCAGCAGCCAGCAATTTCTTGTCGGTGAGAGGCGTAATAGCCTTGACGCGTTCCTCTGACTGAAGCTTGTCATAGAGTTCCCCCCAGACCTGGCGGAATTGGTCCGCTGGCATGACCTTACGTGTCTGTTCCAGCATCTCGAGGGTAATTCCCATCTGACTGGCAGATGACGACGGTCGGCGCGAGCCCTTACGACCCACAGGGCGGCCTTTGGGAGGCTGTCGCTTGAGAGCAGCGGTCAGACGGGTGGCTTGGGGATTCTCAGCCAGCCAATCCCGCCCTTTCTGAGTGATGCGCCAGATACCATGGGCCGGGGAATCCATCAAGCCCACGACGATCAGGTGGCTGCGACTCCACGCCACCTTGTTGGCCCAACGGTATGTTCGCCCATCGGGTAGCTTCTCTCGATCTTGGGGCGGGATACGGTGCTGGTAACGTGTCCAGAACTGATCGAGCACGTCTCTGACTTGCCCCTGTCCATCGGGCAGATCGGCCATTACCTTGAGTAGAGGCACGTAATAATCAGCATAGGCCTCAAACAGTGGCTCCGACATTGTCCAGCCTCCTTGGTGAAGAGCTGTTCGTAGTGGGCGCTTCAGCGCCTAAATGACACGCTAAAGCGCGCACTATGAACCCACCCGCATTCTGCACACCGCCACGATCTTCTTCAATTCCGCATACCGCTCCGCCTCCACCTGGTCCGGGTGGATGTGGGGGAAGAGAGCTACTGCCTCGGCGTAGGCCTGGCGGTGATAGCAGAAACGCAGCCACTCCGCCAACTCCCGGTCGCTGGGCCGCCGGTCCAGATCGCCCTTGAGGAAGCGACGCACCACCCGCAGGTGAGCATCGTCTGCCAATGACCGACGGGCCGACATCTGCTCCCGCTCCGCCGCCGTGGGCATCCGCCAGTGGCCGGTGCGCTTGTCCGGCCAGAAGTTCTGCTGCAAGAGCCGGTCCAGCCGGCCGGTGTCCGCCGCCCCCAGGTACGCCGTCTCCGCCTGCCACAAAGGGATCAAGTCTCCGGTGGTGCGCGGGCTACTAGCCAGGACAGCGGTGAGCCAGGCGATGGCCCCGCCGTCGGTCTTGAGATCGTAGACGTTGCCGCCCACCACGGCCTCGCCCCGCAGATACCAGCGACCGTCCACCTCCTTGAAGTAGTGGGGCAGCATCTCCCCCACCTGGGCCATGCTCACCTGCACGCTGCCCTCTCGCAGCATCTCATACAGGGCGCGGTTCCACAGGCCTTGCAGGGTGCGTTCCTCCGGCGGCGGGCCGGCCTCCAGGAAGGCGGCGATGGCCTCCACGAGGCGCCGTTCCATTTCGTCGGCGTAGACCTTGCCGTTGGCGGTGCGCTGCTCTCCCGGCCGGGGCTTACGCAGGTTGAGCACGATGTCCTTGCCCGTGACCCGCTCCAGGCCCTTCTGCCCCCGGATGCCCTTGAAGGAGAGTTGCTCCTTGTCAAAGGCGTTGATCTCGGCCAGTTCAAAGCCGGCCTCCTGGGCTGCCGCCAGGATCACCTCCCAGATGGCGTCGCCCGAATTATGGAAGACCACGCTGGCCCACCGCCCTGGCTTGAGCACGCGGTGCATTCCCAGGAAGGATTCGGTCATCAGGCGGGCGTAGTCAGCGACGGTCTTGGCATTGACCTTCTGCTCGCGGTGGACAACGGCTTCTTCGGTGGCATCTGTGAGCTCGCCAAGCCAAACCTCCCACAGAAAGTTCAGGTCCGAATAGTAGATGTTCATCCCAAAGGGGGGATCGGTAAATACATAATCAACACATTCGTCTTGGATGACGGTTAGTTTGGTCGCAGAACCGACGCCGACATGAACATGCATGCCTGGTGGAAATGGCAGTTCCTGCAATGCGCTGACAATAGAGGCCAGCTTCCGTTCAAAAAGATTAATGACGTTTGCTTCGCGCTGCAAAGGTGGAATTGTCAATCGTGCAATATTCCCAGCACCGCCACTAACGCGGTATTCAGCTCGTTTTGACACTCTAACCACCATAGAAGTGAAAACAAACTGTAACGCAAGGCGAATCCGATCTTCTTGCACTCGCTCTATTTCAGCCCAAAGTCTCGCAATCGCCCAAAGG
>JBAWAP010000266.1:0-3212 GCA_049589355.1 Anaerolineae bacterium
GCTTATTCTGCTTCAGGGTCTTCGCCGGCCCCGACGAGTGCGGCCATAGGCAGCCAAGTGGGCTCTACCTGGGGCCTCGCTTATGAACGAACACAGCAGAAGCTGTTTTCCGCCGCCTTTTCCCGCCGATTCTGATCGGGTGACGTGAGACATCCTGACATTTCGAGCGTAGCGATGCAAAGCATCTTGGTTTTTAGATGTTTCGACTCCGCTCAAGTGACAATCTACACTGCGAGGTAAAAATGAAGAAAAGAATTTTTGGGCAGTTGGTGGAGTTGCTCATCCTGGTACCGCTGTTTCTGTCGTTGACGGCGCAGCCGGCGCAGGCAGCCACCTACACAGTTACAAACACCAACGACTCGGGTCCGGGATCGCTGCGCCAGGCGATTATTGACGCCAACGCCAACCCCGGTCTCGACACCATCACTTTCAGCATCCCCAGCACGGACACGAGATACAGCAACTGGACAGGGCCCAGCGATTATTGGTGGAAGATAACTGTAACCAGCAGTTTGCCCACTATCAATGACGCTGTCACCATTGATGGCACAACCCAGACGACGAACCAAGGCAACACCAACCCTGGCCAAGTGGGCACCGGCGGCACGGTGGGAGTAGACGCCATCTCCTTGCCAAGGTATGACAAACCAGAGATAGAAATTGACGGGAGTAGGAATGGCGGTAGTGGCTTCACCATGTTCCCTGTTGATGGGAACGCCTCCAACATCACCCTCAAGGGGATGGCTCTGTTTAACGGCAGACGCGGCATCCAAAGCACAGGGGGAACGGGCACTAACCGGGTGGTTACGGACATGCTGATCGGTACCCGGGCTGACGGCAGCGATCCCGGAGCGGCAGCGCGAATCATCAACTTCGGCGTGGATGTGCAGCCACCTGCACAACTGACGGTGACCAGAAGTTATGTTGGCTATTGCGGTCAATCAGGGATCGTCGGTGTGCTGTCAGACAGCGTACTTTATGTGACCTACAACGAGGTGTTCACCAACGGCTGGAATTCTGACGCCCATGACGGTATTGACGTGGACGGCATCAATGGAGAGGTGCGCTACAATCTGTCACACGATAATACCTGCACCACCACTAACCATGGCTGCGGCAACGGCATTGAACTGGGCTCTCAGGATGCCGGCACCGGGGGAAAGGTGGTGGAGAACAATACCAGCAGGAACAATAAGCAGGGCATCACTATCCGCAAGGGCGCCAGCAACAACACCCTTCGCAAGAACATCGTCACGGCTAACCTGGGTCCCGGTATCCTAATCGCTGACGAGGGAAGGAATCCGACCTCAGGCAACCGCATCAGCCAGAATAGCGTTTACGACAACGCTGGCTTGGGGATTGACTTGAGTTACGGTACCACTCTTACGCCGGATGGCGTTACGCTTAACAACGGGACCAAGAACTCTACCTACCCCAACAACGATATGGACTTTCCGGTGATTACCCTCGCCACCCTGAACAAATATACCAATATCCTTCACGTCGAAGGATACGTCGGGAGTGCGTCTGGTCAAACCACCTTTGCCAATTCGACGCTCGAGTTCTTCATCGCTGCCGCTGATCCATCCGGCTACGGCGAGGGCAAAACCTTTCTTGGTACTTGCAACACGAGTTCCACCGATGGCAATTTCAGTTGCGACATAGACGTTACGGGCAAGGGTATGACCACCGACGACTATCTCACCGGCACAGCCACCGATCCAAACAACAACACCTCGGAATTCAGCCGCAACTACCGCGCCACACCAACTGCCGTCACGCTCTCTTCCTTCACCGCGCGCGGCAGTGCCTCTGAAATTCCTTTCGTCATCCCAATGCTGGCTCTGGCAAGCACGGGTGTGATTGTGGCGGCCGTGTTAAAGAGGAGACGCGATCTTTGACCCACTCTTGCCTGGGGAACACTCTGGGCAGAAGGTTTTTCTCGGGAGAGATGGTGGCTTATGAATGGCACAGTGCCGATTGTTACAGGCATCTGGCCCAATTGGAACAGGGGGTCGTACGGTCCGGCGGACGTGCTCTACCAACCCGGCGCATCGAACAGTGGGACTGATTGGACGTTCACGCTGTATTACGATGGAACGACTGGTGGCACTGAAAGCCTTGGCTTGGCCTTCTCCAGCGACGGAATCACTTGGACCGGGTACGATGGAAACAGTGATGGCAAAGCCGATCCGGTCTTGCAGGGCACTTTTCAATCTGGCGACTGGGATTACAACTATGTCAGCCGCGCGACTATCATCAAGAACTCAAGCAGCAGTTACGAGATGTGGTATTCAGGCGGCAACAACACCATGTCTCACGGAATTGGCTACGCCACTTCGACAGATGGGATCACCTGGACAAGGCAAAGCCGGATTTTCCACAAGGACGATGGAGTCGCCTGGCGCTCGGACCGTACCTATTGCCCGATGGTCATTCGCTTCGGGAAGACCTACAAGACGGCATCCAGGATCCCGAGGAAGCGAACATCGCCGGTGTAGACGTGGGACTGTGGGCCGACACCAACGACGATGGCATTGCTGACACCCAGGTCGGCACCGCCACCACCGACGCCAACGGCAACTACTATTGTGGCGGCGTCAACGATACTAACATGACTGGCGGCAACTCAGTCGAACCCAACACTGCCTACGAGCTGCGCATTAGCCTGACCGACCCCAGCCTGCCGTCCGGTGCGGTGCCTGCCCCGCCGGACCAGGGCACCGACCTGCACGACAGTGACGGCGACAACGGCGGCATCCACGCCGACTACTCCACCGTGCAGTTCACGACGGAAGGTGCGGGAGCCAACAGGCACACCTATGACTTTGGCTTCGATCCTCCTCCCACCACTGTGACTCTTTCCTCCTTCATTGCTAGATCGGTTAGCACTGTTCCAGCAAGCCAAGGCGCTTTCTCCTTTTGGTCGTGTCTGGGGCTGGCGGGCTTAGCATTTCTAGCGATGGGGCAGACTAGGCGAGTCGAGCGGAGGGTTCTCCATACCTAAGCGTAAACCCGCCATTGGAGGGCGGAGGAGCGCGGGAGCAAAGGATAAGTAAAGAGACCAGTTACTCTTGTACTCCTGCCCCGCCGTCGGTTTCACCCTACTACCTCCACACCTATGCATGCCTTACCCACACCGGCCCCGTATTGAAACTACGGGGCCTTTTTGTATTACATAGCGTAAGGAGAGGAATTACTTGATGTAAGGA
>JBAWAP010000267.1:0-2036 GCA_049589355.1 Anaerolineae bacterium
GAGTTGGGGGGGACTGAGGGGGGGCTGGGGCTGGGGGCTTGTGAGGAGAACTATGGTTAGATTGGGCAAAGGCAAGAAAAAGGAGCCATCTCTGTTCAGCCAGGTGTACGAGGTCAAGAACCTGACCGATGCCTGGCGGAAGGTGCGGTCCAACGTGCGGGTGGCTGATCGCAAGCATTCCCAGGGCGTTGACTTGGTCTCCCTGCAGGATTTCGAGGCCAACTGGGAGGAGAACATGGCTAATCTGGCCATAGCTCTGGAGGAGGGGACTTACCTTCCCATGCCCGTGAAGAGGGTGAAGATCCGCAAGAAGGGCGGTGGGACCAGGACCATCAGCATCCTCTCTGTGCAGGATCGCATCGCTCAGCGGGCGGTGCTCAACGTCTTGGAGCCCATCTTCGAGGGCGTTTTCCTCGATTGCAGTTTTGGCTTTCGCCCTGAGCGCTCGATCCAGGACGCTGTGGAGCGCATCATCGAGTACAGGGCTGAGGGCTATACCTGGGTGGTGGACGCGGACATCGAGGCTTGCTTCGATTCCATTGACCACGACATATTGATGGCCCTCCTGGGGCGCTACATTGACGATCAGGAGATGCTGCGTTTGATTAAGCTTTGGCTCAAGGTGGGGATGCTGGGGATGGCGGCCGTTGAGGAGGAGGCTTCTCGCAAGGGGATCGCCATTCCTTTCGAGACCTTGTTTGGGCTGACCAAGGGCTACATGGAGCGGGCCGTGGATTGGGGGATCGAGCATCTCCTGGAGCGGGAGGGGGGGATGTCCGCCTATCCCTTCGTCGAAGAAGAACTTGAGCTGGAGGTGAGGGCCAGTGAGGAGGTGGCGCGGGAGGAGGCCCTGCGTCGCCTGTCTGGTGACTTGTTGCTTCTGCTGTTGAGTTTCTCCAGGCCGGTTCTCAAGCGGGTCAAGAAGCTACCTGCTCTGGGGAAGCGAGCCGCAGAGCTAGCTACGCCGCGCAACGTGGCGGTGGGGGTAGCGGTGGCGCTGTTGGGGGCATTGGTCCCTGTGGCGCGTAAGAGCCTGACCCCCCTGCTATCCCCCCAACCCTTCGGCCTTGCTCAGGGCAGGCGTTGGGGGGAAGGGGGGGAGGGTCCGGTGGGCACGCCTCAGGGAGGGGCGCTTTCGCCGCTACTGGCCAACGTTTACCTTCACGAGTTCGACGTGGCGATGGTGGGGCGAGGCCATCAGGTGGTGCGCTATGCCGATGACCTCGTGATCCTCTGCCGGGCCGAGGGTGAGGCCAGGCGGGGCCTGGCGGATGCTGAGAGAGTGCTGGCCAGCCTGCGGCTGAGGCTGAATCCGGCCAAGACGCACATCGTGCCTTTCGATGAGGGTTTCAGCTTTTTGGGGGCTGTCTTCGCCGGGGAGGGGGTGGTGGAGAAGCCAGAGGAGGGGCCCTCGATGGAGCGGCTGCGGGCCATTGTGGGGAGGGGTTATCAGAGAGTCAGGGAGCGAGGGGGGAAGGTGGTGGAGAGAGGCCAAGAGGTGGCCATGCGATCTGGGGAGCGGGCCAGGGAGGCTGTAAGAGCCGGAGGGGAACGGGTGGGCCCTGCGGTGGCGGGAGTGAGGGGGAGGTTGAGGAAGCGGGTTGGTAGGGGAAACAAGGAGGAGTGAAAGATATGTCTGTTCTCTACGTTACCGAACAAGGGGCGTACCTGGCTAAGACGGGCGAGCGGCTCCTGGTCAAAAAAGGCAAGGATACACTTTTGGACATTCCGGCCATTGAGGTGAGTCAGGTGATCATCTTCGGCAGTGTCAGCATTACCCCGGCCACAGTGTCCTTCCTGTTGGGGCGGGGCATTGACGTAGCCTTTCTCACCCAGGCGGGGCGTTACAAGGGGCGGCTGCAGCCGGAGTTCTCCAAGAAGGTCTCCCTCAGGCAGCAGCAGTTTGCCAGGGCGGCGGACGAGGCTTTTTGTCTGGAGGTGACGAAGGCCATTGTGGGGGGCAAGATCGCCAATGCCAGGACCCTCTGTATGCGCCAGTATCGGGAGCTTCGGGATAAGAAGATCGAGGGAGTCAT
>JBAWAP010000268.1:0-7694 GCA_049589355.1 Anaerolineae bacterium
GTCTATCCAACGGACTCTTGATCCGTTCCATTCCTTTCTGCGTGACGTGCGTGTAACGTTCCGTCGTCTCTATGCTGCCATGCCCCAACAACTCTTGAATGTACCGAATGTCTACGCCATCCTCCAGTAGGTGAGTCGCAAATGAGTGCCGTAATGTGTGAAACGTTGCCTGCTTGGCGATACCTGCTTTTTTTCTTGCATCTTGGAAAATCTGCTGTGCCGACCGTTCCGATAGATGGTCTGTCGGCTCTTTGCCTGCAAAGAGCCAAGCCTTGGGCTTGTACGCGCGAAAGTATTCGCGCAGAACCTGCAAGGCGATTTCCGAAAGCAGCGTGTACCGATCTTTTGCCCCCTTGCCAGCAGTCACGCGAATCTGCATCCGCCCAAAGACAATCCATCACACATTCCAGCTACCCCACCACCAGGAAACAAACACGCACCAGCGACGCGAGCAACCACAGGTCACTCACGCTGGCGCGTGCAGGCACAGAGAGACCTTTTTGACTTGAAAGCCATAGTAGCACAGAGTATCCATGGCCCGTATCCCCTGCCCCCCAGGCCAACATGGCCCTACGTTGCCCAAACCATGTCACTAATCTCCTCTATCGTATTCTAGCACCACTTTTACCCTCTGTCAAGCCCACTGGACTTTCCGAGGAGAAAGGTACGAACGACCGTCGTCATTGACTACCATTCCCTCCGACTTGGGCCCACCGGCCCGTGATCAGCTTGGCAGGAATTTGCTCGTTGCCTGCCATTGCCCCAGGATGGCCACATTAGCCTCCAGCGGCGGTGGCGATGACCAGGTTGGCCCAAGTCCCCCTTTCGCCTATCGTGCGTTGCGCATTACCACCGGCAGGTAGACCTTTCGGCGAACAACTCCAGGCCACACGTTCCCTACCGACAGGCTCACCGGGACGGTGATGACCTGCGTCGGCCCGCCTGTGTCGCCCACCCCACTCACCGCCACGTTCGCCTTCTTGAGTGTGCCATCGGGCAGGCCGGTCGGGTCGGCCGTCAGGACGACCGTGGCGGGCGCGACGCCGCCGGTCGGGTTGACCATCAGCCATGCGGTGTTGCTGCTGACGGTGTAGGTCAGAACGCCGCTGCCGGCGTTGCTGATGCTCAACGTCGCAGTCTGCGGCTGCGTCGTTCCAGGGGCCACGTGCCAGCCGATCTGCAGCGGGCCGACCGACAGGGTGGGGCCTGGCAGGTTCAGGTCGTCGTCAACCGTGACCGTCACGCTGGCGCTGGCCGAAAGGCCGACCGTGTTGGTGGCCGTCAGCGTGATCCAGTTGACGCCCACGGGCAGGTCGGTCAGCGCCAGGAAGCTGCCCGCGCCCAGGCTTCCCCGCTGGTTGGTCCACACCAGGTTGGCCCCGCTCACGCCGCCATCTTGGAGATCGAGGGCTTCGCCGCTCAGATTGACCAACTGGCCGTAGTGAACTTTCGTGCCGTCGGCGGGCGAGATGATGTACACCTGCGGCGGCTTGTTCACCACCGTGAAGGGTGCGCTGTCGGCCTGGACGCTCTGGGAGCCATCGCTGGCGACGACGCGCAGGATAGCATTGTTGCTGCCGCCGAGTTGCGCAGTGTCAACCGGCACGCTGGTCTCGGCGACGTTCAAGTGAACCTGGTGAAATGAGGCGCCCCCGTCTCGACTGTAAAGCACGTCGAAGCGCAATGGGTCGCCGTCGGGATCGCTGGCTGTCCAGGTCAGCGTTACGGTGCCGGTGACGGGACTGGGCGCTCCCGGCAGGGCCACGTTGCTGACTGAGGGCGGATGAGCGCTGATCGGCTTGCGGTCCATTTCTCGCCCGGCCGCGTCAACGATCCGCACCGTAGTCGTGCCCGCTGTGAACGTCACGACCTGGCTGAAGCTCAACTGCGCCGGGGGGCCGTTTTGCGGCCTGTACGCGGTGAAAGGATAGTCGGCCAGCACGGCGCCACTGGTGTCGAGCAATTGGATGCGGTAAGGGCCAGGCTCGCGCGGCGGGATGTTGACGACACTGCTCAACCGGCGGAGGTAGCTGATGCTTGCCTGCCCCGTGTCGGTCATGATCAGGCCGAACAGGTTCAACCAGTCGCCGCTGACAGGCGAGGCGATGGCGCTGCTCAGCGTATGCCCCGCTGTTCCGGGCATTGTGCCGGGCGATGAATACTGGGCCAACGTGCCAGTCGTGCAATTGCCGGTATTCGTCCCGGTCGTGAGGAACTCGTAGATGCACTCATAGTTGTGATCGCTGATCCATTCATTGGCGCAGTAACTCATCAGGTCGGTCCAGACGCTGTCCGGGTAGACGGCTCGCGGGATCCCGTACGTCGGATCGCCTGTGTCAAAGCCCTCCACGCTGCCGTCGCCTGGGCCAATCTTGGCGTCGTAGTACGGGTAGTTGTGGTCATCGGCGCTCTGCCCGCACCAATTGCCTTGCGCGGGATGCAAGCGACCCGCGGTGTGGCCGACCTCGTGCGCGGCGTACCAGTCGCTGTACGCGCCGTCGGTATCCCAATTCCCGATGCCCGGCCTTGGACTTCCCGCTGGCCCGCTGGAAATTCCTGGCCCGTCGGCCTGGCCGCGCGGGAACTTCAACCCATCGGAGATCATCCCGTACATGAACAGGTTGGCCGGCAGACCGTATTCGGTGCGCATCGCGCCCAACAGGCCGTTTGTGTAGTAGCTGGCGCAAAACTCAAGATAGCCCGCCTTGCCCTTTGCGGTGTAGTTGTCGTAGCAGAACTGCGAAGTCCGGTTGACGTGGTCGCCCAGATCGGCATCATAGAGCTCCCAGTACGGGTAGGGCCGGAAACCGGGTGAAGGATCGTCGGCGTAGCCAGGCGTGCTCGCCAGCGGATAGGCGCGCCGGATCCACGAGTAGGCCTGGAACAGATCCTTGTCTACGCGCGGCCGGTAGTCCACGCCGTTCCACGAGTAGTCGAAGAGAACAAATTGCACCTCGAGCCGCGGCGAAGGCCGCGGAAAGAAGGAGCCTGCGATGTCTGCGTTGTCGTCGTAGTCAGGCTCAGGCGGCGCATGATAGGGATTCAGCTCTGCGCGCAATGCGAGGCTGCCATGGGTAGTCCAGTCCAGGGGCAGCTCGAACAGGAAGCTGTCGTTCAGGTTGTTTGGATCGGGCGACTGACGGACGGTAATCGTCTTGCCACTGTCGTTGATCGGCTCCAGGGGGCCGCTCGAAACCCATGGCCACCACCACCAACCGTACAGGTGGGCCGTCACGCCGGACACGTCAAACGGCCCGTCTGACGCCACAAACACCCGCACAAAGGTGCGCCGGTTCTCGATCAGTTCCACAGGCTGGGTGCGGTTCTGGATGCCCTGGGTGACCAGCATGCCGGTGATGCGCAGGTTGGTCTTAAGCGCCCAATCGGGGATCTTGTTCGCCATCTGCAACGCGCCCGCGTACTTCAGGTAGATGAGGTTGCCGGAGAGCTCCACGAGGTCGGCGGCATGGACGGTGCCGGCGTCCATCCGGTACAGCCGGCGCGCATCGCCGCCCTGGCGCCGGAAGCGGATCACGACGTCGCTGGGGCTCGGCGTCGGGTCTTCCTCCAGGCCGAACACCCAGTCCTCGTCGCTGGTGAGATCGTAGATTTCAGCATTCGGCTCACTGCTGGTGTAGATGGGCGCGCTGGTGGAGCCGTCCACGTTGTTGTAGCGCGCCACCTGCCGGCCCTGGGCGATGAACACGTACTTCGTCACGCAGCCACCCGCCGGACAGGGTCGCGTGCCCTCGGCGTGGTAGCCGGTAACGTCAATGGCGATCGTCGCCAGCGCGCCGCCGGTCAATTGGTAGCGCTGCAAGTCGCCTCCGCGCAGCCAGTAGAGGTACTCTCCATCGGCCGACAGCCGCGCCGCGCCGCCTTCCACCGTCCGCAGCAGCGTCGTGGCCCCGTCAGATTTCCGCACGCGATAGATCAGCGTGGGGTCGCCGAGGACGGCCGCGTAGAGGTTGGCGCTATCCTGGGCCAACTCCGAGTCGCCCCTGACTGCGGCGCTGAGCAGGTCAGGCAGGTCGCCGGGGTTGGCGTTCGTGGAGAGTCGCACCAGGCCGGTGTCGCCGACCCAGTAGACGTACCGCTCGTCCGCGACGACGTTGGAGCGGACCTCGCCGGGTGCAGCGCAGGTGCGCGATTCCCGCCGGAGCGAGCGCACCGGGCTCCCGTACGCTGCCACGCGGCCGATGGTCTCGAAACCTACCTGGTCGTCGTCGGCGTTGGCCGCGCCTGCGCAGATGGGTCGCGTGTGGAAGAAGATCTTGGGCGCGGTCAGCGCATAGCTCACCAGGCCGTCGGGGACGAGGACGATCGGCCGCTCCAGGACCAGGGTGGCGGCCGTGGCGGTGTTGTTCGCGGTGACCGGATCGGCTTCGTTGGCGCTCACGCTGACCGTGTTGGTGATGATCCCCATGCCGGTCGACGCGGTGACGACGATGGTGGCCTGGATGCTGTGCCCGCCTGCCAGGTTGCCCAGGCCACAGGTGACCACGCCGCCCGTTTGCGTGCAGCCGGGTGAGGCCGATGCGAAGGCCACACCCTGCGGCAACGTGTCGGTCAACTGCACTCCGGTGGCATCCGAGCGTGAGTTGTTGGTGACCGTGATCGTATAGGTCAGGCTGCCCTCCACCTCTACTGGGTCTGGAGCGTCGGCCTTGGCCACCGACAGGTCCGCCCCAGGAGTCACCGTGGCCGTGCCAGTCGCGGTGGGGGTGTTGGTTGGCGTTGGCGTAGGCGTGCTGGTTGGCGTGTGGGTGGGGGTGGCGGTGGGTGTCGGCGTCGCCGTGGGCGTTTGCGTCGGCGTATAGGTGGGCATGGTAGTGGATGTCGGCGTCGCCGTGGTCTCTGTGTAGTCAATGATGAGACGTGGCATAGCCTCACCGTATTCGCGCGAGTAGAAGGCACGCAGCCCCAGGGTATCGCCGTCGCCCCGCAGGAGGATGCCATAGTTCTGGCCCCTGTTAGCCGCCCAATACTGGACGATGAGGGTGACATCCCACGCCACCCACCCGTTCGTCAAAGTGAGGTAGGACGGTGGATCGCCCATGTTGGCGGCAGGTGGGTTGTTCGACCAGGTGACCCCCATCTCATCCCAGCGGCCGGAGATGGCGTCGGGCCAGATGGCGTACCGCTCAGCCCCTTGCGCCTCCATCTGGTACAACTCCAGGTGAGCTTGCGAGACAACTGCGTCAGCCGGCAACGCTGCCAGGTCGAACCAGACCAGTGTCTGGTGGTTGTAGAAGGCTCGTTCGCTCACTCGACCAACCTCCAACCTGGTGTCAGCGCCGTAGTTGGTGCCGGGCGCGCCCTCGTCCACCCAGCTATCCTGTTGGGCAGTCAGGGTCAGGGTGGCCGCAGACGCTGCCGGAGCCGGTGCATTGACAGCGACCAGCCCCTTAGCAATAGCCCCGCCCACGCTCAGCAGGAGCGCCAGCAGGACGAATACAGTTACAGAAAGCGATTGTAGTTTCGTGTGATCTTCTCCTTTCGGTGGTCTGTGTCTCCTGTCTCTCTGAAGCCTGTATAACGCCTCAAGGATTTCTCTAGCTTGCGTGCGCATCACCATTGGCGTTCCTCCTTTTGGCTCATGATCTCTACTGGGACAGGCTCTAAGCCCTGATCCCAATCAGGTCGTACTCCATGGCCCCCGTGATGAGCACGGGAACCATCACGCCCCCGGTCCAGATGGTACGTTCGGCGTGTGCCGGCGACGTGATTAGTCCCCCACAGGCAAGATTTGTTCTATTTCTCCAAAGACCTGTTTCAATGATGGTTGTTCAGAGGCCTCGGGAATCTCTTTCGGGCCGATATGTTTGTGGTGGGGAAAGTTCTCTAGACCGGGATGATGCGGCGCATTGTCATAGCGAAAGACGTGCTCGTCGCCTCTGACGTAGGTGTACGAGTAGTGCAAGACTTCGGGGTAGCCTGCCTGGGTGTCAATAACCTCATCAATTGTCAGACACGACCCGTCCCAGAAGAAAATGCGTGCCCGAAACAGACCACGATGCTCATCGAATGCCTGCATAAGCGCAGGCTCTTCGAGAAAGCCAATCGTGCGGTTTTGCTGAATACTGCGTCGCAGGCTCTCAAAATAGTCGAAGATGTCCATCAATCGCCAGTGGTTGGTTGCTGATGCCGGGCCGTGATGCGCTGGAGCAGGTCGTGCAGGCCAGCCCACACGATGAAGTCCCGCCTGTCGCCCATCTCGCCACGCAGAAAGCGAGCGTAGAACTCTGAGGTCTCCAGCGAATAGCGTGTTTCAAAATCCTGGATTTGCTGGCGCAACCCGTCAAGCCCGACTTTTTCAATGGACATTTCTTTGCCTGCAGGGAAACGTATGACCAGTATGGCCAGGCGTTCCTGCGGCTTTATTCCTTCAGGTTCCTGGTTGAGACGGACTAAGCCGTTCCCTTCATAAACTGCGCTGATTACTTCAGACATCGCTCTCTCCTTTTTTACCTGTCGGTCTCGCATCCGATTACTTACTGGCAAAAGTATATCCCAAACCAAACTGGTTGTCAATAAAAAGCCCTGGTGAAACTGCCCAAGATGGGATGGCCTCTAAGCCCTGACCCCGATCAGGTCGTACTCCATGGCCCCTGTGATGAGCACGGGAACCATCTCCGCTATGGGCAGCTCTTCCTTGACCAAGACCAGGCCGTCTACCTCAGGAGCGTCGTGGTAGGAGCGCCCCACGCTGAGGCCATCGCCACTGCCCTCGACGAGGACATCCAAGGTCTGTCCCATCATCTGCCGGTTCCTGGCCAGGGAGATGCCTTGCTGCAACTCCATGAGCTTTTGGTAGCGCTCCTCTTTAACTTGATCGGGGACCTGGTCAGGCAAGACGGCGGCGGGGGTGCCTTCCTCCCGCGAGTAGACGAAGACTCCCACTCTGTCAAAAGCTACCTCTTCGACGAAATCGAGTAAGGCCTTGGACTCTTCCTCGGTCTCGCCAGGGTAGCCAACGATGAAGGAAGTGCGCAGAGCGATGTCGGGCATGGCAGCTCGCAGTCCGGTTATCAAGCGCCGCACCCTATCCACGTGGTGGGGGCGGTTCATGCGGCGCAGGGTGTCGGGGTGAGCGTGCTGTAGTGGCAAATCCAGATAATGGCAGACCTGGGGGTGCTGGGCCATAGCCTCGATGAGCCTGGGGGTGACGTGCTGGGGGTAGGCATACATCAGGCGCAGCCAGGGAAGCTCCGGCGCGGCCTTCAAAATGGCTTTGATGAGGCCGGGCAAAGCGTCGCGCTGGCCTCGGTCGCGCCCGTAGGCGGTGGTGTCCTGGGCGATGAGGACGATCTCCTTGACCCCCTGCGTCGCCAACTGGCGGGCCTCGTCAACGATGGCTTCTATCGGTCGGCTGCGCGCCGGCCCCTTGATCATGGGGATGGCACAGAAGGAGCAGGGGGCGCTGCAGCCATCGGCGATCTGGAGGTAGGCACTGACTCCTTGAACGACGGACCTGGACATTGAGGCAACGGGAGGTACGGGCGGGTCGCCGATCATCACCATCGGCCTATCGCCATCCGATGACAGTGCTTCCACCAAGGCGGTGATCTCCATCCAGCGCCTGGTGCCGATGATGCCGTCCAGTCCGGGGACCTCTTTGACAAGCTCGCGGCCATAGCGTTGGGAGAGGCACCCCGCAGCGATGAGCAACTGTCCTGGCCTCTTGGCCTCGG
>JBAWAP010000269.1:0-39585 GCA_049589355.1 Anaerolineae bacterium
GCCGGTAAGCGGCCTGCACATCTCCGCGGGTGGGCAAATTCAGAAGTGTCATAGCTTCTACTATAACTGATTGCCGTCAATTTTGCGTTAGCAAAACGTCAAAATCCTGTATGCCTGAGCAGTTACGAAGAGTTTTGTTAACCACTGGTATTGGATGGGCGTGCTGCTTATATTGACTTTGTCAATGCTGTTTACGGCCTGCGCCGCACCGTCGCCCACAGCGATGCCTGTTCCCACCAACACACCCGAACCCACCGCCACCCCAACGCCTGTAAGCGAAGCGACGCCAACAGCTATCCCTGCTCCAACTGACACGCCGATTCCGCAGCCAACTGCAACGCCTGTAAGCGAAGCGACGCCAACAGACACACCGGTGCCACCGCCTACGGCAACGCCCACCCCAGTGCCCCCTCTCACCTGGGAAATGCTAAAGAACACGGCCTACCCCAATGAATGGCCCAAGGACGGCGTGGCACAACTCGTAGATGGTGTCTATCGGGAGAAGTACATGCCCGACTCCGCCACCGAAATGGTCATCAGCCTGGCCGACGTGCACACCTTTGGCGATCTGAATGGCGACGGTGTTGACGACGTGTTGGTCATTCTCATCAGCTATCCCGGCGGAAGCGGTACGTTCTTTGATTTGGCGGCTGTTCTCAACCAGGATGGTGCACTCAATCCAGTCGCCACGGCGTTCCTGGGCGACAGGACCATTATCCGCTCGATGACCATTGAGTCTGGTCAGATTGTGCTGGAGATAATCACCCAAGGGCCTGACGACCCAATGTGCTGCCCGAACATGGACAGGCGTCAGGTATACATCCTGCAGGATGGCAGCCTCAATTTGCTGGAGCAGATTGACACGCCCAGAACGGAGCCTGCTATCCCGCGTGCTGTTGAGCCAGAACGGATTGAATTACCACCAGGTGTACTATCTGTCACTCTGGAGGGCAGCATTTTCCCCATCGGCGACAAGAGATATATGCTACACGGACACGCGGGCCAGACCATGTCGCTGAACGTCACCTCGCCCTATGATCACGTCTTTCTGTCTGTCTACGGTTCGGATGGCGCTGTACTGGTGAGCGTTCTCGATGAGACCACGAGCTGGACGGGAGAGTTGCCGCGCACGCTGGAGTACATGATCACCCTGGTGTCCATCGCGGGCAGCGAGACCACCTATACACTTCAGGTTGACATGACGATTCCACCGACCCCCACGCCGGGGCCCACCGCTACGCCCTTACCTCCCACGCCTACCCCTCTGCCAACCCCTGAGGCAGGTGGCGTGATCTATCTCACCTTTGACGATGGCCCCGTGGACCCGCAGTGGACACCCCAGGTGCTCGAGGTGCTGGCCGGCTATGATGCCAAGGTCACCTTCTTCGTCCTCGGTGCGCTCGCCGAGCGTTTTCCGGAGCTCATTGATTCAGAAGTGGAGGCAGGTCATTCAGTGGGAAACCACACCTTTGACCATCGCACCCTTGACGGCATCGGCCGAGAGGCGTTCTTCGATGAACTCCAGAAGGCGGAGGAAATCCTGGGAGATAAGGGCGTGAAGTGTCTGCGACCTCCTTACGGGGCCACCGATGCCTACACCCGTACCTATTTGGCCGAACTAGGCTATTCACTTGTTCTCTGGAATATTGACACGGAGGACTGGCGACAGCCAGGGGCGGAAGCCATCGCATCGGAGGTGGCGGAGCAGGCGTATCCGGGGGCCATCGTGCTCATGCACGACGGTGGTGGCGATCGGTCCCAGACGGTGGAGGCGTTGGAGACGATCCTCGAGACCTTGAGTAACCAGGGGTACGTCTTCGAGGCCGTGTGCCCGTAAAGGAGAAGAAAGCCAAATCATCTTGGTGGCGGGGCTAGAGCGACGGGCTACAGGCGGGTGGAAGAAAGTGACTTTTGTCATAGACAGACGGCTGCCCTGATGATATAATGAGCACAGTCGCTTTTGGTGACAGGAGATGGGGATGAATAGGACATGGGCTTTGCCTCAGGTTGACGAGACTCGTTGCACCCTCTGTGGGCTATGCGTGGAGGCTTGTCCTTGCCATGCTGTGGAGCTGGGAGAAGAACGGCTGATCTTTGCCTGCCCAGAAGCCTGTCTCTGCCTGCGCACTGGCGATGAGGCTTTCGACTGCTCTCGCCTGTGCGAAGAGGTCTGCCCCACTGGAGCAATCACCTGTAGTTTTGAGATCGTCCTCAAGGCCGATGAGGACATTCGCGAATGAGTTCGCGAGGTCCCCAAATAAATAAAAGAGAAATGGCAAGGATGGGACATCTGCCTTCATAGCCTATGAGGGAAAAGTATATGATGTATCCCACAGTTTCCTGTGGCAGGATGGTCGGCATCAAGTGCTTCATACTGCTGGTGCAGATTTGACCGCTAGTCTTGATGAAGCTCCCCACGGGGCAGATATGCTGGCAAGATTCCCCGTGAGTGGGGTGCTTGATGAAGATTGATCGAGTACTGGAACCTGGGTCAGCCTCTGGCCACCGCCGGGTTCACCATGTTGAGCAGAGGCAATGGGTGAAGCACGCCCCATAGAGGTGTAATGAAATGGCGAAACAGATTACTTTGCCCGTGCAGGGCATGACTTGTGCTTCGTGTGTGACCCATGTGGAACGGGCCTTAAAGAATGTGGACGGAGTGACCGATGTCAACGTCAACCTGGCCACGGAAAAGGCCAGCGTGAAGTTCACCCCTGAGGGCACGGAAGTGAGCGAGTTGATCTCGGCCGTGCGCGATTCAGGCTACGACGTAGCCACCGAGAAGGTATCCCTGCCCATCGGTGGGATGACCTGCGCCAGTTGCGTAGCCCACATCGAGGAGGCATTGGCTAAGACCCCTGGCGTGCTGAGCGTCAACGTCAACCTGGCCACCGAAAAGGCCAGCGTGGAATACATCCCCACCATAACCGGTCTGCCCGATTTTCGCCGCGCTGTGGCCGAGGTGGGTTACGAAGTGTTGCCCACAGCGGAAGAGCAGGCAGAAGAGGAGCTCTCCCGCGAGGTGCGCAAAATGCAAGATGCCCGGCGGCGGATGATCCTGGCCTGGGCCTTTACCGGTCCCATCATCCTGTGGATGCTGCCGGAGATGCTGTTCGGCCTGGCCTGGCCCAACGAGACGGTCTTCAAGCTGGGGATGCTGCTGTTGGCCGTGCCGGTCCTTTTCTGGGTCGGACAACGCACCTATGTGGCCGCCTGGCGGTCGTCCATCCACGGCGCACCCAACATGGACGCCCTGATCGTTATGGGCACTGGTGCCTCCTTCCTCACCGGCATCGCCACTTTCTTTGCGCCCATCCCTACCTACGCCGGGGTAGCAGCCATGATCATGGCCTTTCACCTGACCGGTCGCTACGTGGAGGCGAGCGCCAAAGGACGTGCCTCGCAGGCCATCCGCAAGCTGTTGGAACTGGGGGCCAAGACCGCCCGCATTCTCGTAGACGGCACTGAGCGAGAGATCTCCATTGACGAGGTGCAGCCAGGCGACGTGATGGTCGTCCGCCCCGGCGAAAAGATCCCCACCGACGGAATCGTGGTTGAGGGGGAGAGCGCCGTGGACGAATCTATGGCCACGGGCGAGTCAATGCCAGTTAACAAGCACCCTGGCGATGAAGTGATTGGGGCTACGGTCAACCAGGACGGGCTGCTCAAATTGCGGGCCACCCGCGTGGGTAAGGACACCTTCCTGGCCCAAGTGGTACGCATGGTCGAAGAGGCCCAGGGCACCAAGGTACCCATCCAGGCATTCGCCGATCGGGTGACGGCAGTCTTTGTGCCCATCGTCATCGGCATCGCTCTGCTCACCTTCCTGGCCTGGTTCCTGTTCCCCGACGCGCTGCGGCCCATAGCCGAATGGGCGGCTGGCTTTCTGCCCTGGGTGAACCCCAATCTGAGTACATTCACTCTGGCCCTGATCACCACCGTTTCGGTGCTGGTCATTGCCTGTCCCTGTGCCCTGGGGCTGGCCACACCCACGGCGTTGATGGTCGGCAGCGGCATCGGGGCCGAAAACGGCATCCTCATCCGCTCCGGCGAAGCCATTCAGGCCATGCGGGACGTGCGGGTGGTGATCTTTGACAAGACGGGGACGCTGACCAAAGGCCAACCGGAAGTCACAGATGTGATTGTTTCGGGTTCCAAGTTCCAGGTTTCAAGTCAACCTGAGACCTCGAACCTGAAACCTGAAACCCTCTTGCGTTGGGTGGCTTCGGTGGAGATAGGAAGCGAGCACCCGCTGGGAAGGGCCATTGTGCGCAGAGCCGAGGGACAGGGGTTGGCGCTAGGAGACCTGGATGACTTCGAGGCCGTGCGCGGCAAGGGGGTGCGCGGCGCGGTGGATGGCCGCACGGTGCTGGTGGGCAGGCGAACGTTCCTGGAGGAACAGGACATTCAAGTAGCGGCGATGGAAGATGAAATGCGCCGCCTGGAGGATGAGGGGAAGACGGCCATGTTGGTCGCAGTGGATGGAGAGCTGCTGGGCCTGCTAGCCGTAGCCGATACCCTCAAGGACGATGCCGTGGCCGCCGTCCGTGAGCTGGGGGCGCTGGGCCTGCAGACGGCCATGATCACCGGCGATAACCGGCGCACGGCGCAGGCCATCGCCCGCCAGGTAGGGATAGATCACGTGCTGGCCGAGGTGTTGCCGGAGGACAAGCTGGTCGAGGTCCGGCGATTGCAGCAGGAGACGGATGGCCTAGTAGCTATGGTCGGCGACGGCATCAATGATGCCCCGGCGCTGACCCAGGCCGACGTGGGCATCGCCATCGGCACCGGGACGGACATTGCCATCGAGGCCGCCGACATTACCCTGGTGCGCGGCGACCTCTCCGGTGTGGTCAGTGCGGTCAAGCTCTCACGGGCCACCTTCAACAAAGTGATACAGGGCCTCTTCTGGGCCTTCTTCTACAACGTGGTCATGATCCCGCTGGCCATCCTGGGGATGATGCACCCTGTGCTGGCCGAGATCGCCATGGCCACCAGCTCAGTGACCGTCGTCACCAATGCCAACCTGCTGCGCAGGGTGGACATCCGGCCAAGTTATGCCCGGCGTTAAAAAGCTGAAACTGGTGTCTGAACTCTGGTTAAGGGAGGGAGGTGAGTAAGATGGCAGTAGACCCGGTCTGCAAAATGGAAGTGGACCCCAAGACGGCTCCGGCCAAGACCGAGTACAAGGGCAAGACCTATTACTTCTGCGCGCCGGGCTGCAAGGTGGCCTTTGACAAGGATCCGGAGAAGTACCTCAAGAGCGAGGGCGAATATAAATGACGATTTGCGATTTTCGATTCGCAAATCGAAAATCGGCAATCGAAAATCAAAGCAGGCGGAGATGGGTGACGCGTGGATCTATGATCACCTCATCGGCTTCGAAGTCCAACTTCATGCGCCAGCCCTGCAGGGTCTTAGCACCGATGATCACCGCTTCGGAAAGGCCGGGGATGAGCATGAATTCGTCGGAGAAGCGGTAGCCGTCCAGGTAGAAGTTGAGGCTGACCCTCTCGGTGGCGGTCAGGGTTTCGTCTTCCCTTCGGCTACGCTCAGGGCAGGCCTTCGCTGTGCCGAAATCCATCGGCTCGGGAAGGGATTCAATACTTGCCAGTTTCTTAGCCAACTCAGGCTGGATGCAGGAGTAGGTGGAGCCACTGTCGAAGATAGCCACTTCCTCCTGACTCCCTTTCGAGCCGACCAGACGGATGAGTTTCTGAATGATAGCCATAGATTTACCCCCACTCAAATTCTACCATAAATACAGAGACAAGTCAAAGCTTGGATTTTCGGTTCTTAATTGCCAGGCCAAAAGCAGAAGGACAAACACTATTCTGAACAGGAGGTTTTGAGAATGAACAGACTCAATTGGACACAAGTGTTGGTCTTTGGATTGGTAGTGCTGGTCGTCTTCGTGATCGGCCTCAGCTTCTTGACAATGTTCTTCGGTCGCTGGGGGATGATGGGCCCAGGTGGCATGATGGGCGGTTGGTGTCCCTGGTGCGGAGGAACGGGGCGTTTCGGGGGCGGTGGGATGATGGGCGGCCTCTTTGGCTTGCTTTTCATGCTGCTGGGCCTACTGATCCCCATCGGACTATTGGGGCTGCTGATCCTGGGTGCTGTCTGGCTGGTGCGCAACATAGGCAGGCCAACTGCACCACCGGCTCCAACCCAAACCTGCCCAGGCTGCGGTCGGCCGACGGAGCCCGACTGGCAGCACTGCCCCTACTGTGGCGAGAAACTATGAGATGAACGAGAAGAAAATTCCCTGGTGGGTCGTTGTCGGCGGCGGAGTGGTGGCCGGTCTGTTCCTGGTGGCCTGTCTGGGGCTGGTCTGGTGGAGGCTGGCCTGGCCCTGGGGCCCGGCCACAACTGTGCCAACGAGATATCGCTCCAACGGCGAGCAGATTTACCTCACCGCTACCAGCCAGCGAGGAACACCTATCGTCTCAGACATGGGGATGGAGATGATGGGTGGCGGGATGATGACCTGCGCCAGTTGTCACGGCCCCGATGGCCGCGGTAGACGGGTGCGGATGATGATGCACGTCTTTGAGACCCCCGACATCCGATACAAAACGCTGACCACAGCAGAACACGGCGAGGAGATGGAACACGAGCCTTACACCGACGAGACCATCAAGCGGGCCATCACCCAGGGGATCGAGCCGAACGGTGAGCCGCTGGACTGGCCCATGCCTCGCTGGGCGATGAGTGACGAGGACCTGGACGACCTGCTGGAATTCCTGAAAACGTTGGACTGACATTGCAGAGGAGGTAACCTACAATGATGCCGACTGAGACACTCAAACATGAACACTAGATCATTCTCATGGTTCTGGGGGCGGCTGAGCGCGAAGCACGGTCAATCCAGAACAGCGGCAAAGTTCACGCGGAGGAACTTGATAGGATGCTCGATTTCTTCCGCAACTTTGCCGATCGCTGTCATCATGCCAAGGAAGAAGAGCTTCTCTTTGTCAAGATGCAGGAACGGGGTATGCCTGTTCGTGGCGGCCCCATTGCGGTGATGCTGCAGGAGCACGACGAGGGACGACGACGGGTGAAGGCTGTCGCCGACGCTCTTCCACAGGCCAGGAGTGGCGATGCGTTGGCCTTGACCTCGGTGAGGAGCAACCTGTTGGCCTACGTTCAACTGCTGCGCGCCCATATTGACAAAGAGGACAACGTTCTGTATCCTATGGCCGACCGGCTTTTTACACCAGAAGATCAACGGGTGCTGACTGAGGCGTTTGAAAAGGTTGAAGCCGAGGAGATGGGAGAAGGAGTCCATGAGAAGTACCATCAACTTGCCCATGACCTCGCCCGTTGAGTGGTGGGGCTATACCAAAGAGTGTATTGGCGAGGAGAAGTATCAACGCTTGAAGCAATAGGGGGCCGATGCCGTGACTGCTGTACCTCTGTACGACGATTTCAGTGCCGACTACGACCGGTTTGTCAACTGGCAGGAGCGGCTGGCAGTTGAGCTTCCCTTCATCGAGCAGCAGTTGACCGCTAGCGGCGCACGGCGCATATTGGACGCAGCCTGCAGCACCGGGATGCACGCTATCGCCTTGGCGCAACGGGGCTACGAAATGGTCGGCGCGGACCTGAGCGCGCCCATGATCCAACGGGCGAGAGAGAACGCCGCTGCTGCTGGGGTTGAAGTGTGTTTCGTCGTGGCTGGCTTCGGCCAGTTGACGGCGAAAGTGGGAGACGGGTTCGATGCGTTACTCTGCCTGGGCAACAGCCTGCCGCACGTGCTGACCGCCGAGGCGCTGCGCGCAACATTGGTTGATTTCGCGGCCGTTTTGCGACCCGGCGGACTGTTGCTCGTCCAGAACCGCAACTTTGACGCTGTGATGGCCGGTCGTGCGCGCTGGATGGCCCCACAAGCTCACCGCGAGGGTGGCCGGGAGTGGCTCTTCATCCGTTTCTACGATTTCAACCCTGACAGCACCTTGACTTTCAACATCGTCACGTTGCGGCGCGACGAGGCAGGTGAATGGACACAGCAGATCGAAGCGACCACATTGCGCCCATTGCGGCACGCCGAACTATCGAGCGCGATCACAGCAGCCGGGTTCAGTGACGTCTCCTGTTACGGTGATATGAATGGCGCTCCTTTCGACCCGGAGACCAGCAGCAATCTGATCGTAACAGCAAGGGAAAAATGACTACACCATGGCGAGGAGTCGTAATCCGAGCCAAGCAGAGCTACGGAAAATCAAAGGAGGCAATGTCATGAAAGCAAGGAAAATTAGAGAAGGCATTTACTGGATGGGTGCTGTTGACTGGGATAGACGCTTGTTCGATTCCCTGATCCCGCTTCCCGATGGAACAAGTTACAATGCCTACCTGATTCGGGGTAGCGAGAAAACGGCATTGTTAGATACCGTTGATCCCAGCATGGCAGATGTTCTTCTGTTCCAACTGGAGAGCGTTCCGCACGTTGATTACGTGGTCGCCCACCATGCTGAGCAGGATCATTCTGGAGCCATCCCCCAGGTCCTCGAGAAGTACGAGAACGCGAAGGTTATCACCACACCCAAGGGAAAGGGGATGCTCATAGACCTCTTGCTCATTCCAGAGGAAAGGTTTATCACTATGGACGATGGGGAGACATTGTCGTTGGGGGACAAGACGCTCAAGTTTATCCACACGCCCTGGGTCCACTGGCCTGAAACCATGGTGACCTACCTGCCGGAGGATCACATCCTCTTCACCTGCGACTTTTTCGGCTCCCACCTGGCCACAACTGATCTATACGTCACCGATGAGGCGCGCGTCTACGAGGCGGCCAAGCGATACTATGCGGAAATCATGATGCCTTTCCGCAAGATCATCCAGAAGAATCTGGAAAAGGTGGGGGGGCATGCAATAGATCTCATTGCGCCGAGCCACGGTCCCATCTATGACCGGCCAGCATTCATCATGGATGCTTACCGGGACTGGGTTTCTGAGGTTCCCAAAAATGTTGTGGTCCTCCCCTACATTTCCATGCACGGCAGTACCGAAAAAATGGTGGAATACCTGGTCAGCGCGTTGGCTGAAAGAGGGGTCACGGTGCACCAATTCGATTTGGCTGTGACCGACATCGGGAAACTGGCGATCACCCTGGTGGATGCTGCCACTATTGTCCTCGGGACGCCCACGGTTCACGTCGGCCCGCATCCCAACGTGGTTTATGCCGCATATCTGGCCAATGCCCTGCGGCCCAAACTGAAGTTCGCCTCGATCATCGGTTCCTACGGTTGGAGCAGCAAGGCCATAGAACAAATTGCTGGGTTGATCCCAGATCTGAAAGTAGAGATACTGGAGCCCGTCCTCTGCAAAGGGTTCCCCAGGGAGGCTGATTTTAGGGCCTTGGATGACTTGGCGGCCGCCATCGTGGCGAAACACGCAGAGCACAACCTCGTTAACTGAGGAGATCATTTCCAATTTCTCTGATACGAAAATGGAACCTGCAGGGGGTGGAGATCCGGCCACTCCACATGCGAGAAGCGTCGTCCCCGCTTCCAGGCATGGGACTATCAGTCGTTCGGTGAAGGCAGTTGCAAGGTGAAGGTACTCCCTTCACCGGGGACGCTGTGGACGGTGATGTCGCCGCCGTGGGCACGGGCCAGCTCGCGGGCGATGGACAGGCCCAGTCCAGCGCCCCCCAGTTCCCGGCTGCGGGCCCGGTCTACCCGGTGAAAGCGGTCGAAGATGTGAGGCAAGTGCTCGGCGGGGATGCCTGGCCCACTATCGGAGATGGCGATCAGGATCTCACCGCTGCCGGGCCCGGCGCGGTGGGCACTCAATCGCACCCGACCCGAGGGGGTGTAGCTGTACTTGATGGCATTGTCCAGCAGGTTGAGCACCACCTGGGTCACGGCGTCTGGGTCAACGCAAATCGTCAGGTCGGGAGCGATCTGCGCCGTCAGGGCCAGTCCTTTGGCCTCGGCCAGAGGGCGAGTCTGCTCAATCAGGTCGGTCAGCAGGACGCTCAAGTCCACCGTCCGCCGCTGGAGGGATACTCCTTCGGCGTCGGCCCGGGCCAGGGCCAGCAGCCGCTCCACCAGACGGCTCATCTGGTCCACTTCTTCATCTACCTCTGCCAATACCTGGTAATAATAGTCGGCTTCACGGGGGCGAGCCAGGGCCAAGCTCAGGTCGCCCTTGATGATGGTCAGCGGGGTGCGCAACTCGTGGGAAGCATCGGCAGTGAAACGGCGCTGGCGGCGGAAGGCCTCATCCAGCCGGGCGATCATGGCGTCAAAGGTGCGGGCCAGGCGCCCCAGTTCGTCGTCGGGCAGGTTCAGGTTCAGCCGTTGGCTCAGGTCGTGGGCGCTGATAGATTGGGCGGCACGAGTGATTTGATCCACGGGGCGTAGGGCGCGGCTGGCCAGAAAGAGCCCGCCGACGCTGGCCAGGGCCAGGGTCACCGGCAAGGCCAGTGCCAAGGTCCAGCGGAAAGCCGCCAACGTCTGGTGCACATCGTCCAGCGAGAGGCCCTCTTGCACCACGCCGACAATCTGGTCGCCGTGGACCACCGGCGTGGTGTAGATACGGATCAGGGTATCCTCCACGCGGACGGTTTGGAAGACCTCTTGTCTGCTCAGGGCTGTTGCCAGGACGGCCGGGTCAATTGGCACGTTGCCCATGTCGTGCACCCCGGCTTGCTCTACCACCTGCCCAAAGGGGTTCATGATGCGCCAGAAGTGTTCTCCTTGCTTCGGATTGTTCCACAGGAGGGATTGTTCTAGCTCGGCGGTCAGATGCCCCTGGTCGTCTACTTCCAGGGTGGCGATGACCAACGCTGCGCTACTGCGAAGGATGTTATCCAGGTCGTCATACAGGGTGATACGCAGGGCCAGGTAGAGTGCCCCGCTGAACACTGTCAGTACGACGGCCAGGAGCAGCACGTACCACAGCGTCAGACGCACGCGGACAGGACGGAGCCAGTTGCGCAGAGCCATTTTCTCTCAAGCCTCGATCTTGTAGCCCTCGCCGCGCACCGTCTGGAGCAGTTTGATCTCAAATCCTTTATCTATCTTGCGGCGTAGGTAGCGGATGTACACGTCCACCACGTTGGAGGTGGTGAAAAAGTTGTAATTCCACACGTGTTCGGAAATCTGAGTGCGGCTGAGTACCTGGCCCGGGTGGCGCATCAGGAACTCCAACAGGGCATACTCGCGGGCCGTCAGTTCGATGACCTGCCCGCCCCGGGTGGCCCGGTGCATGAGGGTATCCAGCACCAGGTCACCTACCTGCAGGCGAGTGGTTTTGATCTCGCCGCTGCGCCGCAACAGGGCACGTATCCGGGCCAGCAATTCCTGGAAGGCAAAGGGCTTGACCAGATAGTCGTCGGCGCCACTGTCCAGCCCCTGCACCCGATCCTCAATGGCGTCCCGGGCGGTGAGCATCAGGATGGGCACTTTGTTGCCCTGGGCTCGTAGCTCGCGACACACCTCGATGCCGTCCTTCTTGGGCAGCAGCACATCCAGCACGATCAGGTCATAGTTCGCCACGGCCGCCCAATCCAGGGCTTCCTCACCATCGTAGGCTGCGTCCACCGCGTAACGCTCTTCTTCCAAACCGCGCTTGATAAAGGCGGCGATCCGCCGTTCGTCTTCTACTACCAGGATGCGTATGGCCAATACCTCTTCACGACGCTGGTTGAGAAACGTTCACTCGATATACGTACAGGGCGACCAACAGGCAGAGGCCACCCACTGCCAGAGAAGCCAGCACATCGCTGGGATAGTGAATACCCAGGTAGACCCGGCTCAAGCCGACCAGGACAACCCACAGCCCGGCACCGGCCCACAGGGCGACCCGCCGCCGGCCGCTCAGTCGCCGCCCCATCAGCCAGGCCAACAAGCCGCCCAGGACCACGGCGTTCAGGGTGTGGCCGCTGGGAAAGCTCCAGCCCCCGGTCGCAGTCAGCCAGGGGAACAAATGAGGGCGGGGCCGGGCAAAGACGAGCTTGAGTCCCCGTCCCAACACCGCGCTGCCCGCCAGGGTGACAAGCAGAATGGCGGCCTCCGCCCGCCGCCCAACCTGCCGCCACCAGCGGATGCCCAGCCCCAGCGCCAGCCCGATTGTCACCAGGCCGGAGGCGCTGGCCGTGATCAACTGCATGGCCGCCGTCAGCCAGGGCGACGCCATGGTATGCACAGCTTCCATCACCGACTGGTCAAAGGCGAACCCTTTCCCGGCCCACACGTCGCCCGTCAGTACGCCAAAGGCGCAGACGAGCACAGCGGCCACCGCCAGTCCCGGTAGCCGGGTCATCACCCTGGGCCGCGAGCCAGGGCGGAGACCGCCGGCATGTCCATTGGGTCCGTTCTCTCCATATCCGCGTTTACTTCTGTTCAAGTATACACTCAGGAACAAGATAAGTCAAAGTCCCAAAGACCGTTCAAAAAGCCCCTCTGAGCATCAGCGTATGTGGGAAGCTTTTCCATTCCCTCGCCCGCGGTTCTGCCGGCGAGTGCCTGGGTCATTGTTGTCGGATGGCGACCAGGCTCAACTGCCCACCGACTCCCTCCACTGCCTGGGTCAGTATGAAACCGATCCCCCTGGCGTAGTACTTGTGCTCGGCATTCCCGGTCTCCAGGGCCGACCAGTCTTTGGTCATCACCAGGTCTGTGTAGGAGCCATAGGGGACTGTGGCCGATTCGGTCAGGTTGAGCACCTGGGCCATGTCTTCTGCCTCGCCTTTGTAATACTCCTGGCGATATGTGTCGCCGACGGCAGGGTGGGCCTCCATGACGATGCCCGGTTGTGCCCCGTTTACGCCAGCCTCCCACGAGCCTTGGGTGCTGACCACCTTGCCGTTCTCGTATTCTTTTGAGTCCTCGCCAAAATACCAGACGTTGCCCTGCTCGTCCTGGGCGTACCAGTCGATCGTTGCTTCCTCCAGCGTCCCATCCACCGTGACCGTGTCAGAGACCACGACACAGGTGACACCGAGAATGACCTTGGTTTCGGGCAAGACAGCGACTTCATTGTGTTCGTTGCCCTTTTCCGTTTTGCCCTCATAGACGAGCGTCGCCCCCGGTTTAAGGGGGAAATAAGGGTTGTCTACGCCCGAGACGAAATCGGCCGGGTTGATCACCGGCGCGTATGTCTCTGTCGCCGGTGGGGAGGGGACAGAGGTCAGCGTGGCTGGCTGCGAACCGGTACGGCAGCCGGTCACCAGTGCCAGCATCCATCCTGCCAGGATCACCAAGCTTGCTATCGTTTTCACTTTCATTGTTCATCACCTCGTTTGGTATTTTGATGTGCTACAAGTCCCGTAGCGCTTCAGCTACTTTCAGATTCGCCAGCCGCCGGGCGCTGAGGAAGGTGCTGGCCAACATCCCGGCGATCACGAACCCGGCCAGCACCAGCAGTTCCAGCCCCGGCCAGGCCAGTCCTTGGGCCGGGATGGTGAAGACCACCGCCAGCAGCATCACCAACAAGCGCGTCAGCGCCACGCCCACTCCCGCGCCGATGACCAGGCTCAAAGCGCCAATCGTGGCCGCCTCGGCGAGCAGGAAGCGCCGCAACTGGTGCAGGTTCGCGCCCAGCGCGCGCATCGCGCCGAACTCGCGCTGGCGTTCGTTGATCATCGCCAGCAGGAAAATGGCCAGGCCAACTGAAGCGACGAGCAGCGTGTACAGGCGCTCCATCGCGCCCAGCCCGCCGAGGTTCAGCGCGGTCAGCGAACTCTCCTCGATCTTGATCACCGTCTCGGTGTTCTGAATCCGCACCGGGAAGACGTTCCGGTATTGGGCGGCCAGCGCGTCGGACACCCACGCCGCCGCGCCCGGTTGCCCATCGGTTTTCAGCAGGAAATAGTCCATGGCCGGACTGCCCGAACTCGCGGTCATAAAGTCGCGGTTGAGAATAAAGTCCGAATCCTGCGCCGAGGTCGGGAAGTAGATGAACAGCCCCACCGCCTGCGCCCTCACGTCGGCGTACGTCTGGGTGTTGCGGTTATACAGGCGCAGCAGCACCGGATCGCCGACGAAGATGGCGTACTTTTCGGCCTGTTCGACCGAGATGATGACGCCGTTGGGCGTGTTCGCCAGCGCGTCGAGCGTCCGCCGGGCCGAGCCGGGCGCATAGTTCGTCGTGTGGTTGGTCAGCGCGTCAACCGTGCGTTGGGCCGCGCCGTCCACGAAAAAGCTGTCGGGCAGGTAGGCCACCTGCCGGAACGAGGCCACGTCAATGCCATACACCGTGTTCTTCTCCAGGCCGACGAGGGCCTGCGTGTCGCGGGCCACCGCGGTCACGCCCGTGACGCCGGGGATGTGCAGTTGCGCCCCCAACTCCGGCAGTTGCGGCGTGTTGAGCGCGGGCGTGAAGCGGATGTCCGCGCCCACGACGTACTGCGCGTCGAGCTGCTTCTCGCGGGTGTACGTCTGCTGGAAGAGCGCCAGGCTCACGCCGAAGGAGAGCGTCAGCGCGATGACGGTCGTGGCGGCGCTCACCCGCGCGGCGCGGCGGGCGACCGATTTGCCGGCCACTTCCCCGATCTCCCCGAACAACCGGCTGAAGAAGGCCGCGAGCGGTCGCGCTGCGGCGGCCAGCCCACCCTCGACCAATCGCAGCGTGAGCAGCGTCAACCCGATCCAGGCGAAGAACGGCGCGAGGAAAATGTAGAACGACAGTGAAATGGCCGTGCCTTCGCTGCCGGAGGGCTTGAAGCCACCGTTCAGTTGTGTGACGACGAGGACGACGGCGGCGGCGCCGAGCAAGATCACGTCAAGGTAGACGTGCCTCCAAAACGGCGCGGCCTCCACGCGGCGCACCACGCGGCGTTCCTGCACGATTTCGCGCCGCAGCGCCCCAAAGGTGGGCAGGAAGGCGGCCAGGAAGGTGAGCGCCAGCCCGGCGAGGAAGGCGACGCCGGCCGACTGGCCGAATAACGCCCAGTCGAAGCCGGGCGCGAACGGGTTGAGCCAACTCGCCGCCGGCGCGCCCCCGCTGACGAGCAGGCTGAGGATGCCAAAGACCAATCCCAGCGCCGATCCACCCACGGCGAGCAGAACCGAGGAGGCGGCGACGATGGCCGCGATCTGGCCGGGCGTCGCGCCGCGCGTGCGCAGCAGGCCGATCTCGCGCCGCTGTGCTTCGGCGAACAGTTCCGCCGCGAACCTGGAGAGGTAGGCGGCCAGCGCCACACCGGGCAGGCCGAGGAAGATGAACAGAATCTTGGCCGAGAGCACGTCGGCTTGGGCGACTTTGAACGCGCCGGACAGGTTGTTCACGGCTTTGAGTTGGCCGGGAAACAACCGCTCCACCTGGCGGCGCAGGGCGTCTGTTTGCAGCACCGCCCGCGCCGGGTCGGCGAGCAACTGGGTGCGGTCAATCTTGACGTGTACTTGCGGGTCGAGAATGATCGCGCCGGGGGCGAGTGAGGCGGGGGGATTGGCGACGAGCGCGGCCAACGGGGCCTGCAAGTGGGCGCGGAACCAGTCGAGGTCCACGAACACGACGTCGGCGACGACGGCGTTCTCGGCTTCGGTGGCCGTGGTGAACAGGGCGTCGGCGTTGCCCATGTTGACGATGCCGGTCACGGTCAGCTTGATGGGCTGCTCCAGGCCCGCAAAGGCGAGTTGAAGCGCGTCGCCCACGTGCAAGTTCTGGGCAATCGCCATAGCTTCGCTCACCGCCGCGCCGGAGGCGTCGAAGCGGCCCGCGCTCATTTGCAGCAGGTCGAAGGTCTGCCAGTACGATGGGGCGAGCGCGAACATGCGCCCGGCCGGCGAGGGCTGCGTTCCGCCCACCTTCGTGGCCGAGGCAAAGTCGGCGACCGCGACGGGTTCGGCGGCGGCAAAGCCACGCTGTGTCGAAAGCGTCGCCGCCGCCTGGGCCACGTCCACGTCGGGCGTGGTGGCGTGCGCCACGATGTCCAGCCTGACCGGCGCGAGCGCGACGGCGGTCATCTGCCGGGCGGTTGCATCCACAAAGAACAAAATGCCGGCGAACAGCCCCACGGCCAGCGCGAGGCCGAAGAGATACGTCCCGCTGCGACGCGGGTTGCGCGTCACCAGGCGCCAGGCGTAGACGGGTATCAACGCGCACCTCCGTTCCCGGCCGCGAGGCGGCCATCCTTCAACTGCAAGACCCGCCCGGCGCGGGCGGCGACCTCGGGATCGTGCGTGACCATCACCAGCGTCAGTCCTTGCTGTCGCGCCAGTGCGGTGAGAGCGTCCATCACTTCGGCGGCGGTGGCGCTGTCGAGGTTGCCGGTCGGTTCGTCGGCCAGCAGGATGAGCGGGCCGTTCGCCAGCGCGCGGGCGATGCCCACGCGTTGCTGCTGTCCGCCCGAGAGTTCGTCGGGCAAGTGCTCGGCCTGGTCGGCCAGCCCGACGAGGGCGAGCAGTTCTTCGGCGCGGGCGCGGCGTGCGGCGCGCGGTGCGGCGTTCAACAGCAGGGGAAACTCGACGTTCTCGTGCGCGGTCAGTACGGGAAAGAGGTCGTGGCGCTGAAAGATGAAGCCCAGCTTCTCACGGCGCAGCGCGGCCAACGGTTCTTCGCCAAAGCCCGCTAGGTCGCGCCCGTCGAGGAGCACCTGGCCGGCTGTGGGCCGGTCGAGGCCGCCGAGTAGGTTGAGCAGGGTGGACTTGCCGCAGCCACTCGGCCCCATGATGGCGACGAACTCACCTCGCTCCACGGAGATGTCCACGCCGCCGAGGGCGGTCACGGTAGCGCGGCCTACACGATACTCGCGCTTCAACCCGATGGTCTGCAAAACCGGCTCAGGCATGGGCGGACTCGCTTTCGAAGAGTTGCCCGTCAGCGATTCTGACCTGCCGTCCGGCGCGGGCGGCCACGGCCTTGTTGTGCGTCACTACGATGAGCGTCAGCCCACGGCTGGCGTTCAATGCACCGATAAGTTCCATCACTCTGTCAGCGGTGGCCGAGTCCAGCTCGCCGGTCAACTCGTCGGCCAGCAGGAGTTGCGGCTCATTGGCCAGCGCGATCGCAATCGCCACGCGCTGCCGTTCGCCACCGGAGAGCTGTGCCGGCTTGTGGTTGGCGCGCCCGGCCAGGCCCACTTCCGCCAGCAGTTGACGGGCGCGGACGGCCGGTTGTGCGTGCCCGGACAACTGCAACGGCAGGGCGACATTCTCCTGTGCCGTGAGGAACGGAATCAGGTTGTCGGTTTGGAAGACGATGCCGATGTGATCGCGGCGGAAGACAGCGCGGTCTTGCTCACTGAGGCGGGCGATGTCGGTCCCGTGGATCACGACGCGGCCTGCGCTGGGCAGGGCCAGCCCGCCGACCAGGTTGAGTAGGGTGCTCTTGCCCGCCCCGGAGCGCCCGGTGATGGCCACGAACTCGCCAGCCTGCACCGCGAGCGACGCGCCGCGTAGGGCGACAGTCTCGACGTCACCCTCTTTGTAAATCTTATATAGGTCTTGTACAAGAAGAGCGTCCATGTCATTACCATTTCCGCGAAGAACACGACAGAGCACGAAGGAGCTGTGTGTTCTTCGCGACTGAGTTACTTGGTCACCTTGAAAGTCAAGGCGATGTCGCGCACACCTTCACGGTCGTAGTGGCTGCTGGGCCCCGCTACCGTGAGAATGGCGAGGTGGCCATCGGCTAGAGGCATGTAATAGCGCTCGTCGTGTGCCGTGTACGTTTTGCCGGTCACGGCCGAAGTACCGGTCGCTTCAAAGCCGAGGATGATGGCGTCCTTCACTTCGGTGGAAGCGGCGAGGCTGAGTTGCTTGAAGCCGGGGAAGGCTGTGGCCACTGCGGCCACATCGTTCTGAGCGTAGGTCATGGCATCCATCCCCACGGGCGGGGTCACGAACTCCAGCGTGAGGCTGTCGTCGCCGCCGACGAATTTGACGCCATGGGTGACGGAGTTGTCCCGGGTCCACGGGCTGGGATAGCCGATGGCGAAGCCCTGTGCGGCATCGGAGTAGGTAACGAGTGCCGCTTCCACGCCGCCCTCTTCACTGCCGCCCTCGTTGTTATTCGCGACAGGTCGTGTTGGCTGAAGGGTATCGTTCGTTGCCGGTTTGCCCCCGCACGCGGCGAGCGCCAGTGTCAGGATGAGCGCCGCCACGGCAAGGCTGCGTCGATTCAAATTCATGGGTTGCCTCCTATAACCTTTGCAGCACTGAGGCCGGCATCCGGCCGGCCCCAGTATGCTTTGATGCGATTGTTTGCACCAGTCAAGAGACTTTACTGCCCCGGTGCGTCTTCGGCGTGGGGCGTCTCCAGTGCATCGTCGGCCTGGCTCTCGACCTCCTCCTGGACGTTGTCCTGGTCGTTAGCCCTCTTGTCAGCGTCCTCCTGGTCCGTACCCAGGATCGTGCCGTTGCTGGCGTCCACCTTCACCTCCAGGCCGTTGTCCAACTTGACCTCGTAGGCCTGTACGCCACCCTCACGGTCCAGATCCACCTCGACAGCAGTGGTGCCGGGGTTGGTCGCCAGGACCGCAGCTTTGGCCTGTTCCGGCGTGATGGTGGCCTGGGGTGGGGTTGGCGTCTGGGCGAAGACACTGATCACAATGCTCCCCACCAGCAGAGTTACCGCCAGTACGGCGAGGATTCCGCCGCCGATTAGCCACTTTCTCATGCTTTGTCACCTCCTTTCCCTCGGGGTCTCAAACGACGGAGCTTTGGGTTCCGTTGTTCTGAGACTATCATACCCCATTTAGATTAGAGAGCGGTGAAATCTTTATGAGGGTTTTCTCATAAATGACCTTTGTCATAGACAGACGGCTGCCTTGATGATATAATAAGATAGCCGTTTTTTGATGAGAAGTGTGAGGAGTGAGTGATATGCATATCCTGGCCATCATTTCAGGCGAGTATGGACAGCGGCACGTAGACAACATCCGCGCCCACGGCCCCCCAGACTGGGTGGTCGAGGTCTGGCGGGCACCGTCCACGCTGCCACCGGTGATAGACTACCCTGAGGATTACCTGCCAGATACGCTCCCGCCGGCCGACCTGATCCTGTCCTTCGGCGAGCACCCAGGCGTGGCGGAACTGCTCCCCAGCATCGTGCGGATGACCGGCGCCCGGGCAGTGATCGCGGCGGTGGATAGCGAGGCCTGGCTGCCGCGTGGACTCGCCCGGCAGTTGCGGGGCTGGCTTCAGGACATGGGTGTGGTGTGCGTGACGCCCAAGCCCTTGTGTTCGCTGACCGAGACACACTACAGCATTGGTCGCCGCCAGCAGATCGAGTACGACGATCCGCTCATCGCCGAGTTTGCGCGCCACTTTGGCCAGCCAGATCTGCGCATCACTGTAGACCCCGAATCGCGATGCATCACCTCCGTAGAAGTGCTGCGCGACTCTGTTTGCGGCTGCGCGCGCTATGTGGCCCAGAGATTGTTGGGATTTTCGGCGGACGATGCCGAGGAGAAAGCCGGCCTGTTGCACCATCACTATCCCTGCCTGGCCAGCATGGGAGTGGATACCGATTACGGCGACACACTGATGCACATCTCTGGCAATCTCTTGAAGAACAACGTCCGAACACAAGTCAAGCCGTTCAAGCAAGTACGCTACATGAGAACGGCAGAGCGGAGTGACACGTAGCACAATACTGGAAACACCTCAGCAATGAGTAGATTACTGCCCAAACGAAACATTGAAAGGATTGGCCGGGTGTGCGGCTGGGCAGCAGCGTTACTCCTGCTCTTTACCGTACTTACTGGCTACGGTATCAGCGAATTCCGTACTGTGACCAGCATCACGTTCGGTATTCTGGGCAAGGCCACTTCCCAGAGGCTGCATCACTATGCAGACGTACCCTTGCTTATATTTCTTTCAGTACATATCGGCCTCGCCCTGTGGGGGCGACTTGGCCGTCACGATAAAGGAGTTGACCGATGTTAAAACGAAGTTACACTATACTGGCTCTGTTTCTTGTTGGACTGGCGTTGGTCGCGTGTGCTGGCTCACAACCCACCACCCTGGAGGGTGCCGAGGTTCGCGAGTACCAAGGCGAAAGACTCTCCTCCATCAACGATTTCCGCGAGAATTCCATCGCCGGACCGCAGCAAGTCTCCCTGGAAAACTATAAACTGGAGATCACCGGTTTGGTAGATGACCCCGTGGCCCTGACCTACGATCAGGTGCTCGACCGCAGGCGCTACAGCAAAGTGGTCACGCTGCACTGTGTGGAGGGCTGGGATGCCACTATCCTGTGGGAGGGTGTCCTGATAGAGGATCTTCTGAATCAGGCGGGACCAGACGACAGTGTTGTCACCGTCATCTTCCACGCCGCCGATGGTTATACCTCTTCATTGCCGCTGGAGTACATCCGCCAGAACGAAATCATGCTGGCTTACAAGATGAACGAGGTAGAGCTTCCACCAGAGCGGGGTTTTCCCTTCCAGGTGGTAGCCGAATCCAAGTGGGGCTACAAGTGGGTGAAGTGGGTGACCAAGATAGAGCTCTCCGATGATCCCAATTACCGGGGCTACTGGGAAAGTCGAGGCTATAACAACGATGCCGACCTATCCGGCCCGATTTTTGGGAGATAGGTGTTACTGAAACAGGCAAGTTCTTCCAGTTTCTCGGAGTACGATCGGAGCTGGTGCGCTGTCCGATGTGCGGGTAGCCCTTCACTGGGCGGGTATATTGACTGGCTATCAGCGCTACCTGCACACTGACACTGGCCCTGTCCAAAGTAGAGATTGAGGGGTTTAACATCTCGCAGAGCAATGAGCCCGTGAACGCAAGTGTAGGATCTAGGAGGAAGCAAACCATGCTGCTTGCTGGTGATATCGGCGGAACCAAGACAAACCTGGCCGTTTTCTCACCCGAGGCTGGGCCACGAGCGCCACTGGCCGAGGCGACTTTCCCCAGCACTGACTACCCCAGCCTGGAAGCCCTCGTGCGCGAGTTCCTGGCTCAGCTTGATCTGAAACCGGAGGGGGCCAGTTTTGGCGTGGCCGGTCCAGTCGTGGCCGGCCGGGCCACGATCACTAACCTGCCTTGGTTGATAGACGAAACACAACTCCAGGCCGCGCTTAACCTGTCCTTCGTCTGCTTGCTGAACGACCTGGAGGCCATTGCCCATGCCATAGCTCTCCTGGAGCCAGCCGACCTGCACACCCTGAATGAGGGCCAACCAACTCCTGGCGGGACCATCGCCGTCATCGCTCCGGGCACTGGCCTGGGAGAGGCTTTTCTCACCTGGGACGGGTCGCGCTACCGGCCCCACGCTTCAGAGGGTGGCCACACCGATTTCGCGCCGACCAACCCATTGGAAGTTGAGCTACTGCGCTATCTCCAGCATCGCTACGAGCACGTCAGTTACGAGCGGGTTTGCTCTGGCCAGGGACTGCCCAACATCTACGCCTTTCTCAAGAACGGCGGCTACGCCGAGGAACCGGCCTGGTTGGCTGAGCAACTGGCTGCGGTCGACGATCCCACTCCGGTCATTGTCAACGTGGCCCTTGATGATGAGAAGCCCTGCGAGCTCTGCGTCGCCACACTCAACACTTTCGTCTCTATCTTAGGAGCGGAGGCGGGGAACCTGGCCCTCAAGGTACTGGCCACCGGCGGCGTCTACCTGGGTGGCGGCATTCCGCCGCGCATCCTGCCCGCCCTGAAGTGCGAACGGTTCATGGAGGCTTTTCGGCGCAAGGGGCGCTTGTTGGGCCTGCTGGCGCGCATGCCGCTGCACGTCATCCTCAACCCCAGGGTCGCTCTCCTGGGTGCGGCCTGCCACGGGCTCGAACTGTAGCGAGGTTGTGCAATGGCGAAGTATTCAAGGGACATCCCAATCAGTAAAGAATGATAAAAGCCATGGGTTGATTAAGGACGTTAGAGTCAAGATCAACACCCCTCAAAGTCGCTCGGCAGGTAAGATCAGCCGACGTTCCGTCATTGCGAGGCGCGCTTTTTGCGCCGAAGCAATCCCCTGCCAGGTTGGAGATTGCTTCGCCTTCGGCTCGCAATGACCACGTTAGCGGAGCTTGCGATTGCCCTGGAGGAGGTAAACTTGCCATTCCGAACTGAAGATGGTATGATAGTATCAGCCGTGACCGCCGAACAGATGTGGGAAGTAGACCGCATCGCGGTGCAGGAATTCGGCGTAGAAGGAGAGCTGTACCTGACCGACATCGGCATCCCGCCGGAGCTCTACACCGGCTGGGACTGTCTCTTGAGCCGCCCTTCGACCTTGCTCAGGGCAAGTTCTTTGGGAAACGATATTGGATACATCTAGAACAAGACGTGCCATCAATACACAGGAAAGGAGTCGTGCAATGACTGACCGTGTGAAAGAAATCCTCAGTTGGTATCGGAGTGAGAACCTCGGTGTCGTGACCAACCTGGCTCGGATACTCAATCATGGCCGGCTGGGAGGGGCAGGCAAACTGGTCATTCTGCCCGTAGATCAGGGCTTCGAGCACGGCCCTGGACGCAGTTTTGCCCCTAATCCCCCGGCTTACGATCCTCACTATCACTTTCAGCTTGCCATAGACGCCGGCCTCAGCGCTTACGCCGCACCACTGGGCTTCCTGGAAGTCGGCGCGGCCGAGTTTGCCGGGCAGATCCCGCTCATTCTTAAGCTCAATAGCCACGATGTGTTACAGGACGAGAAAGACCCCCTCTGTGCACAGACTGCTTCGGTGTCGGATGCCCTAAGGCTGGGATGCATTGGGATCGGCTACACGATCTATCCCGGCACAGCCGACCGGCGTCTGCAGTACGAGCAGTTGAGGGAACTGGCTCGCGAGGCAAAATCGGTTGGGCTGCTTGTCGTCGTTTGGTCCTACCCGCGAGGGAGCGGATTGAGCATGGAAGGTGAGACTGCCCTCGACGTCGTCGCCTATGCTGCTCACATCGCTGCCCAACTGGGCGCGCACCTCATCAAGGTCAAGCTTCCCTCTGCCCACCTTGAACTCGAGGCGGCCCGAAAGGTCTACGAAGCGCAACAGGTTCCACGGGACGCGCTGGCTGATCGGGTGCGTCATGTGGTGCAGAGTGCCTTCAATGGGCGCCGCGTGGTGATCTTCTCCGGTGGGGCCAGGAAGGAAGATGATAAAGCCGTTCTGGACGAAATCCGCGCCATTCGCGATGGGGGTGGGTTTGGCTCGATCATCGGACGCAACGTGTTCCAGCGCGAGAAGGCAGATGCCTTGCGTCTGCTTGACCAGATCATCGGGATCTACCTGGGAAGGATCAAATGACAGATCAAGAAACCCTCAACCTCTGTTGAACGTGAGCCGACATGACAAAAATACACCAACTGGCCGATCTAGGCCAGGCGATTTGGCTCGACTACATCCGCCGTTCTTTCATCGTCTCAGGTGACTTGCAAACCTTGGTTGACGACGGCTTGCGGGGTGTCACCTCTAACCCGACGATCTTTGAGAAGGCCATCGCTGGCAGCACCGACTACGACGATGCCCTGCACCGCTTGGTTGAGGAGGGCAAGGCGGTGGAGGAGATCTACGAGATGCTGGCCCTGGACGCCATCCAGCGCGCCGCTAGCGACGTTGCGCATCTGGCTGGCGACGACGGTAGGCTACGGGCCGCGCTTCCTGCACTCCACCGGCCAACTGCACAAAGGCGACGCCGGACACGACCTCTTCATCCAGTTCACTGCCGACGACCCGCGTGACGCGCCCATCCCCGATGAAGCCGGATCGCCGGCCTCGACGATGACCTTCGGCGTGCTGAAGGCAGCTCAGGCAATGGGCGACCGGCGGGCGCTGCTGAACGCCGGGCGGTGGGTGATCCGTTTTCACCTGGGGGACGACGTGATCGGTGGGCTGAAGCGGTTAAGCAGGTCGCTACGAAGACACGGCTGAGGAGCAGACAAGGTGAAAGGGGATGTATCACAGTTTAAGCAACAGGCCGCCTGGTACGCAGTAGATTTCGTGGAATCGGGGATGGTGGTAGGCCTGGGCCACGGCAGCACGACCATCTTCGCTGTGCACTGCATCGCCCAATTGCTGCACGAGGGCCAACTTCAGGACATCCTCGGCGTGCCATGCTCACTCCATGTCGAAGAAGACGCGCGGCAACTCGGCATCCCGCTGACCACGTTGGACGAGCATCCCATCGTTGACCTGACGATTGACGGCGCGGATGAAGTTGACCCTAACCTGAACCTGATCAAGGGCGGCGGTGGGGCATTCCTGCGCGAAAAGATCGTCGCCCAGGCCAGCCGCCGCGAGATCATTGTGGTGGACGAGACCAAACTATCGTCCGCGCTGGGCACGCACTGGCCGGTGCCGGTGGAGGTGATCCCCTTTGGCTGGCGCTTGCAGGCCGCTTATCTGGAATCGCTGGGCGCGCAGCCAGTCCTGCGCCTGAATGAAGACGATACTCCATTCAAGACCAATCAGGGCAACCTGATCCTGGATTGCCACTTTGGGCCGATCTCAGACCTAGCCCAACTGGCTGCCCGGCTGAGCGAACGGGCCGGCATCGTGGAACACGGGTTGTTCCTGGGGTTGGTGACGGACGTGATCGTTGCGGGTGATGAGGAAGTTCGTCATCTCAAACGTCAAATGTGAGCGATGATTGAGACGCTTGACGTTTGACGTTTCATGGAGGAGAACACGATGGTCGCAATTGAAGCCTCTATCCTATCAGCCGATTTTGCGCGCCTGGGCGAGCAAGTCCGCGAGGCCGAAGCCGCCGGGGTTGACGGTATCCAGGTGGATGTGATGGACGGGTGCTTTGTGCCCGACATCACCTTCGGGCCGGGCGTGGTACAGGCGCTGCGCCCACTGGTGAGCGTGACGCTGGACGTGGACTTGATGATCGTCGAGCCAGAGCGGCACCTGGCAGCATTTGTGGACGCCGGGGCAGACCGCCTGATCGTGCACTGGGAGACTTGCACGCATCCCCACCGCGTGTTGCGGTGTGTCCGAGATCTCGGCATTGACGTGGGGTTGGCGATCAGCCCTGGCACGTCCCTTAGCGCCCTAGAAGAATTGTTAGACTTGGTTGACCTGATCCAAGTGATGACAGTCAACCCAGGTTGGGGGGGGCAGGCGTTCATCCACAGCCAACTGGACAAGATTCGCCGTCTACGGCACATGCTGTACGTGCGCGAGTTGAATATACCCATCGCCGTGGACGGCGGGATAGATACAACCACTGCACCACTGGTAGTGAGCGCCGGAGCGACAGTGCTGGTGGCTGGATCGAGCATATACAACGGCAAGGCGTCGGTGGCCCAAAACGTGGCCGCGCTGCGCGCAAGTGTAATGTGACAAAACCGAAATCGTCATCGAATTCGAGCGCCCGCCGCACGTGATGTTTGATCTGCCGATCGCCCCTTCTTTGGCATAGAGAGACTGCTGGTCAGGAAATCAGTAATCGGTGAGCAGGGAATCAGGCGGCCGCTATTGCGCTATCTGCTCACCTGGTTCCCTCGTTCCCTGATTCCCCAGTCTGATGGATATGGCGGCTGCCAGTCGGCTGAAGAGACAGGTATGATGCCAAGCTCTAGCTTCTCACCGGGGACCATTACGCTCATGGGATCGGGGGAAATGTTGGCCTCCATGAGCAAGGTGCATAGCGCGGTGATGTCCAGGATCGCCGGGCCGGTGCGGGCTGTCTTCCTCGATACACCGGCCGGCTTTGAACTCAACGCCGATCAAATCTCGGCCAAGGCTGTCCGGTACTTCGAGAAGCGCTTCGACGTGAACCTCGCCGTTGCTTCGTTCAAAGCCGCTGCTGCTGTCACGCCGGCTGAGATAGAGGATGCCTTGGGCAAGCTCCAGCGTGCCAACTACATCTTTGCCGGCCCCGGCAGCCCGACCTACGCTATCCGCAATTGGAGTAATACGCCGATCTTGGAGGCTATGGCCCAGCGGCTGGCCAGTGGCGCGCACCTCGTTTTTGCCAGCGCTGCAGCCATCGCCATGGGATGTCATGCGCTGCCGGTGTATGAAATCTACAAGGTCGGTGAAGAGCCCCACTGGGTCAAGGGACTGAACCTGCTGGGGCCATACGGCCTTGAACTGGCCATCGTGACGCACTGGAACAATGCCGAGGGAGGCACTTACGATACCCGCTACTGCTTCATGGGCGAGCCCCGGCTGAGAATTCTGGAGGAGAGCCTGCCCGATTCCGCCAGCATCCTGGGGATAGACGAGCATACGGCCTGCATCTTGGACCTGAGCAAACGAGAGTGTCTTGTCATGGGCGTCGGCCAGGTTAACATCCGGCGCAGGGGCCGTGAGGTAACCCATGCAGCCGGCACGGTCTTTGAGCTAGATCAACTCAAGGGAGTCATCCCGGCCGAGGAGGCAGAGGAGATCCTGGCCGGGTTTGATTGGCCGGACGTGGTGGAGGATGAGGCGGCGAGTGTGGCTCTCTTCGTCGAACTCCTCGGCGAGGTCCGAGCACAGCTCCGTGCTGCCAAGCAATGGGCGCTGGCAGACCAGATTCGGCAGCGGCTGTCCGAGTTGGGAATCATCCTGGAAGACGGCCCAACAGAGACGACCTGGAGAAGGGCTGACGCAGGCGACGATGGAACATGAGCTGGCGCGGGTGCTGAGTTACTATGACCTTGGCGAATTGAGGACCACCCGCCGCATCGAGCGCGGCTTTGTCAACGACAACTGGGTCGTGGAGACGGGCCGGGGGCGTTATTTCTTGAAGCGCCGACACCCAGACCTGCGCCGGCCTGACCTTATCCGTGTCCAACATGACCTAGTAGAGTGGCTCAGGCAAGCTGGCTTCCCGGCTCCAACTATCGTGCCTACCGTCAGCGGTGAGACTTTTTTGGTGCTGGACGGCGAGTTCTACGAGATCCACGAATACATTGAGGGCCAGCCCTATGACCACGACCGGCCTGCGCACTTTGACGAGGCGGCCCTGACGCTGGGTCGCTACCATACTCGCGTCAAAGGCTTTGCGCCTCAAGCCCTGCGCAATCTGGGCGAACTATACAGCCCGACGATCCTGAGCGGGAACCTGACCAAGCTGACCGAGGCCTGGGGGCTTGACCATGATCCCAGCCTAGCGCAGATCGTCGGGCAATTGGAAGTTCATGCCCTTGACTTGGCGGCTCGCTTCGCCGGACACGGTGCGCTGCCCCATCTGGTCATTCACGGCGACTACTATGCTGGCAACCTGCTGTTCGACGGCGATTGCATCGTCGGCGTCGTAGACTATGACAAAGCCCGTTGGCAGCCGCGCGTCGTCGAGCTGGCCGAGGCCTTGATCTACTTTGCCTCGCCCCGGCCGGGCCATCTGAAACACCTGGTCTATCCCGGTTTTCTCGACTGGGAGCCGTTCACTCGCTTCTTGCACAGCTATGCCTGTGTCATTGTCCCGGACGAGAACGAGGTGCGCGCCCTGGCAGACTACGTCCGTTGCATCTGGCTGTCCATTTCGCTCCAACGTCTGCTGGAAAAGGGGCCTCGCCCGGCCGAAGCCCTGGAGGCCCTGCGAGAAGTGCTAGCTTTGGGCGATTGGGCCAAAGCTAACACGCGCCGAATGGTCAGGGCCAATCACGCGGCGATACGTGGGCATCTGTCTTGGTAAGGATTATCCATGATCAGGGCTATCATCTTTGACTTTGGACGGGTCATCTCGGCCCCCAAGCCAGCCTCCCTCTTTCGGAGCTACGAGGAGGATCTCGAACTGGCCCCCGACACGCTTAACCGCATCATGTTCGGCAGCGAGGCCTGGCAGGGGGTGCTGGTCGGCCGCAAAACGGCCGATGGCTATTGGCGTGAGATCGGACCCGCGCTTGGACTGTATACCACTGATGAAATTGACGCCTTCCGCCGCCGCTACCACGCCGACGAAGCGATCAACACTGACGTTGTCGAGCTGATACGTCGGCTGCACGGACGTTACAAGCTGGCCGTCCTGTCCAACTCGCCGCCGGGCCTGGCCCGATGGCTGGCCGATTGGGAGATCCTCGATCTGTTCGACGTCGTCGTCTGCTCCGGCGACGAGGGCATCACCAAGCCCGACCCGACCGTCTTTGAGCTGGCGCTGGAGCGGCTTGACGTTGCGCCCGAAGAAGCGGTCTTTATTGACGATTACCCTGGCCACGTGGAGGCCGCTCAATCACTGGGCCTACATGGGATACTCTTTGCGACCGCCGAGGCATTGGCAGGCGAGTTGAATGACTTGCTCGCCGAGCGTCAAACGTCAGGAGTCAAACGTCAAACGTGAACGCAGTTACAATTCAGAAAACCTAAAAACCGAAAGGAGGACCGAATATGAAACGCTCAGTGCTAGTACCCAACATTCTTTTCGTGGTGATATTGTTGCTTTCCGCCTGTGCTCAGCCGACACCGGTGGTCATTGAGAAAGAGGTGCCGGTTGAAGTCACAAAGGTCGTCGAAAAGGTGGTCACCGCCACGCCGGAGCCCACCCAGCCGCCTCCTGAAGGGGCCAAGACGATCCTGCGCGTGGGCACCGGCGACAGCGGCGAGGGCTTGAACCCCCACCAGGAGATCATCGCCAGATTCGAGGACGATAATCCTGACATCCTGGTCCAGCTTGAGGCGGTGGCTGGGCGAGATTACTACACCCGCCTGTTGACCCAGATCGCCGCCGGCGATGCGCCGGACATCATGCAGATCGGCGATGACGCCGTTCCCATGTTCGTGGGCAAGGGCGCTTTTTTGCCACTGGATGATTTCATCACCGGCGACTACCCGCTGGACACCAGCATCTACCTGCCAGGTGTCCTCGAGCCTGGGCAGTGGGAGGGCAAGCAGTGGCTGTTGGCCAAGGACTTCACCCCTCTGGGGGTCTACTACAACAAGAAAATCTTCGACGAGTACAAAGTAGACTACCCACAGGATGGTTGGACCTGGGACGACCTGCTGAAGACGGCCCAGGCCCTGACCAAGGATACCGACGGTGACGGCAAGACCGACATCTGGGGCGTCCAACTGACGGCCAACTGGACCACCGGTTTCGAGTACTGGATCGCCGCGGCTGGCGGCCGCCTCATCAGCGAGGATGGCAAGAAGTTCGTCGGCTACATGGACTCGCCGGAGACCATCGAGGCTGTCCAGTTCTTCACCGACCTGTACAACGTGCACAAGGTCGCCCCGTCGCCAGCGGACTTCGCACTTTGGGCGGGCGGCAACGCCGAGTTCGACAACGGCAGGGCCGCCATGCGTATCTTTGGGCGCTGGCCCCAGGCCGGCTACAAGACGAACCCCAACGTGGATCTAGGCGTGGTTGGCGTACCGGCCGGCAAGGAGCGGGCTAACATCCTCTTTTGGGGCGGCTTTGGCATCTTCAGTGGGACGAAACATCCGGAAGCGGCCTGGCGCTTCCTGAGCTACTACGTCGGTGAGCAGGGTTCCCAGGTGTGGAAGGACTGGGCCATCCCGCCGGTGGCTTCGGTGGCCGACGAGGCGGGCCTGACCGAGGATCCCATCGAGGGCGTCTGGATCAGCGAGTTGGACCACCTGGCGCCTCGGGCCTACGTCTTTACCCCCTACTGGGGCGAGACCGCCGATCCGGCCCTGCGCAAGGCCCTGGAAACGGTTCTCATTGACCCGGAAGCCGACGTGGCAGCGGTGATGCAGCGGGCAGCCCAAGAGGCTCAAGCTGCCCTGGACGAGAAGCTGGTGGAGTAGTCAACGAGTAACGAGGTGGCGAGTTAACGAGTCAGGCTCTGAGACCCTTGGGGTTTTGTCAAAACCCCAAGGGTCTTAAACTCACCCCTTCCCAGAAACAAGTGGAGTGTCTAGCATGGCGACCCACATCAGGGCCATCATCCCTCGCCGACCACGGCAGGGCACCCTGGCGAGGCACGAAACCATTGCCTTCTATCTGTGCATCTCCCCGTGGCTGTTGGGCTTTCTGCTCTTCGTTCTGGGGCCGATGGTGGCTTCTCTGTTCATCAGTTTCGCCCACTGGGATCTCCTCAGCCCAGCCAAGTTCGTTGGCCTGCAGAACTATCAGAAGATGTTCAGCCGCGACCCCCTCTTCTGGCAGTCGCTCAAAGTGACGGCCATCTACACCAGTGCCTATGTCCCGATTGAGCTGATAGGAGGACTCGTATTGGCCCTGATCATGAGCCAGAAGCTGCGGTTTGTCGGCGTGTTCCGCACCATCTACTATCTGCCTTCGGTGCTGCCCGGTGTGGCCTTTGTCGTCCTCTGGATGTGGATCCTGCATCCTGACGTGGGGCTGGTCAATACCTTGCTTTCCTACGTGGGCATCGAGGGACCGCGCTGGCTGGCCGACCCTGACTGGGCCTTGCCTGCCCTGCTGATGATGAGCCTGTGGGGGCTGGGCCGGAGCATGGTCATCTACCTGGCCAGCCTGAAAGGTATCCCCCAGCACCTTTACGAGGCTGCGGCCATTGATGGGGCAGGTGCCTGGCAGGCGTTTTGGAAGATCACCCTACCCATGTTGACGCCCACCATCTTCTTCAACCTGGTGCTCAGCGTCATCAGCACCTTTCAGACCTTCACCAGCGCTTTCGTGGCCACCGATGGCGGCCCTCTTGACGCCACCCTGTTCTACGTCCTATACCTCTTCCGCCAGGCCTTCCAATACTTCAACATGGGGTATGCCTCAGCCCTGGCCTGGGTTCTATTCGTGATCATCTTCGTCTTCACTCTGCTGATTGTCCGCTCCTCTGGCCGCTGGGTCTACTACGAAGGGGAAAGAAGGTAAGCGGCATGGCCGAACACCGTGTCATCATCTCCAGTCAGAGACCAGGCTTCTGGACCTCGCGTCGGACTCGCCGATGGCTGCAAGCCGGGCTTGGCTACCTGCTGGCAGGGATAGGGGCCGTCTTGTTCCTGCTGCCTCTGTTCTGGATGATTTCCTCCTCGCTGAAGCCCAACTACCAGGTCCTGGAGTTTCCACCCCGCTGGCTTCCCGATCCCATCCGATGGTCTAACTATCGGGAGGCGTTGACCTACGTCCCCTTTGGCCGCTACGCCATCAACACGCTGTTCATTGCAGTGATGACCATCGTCGGACACGTGCTGTCGTGCACAGTGGTGGCTTATGGCTTTGCCCGACTGCGGGCTCCGGGGAAGAACTATCTCTTTCTGGTGTTACTTGCCACCATGATGCTTCCCTACCCAGTGACGATGATCCCCATCTACGTCGGGTTCAAAACAGTGGGCTGGGTCAACACTTTCCTGCCCCTCGTCGTGCCCGCTTTCTTCGGCAGCCCGTTCTACATCTTCTTGCTGCGCCAGTTCTTCCTGACCATCCCGCCCGAGATGGAAGACGCAGCCCGCATTGACGGAGCCAACATATTGCAGATTATCTGGCACATCATCGTGCCCATCTCCAAGCCAGCTCTGGCCACAGTGGCCATCTTCACCTTCCAGGCAGCCTGGAATGATTTTCTACCACCGCTGATCTATCTCCATGACCAGTCCAAGTACACCATCTCTTTGGGGCTCAGCTTCTTCCGCAGCAACTACGATATTAGATGGAGCTATCTGATGGCGGCCTCTCTAGCTACAATGCTGCCTGTGATCATCGTTTTTTTCCTGGCGCAGCGATTGTTCATCGAGGGCATCACCTTGACGGGGATGAAAGGCTAGATATCTGGCTTCTTGTCTGTCTGCTATGCGCGGCAAGAAGTTTTAACCAAAGCTTCACCGAAATCCCGTTGACAACACGGCGTAGATGTGGTATTATATTCATGGAGATAGTGTGCATACTTATCGCCCGATCAGGCAGCCTCTGCTAGTGTCTACTGGTTGACGAATACACCACTGCACTAGATACCAGCCAAGGGTGCCCTTCCGGGCCACTTGAGGCTGGTGTTTGTTTTGACCCATCAACATTGAGGCCAAGGTCAGGATTTCCCTGTATCGAACATTACGCCAACATCACCGACCGCCTCTGGGTAAGGACTCAATTCGGAATGGAACACATCTTACTTGGGGTTCTTGCTTTCCTGATCGCTTTCTTCTTCGATCTAGCAGCCATAAAACACATCCCTTGCCTCAAGCAGATCATCGGGCTAGCCGCTGCCTTCCTGTTCGGCTACTCTCTGGTGATGGTTGCCCTGCACCCAGTCAAGCTGCAGATGCCGTCCCTGCTCTCTTACGCGGGCTGGCTTTTCCTTATCATCTCGGCCTTTCTGCTTGTCTATTCTCTCTTTTTGGAGATCCCTTTTCAGGAGACCTATACCGCCACTGGGGTGGGGGATGAGCTAGTGAAGACGGGCACCTATGCTCTGGTTCGTCATCCAGGCGTCCTCTGGCTTGCTCTCTTTCTTTTGGCCCTCGTTTTGGTCTCCAGGTCGAGGCTGCTCTCGGTCGCTGCGCCGGTATGGATTTTCATGGATGTGCTATATGTGTGGGTGGAGGAGAGGTTTTTCTTGGGGAGGATTTTTCCAGGCTACGAGCAATACAGGAAAGAAACGCCCATGCTGGTTCCAACGCCAGCAAGCATCGTCCGGTGCTGGCGATCGGTCAGAAATAGGAGGAGATTAGGGGAAGGTGACTACTCAGGCTGTCATTGCGAGCGAAGCGAAGCAATCCCCAAGCCGCAAGGAGAAGATTGCTTCGTCGCAAAAAACGCTCCTCGCAATGACACGGGCTGAGCAGTTACAGGGGAACAATTTTAAGGATAGGGGGAAAGAAAGGCTTGGTATAGGTGCTTCTGCAGATCGTTTAGATTAAACGGGATGCGGAGCGTCCTGAGCTTGTAGGCTCGGCAAGGGGTGGCTGATTTTTCTAGGCGGTTATTACGGGTGGGTGTGAAACTGGCCGGTGAAGTCCACGGTGAATACCAAACCCGCATTGCCGGTGTATTTGCCCTTCCCTTGGAGGTCTTGGTAGGCACCAGTACCTTCTTTGTGCAGAACCTTAAACTCCCCCCAGACGGTTTCGGAGTCAGCCTTGCCGTTGAATCGAATTATCGCCTCGCCCTCAGCGGTGGTGATGGTCATGATTCCGTGGTTCTTGCCCTTTCCAGAGCCTTCCCCGGTAGAAGGGTCCAGATCGACTTCGCCCCATTCTTCGAAGGTGAATGTTCCCGTGAAATATCCACTGACGGCTCCTAGAGCCGTTAGGTGGAACTTGGTGCGGCCGTTCGGTAGCGTTTCCCACTCGTAGAAAGTGGTGTAACCTGTTATGCTAAATGTTGCTGGCTCCGGCTTAGAGGCCGAGGCGACGCCTGTAAGGGCCAGAAGCATAGCAAGGACACAAACCAGTATTGTTAGCTTTTTCATTTTTATCCTCCTTAAAAAATTAGCCTTTCTTTCCCCGAAAGATAATACCATAAATAGATTGTGATCTCTATCGTTGCTTGGGTAACATGAACTGCATAGCTCCTAACTATAGTTTACAAGCTTTTGTCCGACCTGTCTATACTTAGACCTAAGTAGTTTTTGCATTTACACCTAAGTAGTTTTGCAGGGCAAGGGAGATCTGGGAGAACTAATGACAATAGAAAAAGGGGCCGTAGAAGCCTTCAAGGCCTGGGCAGTCACCTATGACAAGACGGTGAGCAAGGAACTGGAAAGATACGCTGGAATCACTCACCAAGGGGTGCTCGACCGTCTGCTTCAACTGGCACAGCTCAAGAATGGCAACTCAGTACTTGATGTGGGGACGGGAACTGGCTGGGTGGCTATCCGATGTGCCCTTGAGATGGAAGAGGGGCAGATCATTGGTGTGGATATTACTCCTGAGATGCTGGCCCAGGCTGCCCTCAATGCCGAGAACGTGAGAGTGAAAGAGAGAATCCAATTTGCCTTGGCTTCGGCTATGAGCCTTCCTTACCCTGATGATGAGTTCGAGGTCGTGTTGTCCTCCATTGCTTTGCACCACACCAAAGTCGGTCAGTCCTTAGAAGAAATGGTGCGCGTATTGAAGCCCGGCGGGCGCATTGCTATTGCTGATATGGGAGCGCCCCCCGCTTGGCGGTCGGCCCCGATATCTTGGCTCATGTTGCTTCTCACTCGGGCCTACAAGTTGACTGGGAACCCAACAGCAAAGGCCGATGCCGAGGCCTTCCAGCAGACGTACACCGCTGAGGAGTGGAGAAGCTTGTTAGCGGCGAAGGGGCTGAAAAGAGTGCAAGTCACAGCCATCCTTCGTCCTGGCCAGCGCATCTATCCCTGCGTTATCTTAGCCAGCGGCGAGAAGGGGGATACTATGGGCTAAATCGTCTGCAAGCTTGCCAATCTACAACACAACCAATCAAGGAGTTTGACAGCGATGAACAAAGCTAGCGATCTGATAAAGCGGGGCCGGACGGACGAGGTCTGGAAGAAGCACTGTGGCTTCTTGGATCTCAGCTTGGAGGATTTCATGCATATCCAAGAGCGGCTCCTCATGGAACAGATGCGCCTCTTCGCCACCTGCGAGCTGGGAAGGAAGATCATGGGAGAAAAGGTGCCGACCAGTGTGGAGGAGTTTCAGCGGACGGTGCCCCTGACCGAATATGAGGATTACGAGCCGTATCTTTCAGGGAGGCGGGAGGATGTCCTGCCTCAGATGCCCTATATTTGGGCCCATACCTCCGGCCGCTCAGGCAAGTACAAGTGGGTGCCTTACACAGAGCCAGCCTATGTTAAGATGGGCGAGCGTATCCTGGCTGTCATCATCCTAGCCACGGCCCGCAAGAAGGGCGAGATACGCCTAGAAGAGGGCGATGTTCTACTTCAGAACACCCCCTCTCGCCCTTACGCTAGCGGTGTGGCCTTGATGAGCATGGCGGAGCTCTTCCGCTTCCACTTCGTTCCTTCCTTAGAGGAATCGGAAGACATGACCTTCCATGAGCGCATTGAGAAGAGCTTTCAGGTGGCTTTGGTGACGGGCATTGACGTTATTGGCTCCATTACCTCCGTGTTGGTCAAGATCGGCGAACGCTTCGCTGAAGGAGGAGGGAGTACTTCTTTATCCCGCCATCTCCTCCATCCCAAAGCCTTGTTGCGCTTGCTTCAAGCCCTTGTTCGTAGTAAGCTGGCTAGGAGGGCGCTGCTCCCCAAGGATCTCTGGCAGGTAAAAGGTGCGATTTGTGGAGGGACGGACACCTCTCTCTACAAAGACAAGATCATCCAATATTGGGGAGTAGTGCCCCAAGAGCAATATTCCTCCACCGAGACCGTGGGCACCTCAGCCGTGCAGGCGTGGAACAAGCAGGGGCTATTCTTCTTCCCTGATGTAGTCTTCTGGGAATTCATTCCGGAAGAGGAATGGAGCAGGAACCGACAAAGTCCTACCTACCAGCCCCGCACTGTGCTTCTGAACGAGGTGGAGCCTGGGCAGCGTTACGAGGTGGTGATCACCAGCTTCGATGGCGGGCCCTTCTTGCGTTACCGGATGCACGATTTGGTGCGCTTCCTCTCTCGAAGGGACGAGGAGGCAGACATAGATCTCCCCTCGATGGTTTTCACTGGCCGCTCCGATGATCTCATTGACCTGGCTGGCTTCACTGGACTTATGGACGAGCCACTGGTCTGGAAAGCAATCCATGAGACAGGCATCGCCTACATGGATTGGACTATCCGCAAGGAGGTGGGTGAGGGTGGAGCTTTACTCCATCTCTATATCGAATTGAAGGATGATGTGGCGGTGGATATGATCCGGCAATCGGTCCATGAGAATCTCAAGGCTCTTAATCCATTTTACGCTGACCTCGAATCAATGCTAGAGGTGCAGCCCTTAAAAGTGAGCCGCCTGGCCTATGGCACTTTCCAAGCCTATCTTATGGAAAAGCAAGCAACTGGCGCTGACCTAGCGCATGTGAAGCCGCCACACATGAATCCTTCCGATGAGATCATCAGTGATCTCTTGCGACTAAGCAAGCAAGTCGCTTGAGCGAGGAGGTATCGCAAGTGTACTGGGGTATCCCCACCACAATCCCTTTGATAGCTTTGGCCTGCTATGCGGCTTTGCTGTTCATCACCGCCAGGCAAGGCTTTGACAGAAGAATAAACCGCTTCTTCGCTCTATATCTTCTGAGCATGCTGGTCTGGAGTTTCGGGGCATTCATGATGTACGTTGATGCCCCCAATGCCCTTTTCTGGAACAAAGTCATGCTTAGCGGGTTTGTAGGGATGCCCATGGCCTTCTTTGGCTTTATACGGTCCTTTCTGTTAGTGAAAGGACGATCATGGTGGCTATATTTGGGATTCATTTCCTCCATTGTTCTTCTGGGTATCAATGCTCGGGGCTATCTGACGGAATACGCGCATGTCACAGAAGAGGGCTTGATCCTATACCAATTTGGGCCAGCAGTTCCCCTACTCGGGGGCTACTTCATGTTCTTGATTGGTTTTTCCGCGCTGGACTTAATGCGGGGGTATAGGCAGACAACGGATTCCATCGAACGCAACAGGATGAAATACGCTCTCCTAGGGGTAAGCGCGATTGTGCTGGGAGGCGTCACCAACGTCGCCCCCGCCTTAGGGGCGTATCCCATTGACATCGCCGCCAATGTCATCAATGCCCTGCTGCTGGCCTACGCTATCTTCCGTTATCGTCTCCTGGACATCACCGTCGTCGTCCGCAAAGGGCTGCTCTACTCCATCCCCACCGTCATTATTGGCGCTGGCTACTTCCTTATCATTTCCCTCGTCATGAGGCTGTTTCATGCCTTTGCAGGACCTCAGATTCTCCTTCTCTCCCTCCTTGTGGCTGTCATAACCGCTGTGGTTGCTCAACCCCTGCGGGATAGGGCTCAACTATGGGTTGACAGGCTTTTCTTCCGCGAGAAGTACGACTCCAGCCTGATGCTCCAAAGGCTCAGCGGCGCGGCAGCCTCCGTCCTCGACCTCGACAGGCTGACGAACATGATCTTGGACGAGGTGACTACGACCATGCATATCGAGAGGGCGGCTTTCTTCCTCAAACGGGATGAAAGCGGAGAATCCCGCTCGATAGCCCAAAGGGGACTGGATCAGAACGCCGACTTGAGACTGAGAAAAGACCATCCCATCGTGGATTGGCTGTCCAGCCACGAACACGCCCTGACCAGTCATGATGTGGACATGATGCCGCAGTTCAAGGCCCTCTGGGGAGAGGAGAGGGAGGATTTGGAGAGGATGGGGGCAGAGCTCTTCATCCCCCTGAAGGCCAAGGGTGAGTTGGTGGGGATCTTCGCTGTGGGCCCGAAACTCTCGGAGGAGATTTACTCGCAAGACGATCAACTCACCCTGACCACGCTAGCTAACCAGACGGCGGTGGCCATCGAGAACGCACGGCTCTACTGGGAACTGGAAGGGGCGCTGAAGGAGCTGCGAAAAGCACACGACGAGTTAGAAAGACGGGTTGAGGAACGGACCGCAGAGTTGGCAAGAGCCAACGAGGCACTCCAAGCTGAAATCACCGAGCGCAGGCGGGCAGAGGAGGTGATCCAACAGCGCCATCGAGAACTGGCCACCCTGCTGGAGGCCAGCCAACGGCTAGCCAGCCACCAGCTCGACCTGGATGAATTGCTGGGCGACATAGCTCGCTCCATCGTGAAGACGCTGCCGGCTGCCGAAGCCTCTTCGCTGTGGCTCTACGACGAACGGCGGAATGAGCTGGTCGTCCGCGCCTGGGCTGGCTATGACGCCGAGGCTATCTCAGGGCTGGCGCTGTCGCCTGACAATAGCCTGGTGGGACTTGTGTACCATAGCTGCAAGCCGCATATCATAGACGACGTCGCTAGCGAGCCCACCTTTGAGGTCTTGGACCGCCCAGGCCTCGATGCCGTGCGCTCGGCGCTCGGTGTGCCTCTGCTAGTCGAGGGCTGGTCCATTGGCGCCCTGTCTGCAGATAACTTTTCGCGCCCGAAAGCCTTTGACGAGAATGATTTGCGTTTGCTCCAGTCGCTGGCCGCCCAGGCGGCAGTTGCTATTCAAAACGCCCATCTGTTCGAGCAGGTGCGTGCTGGACGCGAGCGGTTGCAGGCCCTCTCCCGCCGACTGGTGGAAGTGCAGGAGGCTGAGCGCCGTCATACCGCTCTCGAACTCCATGACGAGGTCGGCCAGATCCTGACCGGGCTCAAACTCACCCTGGAAGCGAGCACGCGCTTACCGGCTGACAAGACCAGGGCCAGCCTGAACGAAGCGAAGGCATTGCTCAATGAACTTATTATGCGGGTGGACGATCTGTCCCTCGATCTACGACCGGCCATACTGGACGACCTGGGTTTGCTGGCCGCACTGCTGTGGCATCTCGAGCGTTATACTGCTCAGACCAATGTGCGCGTGACCTTCCGGCACACCGGGCTGGAGGGACGGCGTTTTGCGCCGGAAGTCGAAACGGCCGCCTACCGCATTGTGCAAGAAGCGCTGACCAACGTCGCCCGCCACGCCGACGTGAGCGAGGCGACGGTGCGCGCCTGGGCTGACCAGGATGTACTTGCCGTGCAGATCGAAGACCAGGGAGCCGGCTTTGACCCCGAAGCTACGCTGGCTGCCGGCGACACCACTGGCGTGGCCGGGATGCGCGATCGAGCTGTTTTGTTGGGCGGTAAACTGACGGTTGAGTCGGCCCCAGGAACCGGTACCCGTTTGATGGCCGAATTCCCCCTGGGCCCCCACCTGCTCGAAAGGAGGGAGGTGGAGAGATGAGCATGATGACAATCGTGCTGGCGGATGACCATCACGTCGTCCGGCAGGGCTTGCGGACCTTGTTGGAGAGCGAGCCCGATTTTCGTGTTGTCGGTGAGGCGGGCGATGGGCTGGAGGCAGTTCAACTGGTCGAACGTCTGCAGCCAGATGTACTTGTTCTCGACCTGATGATGCCGAGCTTGAACGGCCTGGAGGTCACACGACAAGTCAGTGAGCGTTCACCGCAGACACGTGTCGTCATCCTCTCCATGCATTCCAGCGAGGCCTACGTGCTGGAGGCGTTGAGACACGGAGCAGTCGGTTACGTTCTCAAAGCTTCTAGCGCAGCCGATCTAATCAAGGCGGTGCGCGAGGTGACTGCCGGCCGGCACTACCTCAGCCCGCCGCTTTCCGAGCACGCCATCGCGGCCTACGTACAAAAGGCCAAAGATGCCACGCTTGACAAGTATGAGACGCTCACAACCCGCGAGCGGGAGGTGTTGCATCTGGCAGCCGAGGGTTACAGCAACCGTGAAATCGCCGAACGGCTGTCTATCAGCCCATATACTGCCATGACCCACCGTGCTAACCTGATGCGCAAACTGGACCTGCATAGCCAGACCGACCTGGTCCGTTACGCCCTACAGCGAGGGATAATACCGATGGAGGATTGAGAGAGCAGAGAAGCAGGGATGTAAGGGAGCTAAAGAGCGCAGCAGCAGGGGAGAAGTAGAGAGACCAGTGACTCCTGCACCTCTGCCGCCCTGCTCCGCTGCCCCGTTTCACCCCAGTACCCCCATACCCATGCACTCCTCCCCCCCAGGCCCCGTACTAAGACTACGGGGCCTTTTTGTATTACATAGCGTACGCGGATAGGGATTACGTAGGTGTAAGGATGGAAAATACTTAGGTCTAGGGATAGACAAGCCAGGCAAAGGTGTGTAAAATGTATATTGGATTGTAGCACATGGTACCGCAACAACGGTAGAGATCGCGAGCGAAAAGGCAAACCCATCGAGAGGTGGGGACGCAAAGCCACGGGTCCTCGGCTCAACTTAAGGAGCAAGGATAGCCAGGTTGCCGACTCAGCGGGATAGAGTCAGTAACCCGGCTTTTTGTTTTGGGAAGGTGCATTAACAACGATAG
>JBAWAP010000270.1:0-5059 GCA_049589355.1 Anaerolineae bacterium
AGCTTACGGAGATGACGCGAGAGCTGGAGGCCCCTGCCAAAGAGCTTACGGAGATGACGCGAGAGCTGGAGGCCCCTGCCAAAGAGCTTACGGAGATGACGCGAGAGCTGGAGGCCCCTGCCAAAGAGCTTAAAGAAATCGTGGAGCAAGACGTTTCTAAAAAAGCAGTCAATGGAGATCAGGATTAATGGCTGAAGAGAGACAATTGACCATCATCGAACACCTGGAGGAACTGCGGGACCGGCTGATAAAGTCGGTCATTGCTTTGACCGTCACTACTCTGCTCAGCTTCGTCTTCGCCAAGAAGTTTCTGGAAATTCTCATTGCTCCTATGGGAGAAACTCCGCCTGTGAGTGCGTCCCCCACCACGAGCATTGTTGTCTTCACCAAAGTGGCCCTCATCAGTGGTGTAGCACTGGCTATGCCTGTCCTCGTTTATCAGTTAATAAGTTTTATCGCCCCAGGATTAACACGGCAGGAGAAAAGATATCTTTATCTTGTCCTGCCTGGTGCGACCGTCTCTTTCGTTGCGGGCGCAGCCTTTGCGTACTTCATTATGCTGCCAACGGCTATACCCTTCCTGAAAGGCTTTCTAAGTGATATCATTGAGCCCAACTGGTTCGTAGACAGATACATCTCCTTCATTACCTCTCTCTTGTTCTGGATAGGCGTAAGCTTCGAGATGCCGCTTTTGATGTTCTTCTTGGCCAAATTAGGTATCGTCACTCCTGCGGTTCTTTCCCGCTATCGTAAATACGCCATCCTGGTCATAGCTGTCATCTCTGCGGTCATCACTCCCACCGTTGACCCCTTCAACATGATATTAGTAATGGGGCCGCTAATACTCCTCTATGAGATCGGCATACTGCTGGCTAAGCTGGCCTAGCATCTACCCGATCGGAAAAGACAGAAACGAAAGGCAAAAGAGCAGGTCATTCAATGGCGAAAGACCGAGTCATCATCATGGGCGCCGCCGGGCGCGACTTCCACAACTTCAACATCTATTTCCGAGGAAACGAAGCCTACGAGGTGGTGGCCTTCACTGCCACCCAAATCCCCAATATCGAAGGTAGAATCTACCCCCCAGAACTGGCCGGCCCTGGCTACTCTGACGGGATCCCCATTTATCCAGAAAGCAACTTAACCGAACTGATCAAAGAACTGGACATTGACCAGGTTGTTTTCGGCTACAGTGATGTGCCCTATGACTACGTGATGCACAGAGCCTCAATGGTCTTGGCTGCTGGAGCCGACTTCCGTCTGATGGGCTGGAAAGAGACCATGCTGAAGGCCAAGGTGCCCGTGGTCTCGGTGTGCGCTGTGCGCACCGGATCGGGCAAGAGCCAGACCAGCCGCCGGGTGTCGGATCTCCTGCGGGAGATGGGTAAGAAGGTGGTGGTGGTCCGTCACCCCATGCCCTACGGGGACCTGAGAGAACAGATTTGCCAACGCTTCGCCTCCTACGAGGACCTGGATCGCTATAAATGCACCATTGAGGAGCGAGAGGAATACGAGCCCCACCTGGACCGGGGGATGATCGTTTATGCTGGCGTTGACTACGAAAAGATCCTGCGAGAGGCCGAGCAAGAGGCCGAGGTCATCCTTTGGGACGGAGGCAACAACGACTTGCCATTCTACAAGCCGGATTTGCACATCGTGGTGACCGACCCTCACCGAGCTGGCCACGAGCTAGCTTATCATCCTGGCGAGGCCAACCTGCGTCTGGCCGACGTGGTGGTCATCAACAAGATTGACACCGCCGATCTGGAGTATGTAACCACTGTCCGGGAGAATGTGCGGGCCACCAACCCTGAGGCCATCATCATCGAGGCCGCCTCGCCCATCTTCGTTGAGGACTCGGAGGGCATCCGGGGTAGGAGGGTGCTAGTGGTGGAGGATGGGCCCACCCTGACCCATGGGGAGATGGCCTACGGGGCGGGGATCGTGGCCGCTAAACGCTTTGGGGCGGCAGAGATCGTAGACCCTCGACCCTATGCTGTGGGCTCTATCGTCGAAACCTTCGAGAAATACCCTCAGACGGGGCCGCTGCTACCGGCCATGGGCTACAGCGAGAAGCAGATCGAGGAGCTGGAGACGACTATCAACAACACGCCCTGTGACCTGGTCATCGTGGCCACGCCCATTGACCTAGGGCGTCTTATTGAGGTGAACAAGCCTGTTATTCGGGTGCGATATGAGTTGCAGGAGATCGGCCAGCCGACTCTTAAGGACGTGCTTAGCGCAAAGTTTGGATAACAGTTGACGAGCGAGGTGTCTAAGGGCATCTCGCTCTTTACTTTACACCACAGCAATTTCTGAAAACATTATCACAATAAGTCTAAGGGGGAACGCAACGATGCGAACCGTGTACGCCGTATCGGGCGGGGTGAGCAAATTCACCAAGGCCCGCCACGACAAGACCTTTCCGGCCATTGTCAAGGAAGCCTACGATTACACCCTTGCCGACATCGGTCTAGAACATCCTCAGTTCTTTGAGTCGGTAGATGGCACCGTGGCTTCTTATTTTTCTGACCACTTTGCCCGCCAACTGATGGCTGGCATTATCGCCCAGGACTATTTGGGCATGTGCCCCAAGCCATCCCACCGGGTGGAGGGAGGCGGAGCCACGGGCGGCATCTGCTTTCAGGAAGGATGGAAAGCCATCGCTTCGGGTTACATGGACATTTGCCTGTGCTATGGCTTTGAGTTGATGTCCCACGTCGAGACCTGGAAAGGAAACGAGTTCATCGCCCTGGCTTCGGACGTGAGCTTTGATTATCCTGTGGGCGGCTTCTATTCCGGGTACTACGCCATGATGGTCACCCGCCACATGGCCGAGTTCGGGACCACCGTGGAGCAGATGGCCCACGTCTCAGTCAAGAACCACATCAACGCCTATTACAACCCTTACGCTCAGAAGCGGAATCGCTACACCATCCAGGACGTGCGCAATGCGCCCATGGTGGCCTGGCCGCTGACCCGTCTGGACATCTGCGTGATGAGCGATGGCGCAGCTTGCACCATTCTTTGCAGTGAAGATGGCCTGGCTAGGCTGGAAAAAGCAGGCGCGACCATCCCTCGGCCGCTGGTCAAGGTCACCGGCATCGGGCGCGGGACGGACGCCATGCGTATGGCCGACCGGCCTCACCAATCCTACGAGGACTTCTACCGCTACAACGCCCTGCCCAACGAGATGGACGACGATTCCCGGGCCTACTACAAAGAGCTGTGGGACAAAGGTTTCCGTTACCCCGGCGTCCATTCCTTCCGCGCCGGCCGCATGGGGTCCAAAGAGGCCTATGAAAATGCTGGCATCACCGATCCGCTGAAGGAGATTGACTTCGTTGAGTTGCACGACGCCTACACCTCCAGCGAGATCCAGACCTACGAGGACATGGGCCTGTGCCGGTACGGGGAGGGTGGGAAATTCGCCACCAGTGGGAAGGCTTTCATGCCCGGTGTGGATTACGGCCTGGACCTGCCGGAGAAGCCGGTGTGTCCCGTCAACCCTTCGGGGGGGCTCATCGCCTGCGGCCATCCTGTGGGGGCAACCGGGCTGATGCAGGCCGTCTTCGCCATCTGGCAGTTGCAGGGCACCATCGGCAAGCACTTTGGCGACTCCACTTTACAACTACCCGATCCCAAGCGCGGCGCTATCCACAGCCACGCGGGAACGGGTACCTACGTCACCGTCAGCATCTTGGAAAGAGAGCAAGGAGCAAATCATGTCTGACAAGAAAGAAATCGTCAATAAAAGGGAAGAGACCCTGGGCGGCTACATCCTGCACAGCGTTCCCTTCCCGCGAGAATTGAACGAGGAAACGCTGGCCCTGCTCAAGCAAATGGAACCTATCCTAATTGAACAGCCCTATAGTATCACCTATCTGCACTCCTACGGGCAGGATTCGCCTTTCTTCGCCGGGCTGGCCGGCAAGGTCTTCCTGGGTTGTCGCGAGCCAGAGACGGGGTATACCTATGCTACTCCCCGTGGACATTGCATGTACAGCGGCAAGGAGACCGAGTGGGTGCGCTTACCCGATGAGGGAACCATCCATGCCTTCACCGTCTGTCACTTCGGGAGTGAAGAGTTCCTGCCCGAGTGCCCCTTCATCCTCGTGCTGGTCGAGTTTGAGGGTGCAAACTCCTTGTTCCTGGGCCGTCTCCTGGGCGTTGATCCCCACGACGCCACCACCGACTGGATTGGCAAGAAAGTGAAGGCCAAATACCTGCGCCTTTCCAAGTTCAAGCCGACAGACGTCTACTTCGTCCTGGCCGCAGGTTCGTAAATTCGTAGATTCGGGGCTCATAGATTCTTATCCACGAGTTTACGAATCTACGAGCCTACGAATCTACGAACAGGAGGTGCGATTGACTGATCCGATAGAAGAAATAATAGTTCGCGCACGCCGAGAGCAAAGGTTGTACCTGCTGGAACACGAATGTAAGGCCATCTTGAAAAACATCGGCGTGCCCAGCACGAGTTGTTTGGTCGCTAAATCTGAAGAAGAAGCCGTTAGCATGAGTGAGGCGATAGGATACCCGGTCGTTTTGAAGATCCTATCGCCGGAGATAATTCACAAATCGGACGCCGGAGGGGTGAAGCTCAACCTGGGCAGAGGGGAGGTGAGAGGGGTCTACAGCGATCTCGTTGCCGAGTTCAAAGATCGCCACGTAATCGGCGTGAGCGTTCAAGAGATGGCGAAGCCGGGGCTAGAGGTAATCGTCGGCGCGATGCGGGACGCCACCTTCGGCCCTGTTCTGATGTTCGGCCTGGGAGGCGTTTTTGTAGAGGTGCTGAAGGAAGTCTCTTTCAGGGTCATCCCCGTGAGTGAGCGCGATGTCCAGGAGATGATGGAGGAGGTCAAGGGCTATGAGCTTCTCCAGGGCTACCGAGGGCAGTCCGCCGACATCGCCGGCCTGAGGGACATCCTGCTGAAGGTCTCCGACCTGGTGACGGCCTACCCGGCCATCAAAGAGGTGGACCTGAACCCCGTCTTTGCCTACCCCGAAAGGAGCCTGGTCGTTGACGCCAGGATGATCCTGGAGGAGGCTCCTCCGG
>JBAWAP010000271.1:0-22830 GCA_049589355.1 Anaerolineae bacterium
CTCCTACTCCTACACCAACGCCTACCCCCACGCCAACCGCTACCCCCACTCCGCTGCCAACACCGACACCTACGCCTACTCTTGCGCCCAAGCCAACGTCGCCCCCCAAAGTAGCGGCCCCTGCGCCACTTACGGGCCTTGGTTTCGACTACGGCATCCAGGCCCATTTCATTAACCAGGATCACGGACCCATCATTAACGCCGTCAAGGACCTGGGTTTCCGCTGGGTCAAGCAGCAGATTGAGTGGAAGAATTACGAGCCAGCCAAAGGCCAATACAACTGGGGTGAAATAGACCGGCTCGTGGAAAGTTGCCAGGCGGCCGGCCTTAAGATCCTCCTCAGCGTGGTCAAAGCGCCGAAGTGGGCCAGGCCGGGCAATACGGATCTCAGCGTGGAGGGTCCGCCGGCCAACCCTCAAGACTTTGCGGACTTCCTGGCGGCAATGGCCGAGCGCTACAAGGGCCGGGTCCAGGCCTACGAGATCTGGAACGAACAGAACCTACACTACGAATGGGGCAATGAGACCTTAGATGCCGGCCGCTACGTCCAGCTTTTGGCTGCTGCCTACCGAGCCATCAAAGCCAAGGACCCTGGCGCCATCGTGGTCAGCGGCGCGCTGACTCCCTGTGGGGATAATCCCGGCAAGGCCATTGATGACCTTGTCTACCTGGAACAGATGTACCAGGCTGGGCTGAAGAACTACTGCGATGCTGTGGGAGTCCATCCCAGCGGCTACAACGTGCCACCCGATGCCGACTGGCGGACCTGGAGCGATCCCAGCGCCTCGTTCCAAGGTCCTACTGGCAATCACCATCATAGCTGGGTTTTCCGGGGCACGATGGAGGGGTCCCGCAACGTCATGGTCGTGTACGGCGATAGCAGCAAGAGGCTCTGGCCTACCGAGTTTGGCTGGGCCAGCACGGAGGGTCTAGGCGTGGGGGCGACTCCGGGCTATGAATACGCGGCCGACAATACCGAGGCAGAGCAAGCCCAATTCCTGGTTAGGGCCTACCAGATGGGCAAGAACTGGGGCTGGGTGGGGCCGATGTTCTGCTGGAATCTCAACTTTTGGCCTGTTGCCGGAACTGGCAGTGAAACAGCCAAATTCGGCATCGTGCGCGGCGACTGGAGCGGACGGCCAGCCTACGCAGCCCTGCGCGACATGCCCAAGTAGATTGGAAGTTAGAGGTTGGAACTTTGGACTTTGAGCTTCTGAGAGGCTAGTTTGCGACCCCAAAGGAAAAGAAATCCTACAAGTCAATCTCTGCTGGCGATTTTACTGGTGGTGATGGGTCTCTGCGCGGGAGCTTTCTCCATCTGGGCTTTGTTCATCTATGATCCCACGCCTACAGCAGTCGTCCCAGCTACGGCGATCCCTATCTACACTCCTACCGCCAGGGCAACAGTCTCAGTGGGGGGAGTAGAGAAGCCTGTCGCAACCAATACCCCTACCTCACCCACTCAGCTCCCGACGGATACACCAAAGCTCCCCGGCTTACCCCCGGAGGATACGCCAACACCGCTCGCTCAACAGTCGACGTATACACCAACCCCGCCCGCTCCACTCCTAACAGATACTCCCACGTCATCAACTCAGCCTGCAACAAATACACCAGCCCCACCAACAGCCACGCCAACACCTCAGCCACCAGATACACCGGCCCCCACAGCCACCCCAACACCTCGGCCACCTAAACCTTTGGGCATGAGATCGCCGGAATACGGCATGCAGGGCTTCCTCTGGTGGCGTCCGGAGGTAGCCGATCGTGACCTTACGCTGATCAAAGAAGCTGGCTTCGGTTGGGTTAAGCAGGGCTTCGGCTGGAGGGACATCGAAGGAGCGTGTAAGGGCTGTTTCGACTGGAGCGTTACCGATCGCATCGTCAGCCAGGTGGAGGGGCATGGACTGGACCTGGTGGTGCGCCTGGATCACCAGCCCTATTGGGCCGGGGAGTACAGCAACGGCCCGCCCGCCAATTACAATGATTTCGGCGACTTCGTCTACGCTTTAGCCAGCCGCTACGCAGGCCGCATCCGGGCTTACGAGATATGGAACGAACCTAACCTATCGCGGGAATGGGGGGAGAAGCCACCCAACCCAGCAGAATACGTCGCCCTGCTGAAAATCGCCTATGGGCGTATCAAGAAGGCCGATCCCAACGCAATGGTCATCTCAGCAGGGCTGACCCCGACCAGCCGGTGGGATCACGTGGCCATCCCCGACGTTGAATTCCTCAGGGGAATGTACGCCGCCGGAGCCAAGCCCTACTTCGATGTCCTGGGGGCTCACGGTGCAGGCTACAAAGCGCCCCCTGAGATAGATCCGGCAGTGGTGGCCGAGCATCCGGTCTGGGGCAATCCCGGCGATCCCAGTCCTGTGGAACGGAAGCGCGTTTACTGCTTCCGCCACGTGGAGGACCTGCGCCAGGTGATGGTCGAAAATGGAGACGCCGACAAGCAGGTGGCCATTCTGGAATTCGGCTGGACCAGCGATCCTCGGCCCGATTCCCCCTACCACTGGCATTCCGTGTCTGATCAAGAGAAGGCCAACTATTTCGTGCGGGCCTATCAGTACGCCAAAGAGCACTGGTCTCCATGGATCGGGCTGATGAGTCTAATCTACATTGCCGACCCCGATTGGACGGAGGAGGACGAGCAATACTGGTGGTCTATTACCTATCCCGACTATCCTGAAACCAGGGTACATTTGGCGTATGAGATGTTGAAGGCAATGCCGAAGTAAGCGATTGGGTTGCAGCGCTGTCCGAGAGTAAGGTGCCGGGTATTGCAAGTGCTCGACACCTTGGATTTGCGTGTTTAACAGTTGGATGGTATAATAGCGATGTAATGGGCGAGTAGCTCAGTTGGTCAGAGCGCACGGTTCACATCCGTGAGGTCAGGGGTTCGAGTCCCTTCTCGCCCACTCTCGTACTGAGCTCTGTCGAAGTATTTGCTAGCCGCGGCTGCACCGAGGGTGTCCCCATCTTCCAAGCGTTCCCGCGGCTTTTCTTGTTGGCAAGAAAGTAAAGCCTTAGCCTATGGATCCGCTGCAATCGCTGCTTGGCTTGATAGACTACAAAGTGGAATTGGCTTTGTGGGTAGGCTTCTCCATTGGCCTCTATGCCCTGGGAGCTGACATCGCCTGGCACTATCGCCGGCCGAGGCCTGGCCGAATCGGCCGCTGGGCTGGGGTTGTCAAAGGATGGCCCTATCGCTACTGGCTTTTGGAAGCCATCAGGCTTCTGTACTACATCGGCATCCCTTACGCTGCTTTGCTACGCGGAGTCGCCCTGCCTCGAATCATGGGCTTGACGGACCTCGATTGGTTCAGGGGGATTGGCCTTGGAACAGTGCTGGGCGGGGGCAATTTCTTGCTTTTGGCCTTGATTGGGTGGTGGTACGTCCGCGCTGTCGCTGCCCTGCCCCTTCCGGCAAGGGAGCGGCAGAGGGCAAGTTTGGAGTTTGCTGGATCTACCAACGGGTGGATCCTCCTGCGGGACGTCATCTACCTGGAGACCCATTGGGCCTTCTACCGCAGCGCCACCATCCTCCTCCTCGATGATTATTACGTAGGCATTTTCCTTGGCTTTTTGCTCGTCACTCTAGAGTGGTCAATTGACCCAGCTTGGCGCAAAGATTGGAGTTCGCCCTGGCGGTCAGTGGACATCCTTATGAGATCAAGCATGGCCTTTGCCATGGCCATCATCTTCTTCTTCATCCGCAACCTTTGGTTGCTCGTGCCCATCCACTGGGGCATTGAGATGGCTTGCCGTCGCTTGATGGCCACCTTTTCTCAACGATTGGGGATTAGTCCACAAGATATGACAGCGAATTTCGGGGATTGAACAAATCTATACCGAGGTGCCTCCATTCGTTTAATCCATAGATTCGTTGTCATATGACGAAGGGCAAGCAGTTCTGTATCCTGCTTGCCCCTTTTCGTGTCTTGTCAGGACCTATGCTGAAGCTTGTACCGAGTTCGAGCTCCATTACCTGATCACAAAGGACAGAATGATCAGCGCGGCCAGCATGGTCCCGGCCAAGATAGCGATCCGCTTCAGGTCGGAGTACACGTAGCGATATTCTTCGGCGAGCTGTGCCACCTTCTCTTCTGCCAGTGCTTGAGTTTCCTTCGCCACAATTGGACCTGGCGCGGATACTGGCCGCTTTGGCCTGACTGCAGATACACTTCTCTTTTTCTTCGTACTTCTCTTGGCGCGACGCGATTTCTTGGCCATATCTCCACCTCCAGTTGTCAAAGTTCTTCCAACACTTGCAAGAGTTTCTCCCGCTCGTGTTCGAAGTAGTCAAAATTGAAATAGTCCTCAAAAGCCTCGTCCTCGTGAAACTTGCCTTGCTTTATCATCTCATCGAGTTCTGTTACGTCTCTGACTCCGTATCTATGAGTCAAGAGGAATAGTTCCGATTCAACAACTCGCAACTTCTTCTCCAGGTATAGTTTGAGGCCTTCCCGTTCAAGAACCTCAGGCTTGGTTTGTGATCTCTCTGCTACTTGTTCGATAAGCATCTATTGCTCCTCCCTGGGTCTTTTACCTGCTTAAGTCAGACGCTTTTGTCAGTCTAATCGCCGCTCATATTATACCACACCTTAACCACAACTTCAAAGTTTGAATAATCAGCCAGAGGGGCGCACCTTTCGCCAGATCATCTCCCCAACCAACCTCGCCTCTTCTACCCGCAGGAGGGCGATCATTCCCAAGTACATGGCCAACCCCACACCGCCTGCCCCGCCGACGATGACGAGCTTGCCCACCAAGGTATTAGCATCAAGCACTCTTTGTAGTCCGCTGAGGGCGAGGTAGGTCACGCCTCCCATCACTAGCGAGGCGAAGAGGGCTTTGAGAGCTAGAGCCATTATCCCATGTCCACCTAAGCCCCCCATGCGCCGCTGGAAAAGTGCGAGCATGGTTAAGGCGTGGATGGTGAGCTGAGCGGAATTGGCTAAAATCAAACCGATCATACCCAAGGGGCGGATCAGAGACAGGGCTACTGTCAAATAGACCACAACCCCCAGCACTCCCACCAGGGCCGGAGTCAAGGTGTCTTTTCGGGCGTAGAAAGCGAAAACCAGGGGCAGATCAATGGCAGCGAAGGTCAAACCCAGCAGGTAGTAGCGAAGGGCCATAGCCGTTTGAACGGTGTCACGGGCGTCAAAGTCACCATGCTCATAGAGGAGAGCCACGATAGGTGTAGCCAGGACGAAAAGCCCGACAGTGGCTGGAATGATGGCCATAAGCACCATCTTGAGGCCCAGGGCAAGAGTGTGTTGGAAGTTGGAGATTGGAGGTTGGATATTGGATATTGGACATTGGATATTGGAGGTTTGAGCTTTGAGCTTTGAACTTTGAGCTTCGGACGAGCCATATTGCGACAGAGTCGGCAGGATGGCTAGAGAGACGGCCGTTGATACCAAGCCTATGGGAAGCTGGATCAGTCGGGTGGCATAATCCATCCAGGCGATGCTCTCCCCTCCGGTGCGCGAAGCAAGGTTGCTGTCAATGAAGATGCCTATCTGGCTGATAACCAGGCCCAGCACCACCGGCAGATAGAGGCCAACGATGCGACGCAAAGCCGGGTGGGAGAGGTCAAAGGATAAGGCGAACCTGACATCGCGCAAGTCTGGCAACTGGATGGCCAGTTGCAGGATGGCTCCCAGCAGGATGCCCAGCACTAGACTGTAGATATTGACTTTATCAGCTAAAAGCAAGGCGCAGGTGATGAGCCCGGCATTATAGATGGCAGCACCGAAAGCCGGGTAGGTGAAGCGCTTCAGGGAGTAGAGCAACCCAGTGACCATGCCAGAGAGGCCGAAGAAGAGCACTGCCGGCAGAATGATGCGGATCATCTTGGTGGTCACCGCTTGCAACTGGGCGTCGAAGCCTCCACCTAACAGCCAGGTCACCAAAGGAGCGAGAAGCTCCAAGAGGAAAACGATAAGGCCGAGGATAACAACGGCTAAGCTGACGACGACGCTGAAGATGCGCCAAAGCTCCTGGCGTTTCTCTGGCGAGGCGTAGTCGCTGAAGACCGGCACCATGGCGGCACTGAGCAGGCCCCCGATGAGGAGGTCGTAGATCATGGTGGGCACTCTGGCAGCCGCCACGAAAGCACTGACATAAGGGCTGGCCCCGAAGAGGTCGGCTATGACAGTCTGCCGCACCATGCCCAGCGCTCGGCTGGCCACGTTGCCTAAAGAAAGGATGCCGGCCGCCTTGGCGATACCTTCGGTGGATGGAGGAACCTCTGCCAACTCGCTGGATGTCGTCATTCGTCTCCCCTATAAACAGGGTCGTTCAGTTTTCGCGAGAGCGCCGGCTGAGTAGGCTCGGAGCGTAGCGGAAAGCCGTATCGAAGCCAAGCGGGACACTCGGCCAGACCCGCTCGCTTGATTTCGATACGCCTAGCGGCACTCAATCGGCGCTCGCTCATCTTCAACCTGAAAACTGAATAGCCCTACCTGTAACGAGCTAGGATAGTCTTGATGATGTCTGTGGTCGAGCGGCTGGGCACCTGGGGCAGGATCTCAACCCGGACGCCGTATTCGGCGACAGCTTTCGCCTCAGGCAGGTCTTCAATGGCCCAGTCCCCGCCTTTGACGTAGACCTCCGGCTTCAGTGCAGCCAACAACCTCTCCGCTGTCATCTCTTCGAAGATGATCACGTAATCAACGCATTGCAGAGCAGCCAACAGTTGTGCCCGCTCCTCCTGGGGCACAATGGGGCGCTTCTCGCCTTTGAGGAGCCGCGTGGAAGCGTCGCTGTTCAGGCCCACGATCAAAACGTCGCCCAGCGCCTTTGCCCTCTGCAGACAGTCAATGTGGCCCAAGTGCAAGAGGTCGAAGTGGCCGTTGGTGAGGGCGACGGTCTTGCCCTCAGCCCTCAACTTCTCCCGTACCTTAACTGCTTCTCCGAGGGAAACGACTTCGCTCAATGCCTTCTCCATTCACCAATTCTCGATGGCCCAGGCCAGCTCCTCCGGGGTGGCGGTGGCATTGCCCAGCTTGCGCACCACCAGGCCAGCGGCATAGTTGGCCAGGTGCGCTGCCGAGAGGAGGTCGAGGCCCGCAGCCAGGGCCAGGGTGGCTACGGCGATAACGGTATCCCCCGCCCCGGTTACGTCGAAGACCTCGCTGACGTTGGCGGCGGGGATGTGGGCGTAGGGCTGGTCGTGGCCTAGAACGGACATGCCATCGGCTCCACGGGTGATGAGGATGGCCTGGGCATCAAGCTCCGCTAGCAGTTGCTCTTGGGCCTCTCGAAAATCGTCTTCGTTGGAGAGGGTTCGCCCCAGCACCGCCTCCGCCTCGTGCTGGTTGCATTTCACCAGGTCGAAGCCAGAGAACTTGTGGAGATTCCCCTGGGAGTCTACGGTAGCCAGTTTCCCGTGCTGGCGGGCCAGTTTTAGCGCTGCCGCGACGACCGCTTCACTTACCACTCCCGTCCTGTAGTCGGAGATCAGCACGGCATCAACCTGGGGGACGAGGGCCTCCAGGTGGGCCACGATGGCTTTCTCCACCTCCCTAGCCACGGGGCGGCGGTCCAGGTGGTCAATGCGGGCCAACTGTTGGGGGAAGCGCAGGCTGCCCTGGGCCACGATGCGGGTCTTGGTCGTGGTGGGGCGAGAGGGGTCGGTCACCACCGCTGCGGTATCAATGCCCGCCTCACTGAGCTTGGTCAGGAGTGTCGGCCCCGCCTCGTCGTCTCCGATGACTCCCACCTGGTAGGCCATCCCGCCCAGGGCGACGATGTTACTGGAGGGGTTAGCCGCACCGCCAGGCACGTAGCGCCTCCCCGCGAACTCCAGCACCGGGATAGGCGCCTCCCGCGAGAGCCGGGTGGCTCGTCCCGTGATGTACTCATCGAGGAACACGTCGCCGACGATAACCACGCGCCTGCCTGCCAATCTGGGCAATGATTTCAAAAGTTTATCTTTCTCCACCATGCATTACTTTTTTGCTACAAAGGGGCGTCCTAGCCCCCTCTTGAAGCGGACTTGCATCCGCACTCCGTCCAAGAGACAGGAGTGCAGGCGCAAGCCTGCAAGGCCATCCGTTACCTATCCGTTGATCAGCCTCCAGCGCAGGGGCTCACCGCCTCGAATTGCTGGCCGCCGTGCTCGACAGGCACCAGTAGAGCCAGCGGCCGGCTGATAACAACCAGAATGTGCAGGGCTTTTTCGCTCACCTCAACCCTCTCCATCTCGCTTTAGAATAGCACACCTTCACCTATTTGCTTCGTAACTGGAGTCTGGCGAATTTTGGGCTTCCCTATATCTGGGGCATGACAGACGGCTAGCCACAAGATATGAGGTTCGTAGTGGTGACTTCAGTCGCCCTGGCCCCATTATGGACGACTCAAGTCGTCACTACGAACAAAATCGCCAATGTCCAGTTCGTAATTCGCGCTCATCATAACAAAAAGCGCCAAGGGCCAAACGGATGGCGTCCCTCTCCCCGGCGCTTAAAGCTGGCATCTCATTGGGCCAAAGCCGCTCATAAGTGCGGAACCGCTTTCAGGATCTCTATCTCCCGCTCCTCACGTATCTCCTCCCATGACCGTCCCTTCTCTTCATAAGAGGCTTCCCCTTCCTCCTTAATTGCTTGAACTAGATCTCTGTCAGCCAGGATCTCCGCCGTCGCCTCCCAATCTGCAAGAAGTTTGGCTAGAGGCCTGAAGTCACTTGACTCAGTGGCCACCAAACTAACTCGCCATAGATCCAAGAGGAATTATAACCTATGCCGCCCATCTAGCGCTTGCCAGATCTCTTTCACCTTCTCTTCGGACAACAGAGGACGGGACAGTTGGACCAGTTTAGCATCCGCGGCAAGTTTTTCAAAAGTAACGGTCAAAACCATCACCCCCTCTCTACGAGCTTATTACATCCCTCGTTGTATCTGCTCAGGTGCAACGCACTTTTGCCACAGAATCAAGCTGATGAACAAGTGCGTTGCACCTTATGGCTGAGCAGTTACCCCTCGTTTTGGATTATATCACCTTTCGACCCGGCAAGCAAATTGTGCTTCTCGCCAATGCGCTACCAGGCGGTGTCCCCGCCGCCCGGATAGAATAACGCCTTTCATCCTTTTGCCAAACGCTCCCGTACCACCAACCACACGAATTTCGGCAGGGCGAGCATTCTACGCCACCTCCACGGCTCGTGACAGAGCCTGTGCAGCCACTCCAGGCCCAGGCGCTGCAGCCAGCGGGGAGCCCTTTTTGCCCGGCCGGAGATGAAATCGAAAGCTCCACCCACGCCCATGGCTACCGGCACCCCCAATCGCTCCAGGTTGCGGGCGATCCACTTGTCCTGTTGAGGCGCTCCGTAGGCTACAAAGAGGATGTCCGGCTTCGCCTTCTGAATCAGGCGGACGATCTCGTCCTCCTCCTCAAGAACTGGTGAACCAGCGTGGGTGCCGGCGATTCTCAAGCCCGGATATGTCTGGCAGAGACGGGCAGCGGTTGCTACGGCCACACCGGAGGCAGCGCCCAATAGAAACAGGCTGCAATCCTTTTGAGCGGCCAAAGCTGCCACGCGCTGCACCGTGTCCGTTCCCGTCACCCGCTCTCGGAGGGGACGACCAAGAAAACCTGCGGCCCAGAGAAGGCCAACTCCGTCAGGCAGGGCTAGAGAAGAGGCATTGAGAATGTTGCGGAAATCATCGTCGGACTGAGCAGCAACCATGAATTCGGGATTGACGGTCACCACCTGGTGGGGGGTGCCGCTTTCGAGAAAACCCTCAATGAGAGAAAGGGCCTCACTGTAATTGACGTTATCTGTCCGCACGCCAAGGATGGTGGAGGTTGGAGGTTGGAGGTTGGAAGTTGGAGGTTGGAGGTTGGAGGCCTGCCCTGAGACTAGCCGAAGGGTTGGAGGTTGGAAGTCAGTTCTTCCTTGCAAAAGCCTCTCTGCCGCAGCCAGCACCATTTCCGGAGTTATAGCCTTCATACAGGTCATGGCCTCGCAGCCGTCGCGCTGGCCCACTCTGTAGCCAACGTAGGAGCAAGGGCTGCAGGGCAGGTCGGCGCGCAGGATGATGTGCCGCCCGTCGCGGGGCCACGGCCCCCACGCATGGTGATTGGAGGGCCCGAAGATGGCCACCAGCGGCGTGCCCACCGCTGCAGCCAGGTGCATCACGCCGGAGTCAGCGCCGATGAAGAGGTCACACCTCTTCAGGACAGCGGCCAGTTGCTTCAGGTTCGTCCTCCCCTCCAAATTCATGGCCTCCGAGTGCATCAGCCAGGCGACCTGGGAGACGCCGTCGGCAGGGGTGCCCACCAGGACGATGCGTGCGCCATGGTGCTCGACCAGCGCATCGGCCACCCGGGCGAATCCCTCCGGACACCAACGTCTCGCCAGGCTGTAGCCTCCCGAACCAGGATGAATCGCAACCAGAGGACATTGGTCATTGGCCATTGGGATTTGGTCATTCTCGCCAATGGCCATCTCCAGCGAGGTATCCTCCGTTCTTGCCCCGATGGTTCCCACCACATCCAGCCAATACTCTACTTCGTGCCTGGCACCGAAGCCGTGATCGGGCGCTCGATGGGTGAGGAACCACCCCCTGCCGTTGTCCAGCCCGACCCGGACTTTGGCTCCGCTGGCCAGGGCAAGGGCTGCGTATTTCAGCGTTCCCCAGCGAGTCGTGAGATGGTGTAAGATGACCAGGCAGTCGTAGCGTTGGCGGCGCAAATCGCGGGCGAAGCGGACAAGAGCAGCCAATGACGAGGGCTTGAAGGCGTCAATGGGCCTGTCGTACTGGAATTTGTCGAAGACGATGACGTCGTCTACCAGGGGCGATTCGGCCAGGACGGGAACGGAGTTGGGGGGAATGAGAGCCTCGAGGCGAGCGGCGGGAAAGCTCTCCCGCAGGGCACGCAGTGCTGGGGTGGCGGTGAGGACGTCGCCGATATCGGACAGTTTGACAACCAAAATGGTCAGGTGGTCAGGTGGTTCTTGGTCCGACGATCCGACCATCTAAACACTCTCCAGCACGTCCAGGGTCTCGCGGGCACACTTCTCCCACGAGAATTTCCTCGCCTGCTCGAAGCCGCGCTCTACCAACTCGGCCCGCAACTCCTCGTCGTCGAGGACGCGCTCCATGGCTGCCGCCAGTCCCTCCACATCCAGGGGATCAACCAGGACGGCTGCATCTCCCGCCACCTCGGGGAGCGAGGAAACATTCGAGCACACGACGGGGGTTCCACAGGCCATCGCCTCCAAGACCGGCAACCCGAAGCCCTCGTAGAGGGAGGGAAAAACGAACAGCCGGGCGCCGGATAGAAGGGCGGGAAGGTCCCCCTCGGGCACATAATCCGTGAAGACCACTCTTCCCTCCAGCCCAAGGTTCTCGACTTGTCGGAAAATCTGGCCGTAGAGCCATCCCTTCTTCCCTGTGATAACCAATCGGCAATCGGCAATCGGCAATCGGCAATCGGCAAAGGCTTCGATCAGGCGCATCAGGTTCTTGCGTGGTTGCAAGGTCCCTACGAAGAGGATGTAGTCGCCGGCGATGTCGTATCTGGCTTTGACCGCCTCGATAGCCTCCTCATCCCTCACTGGCTGGAAAGTCGTCTTATCGTAGCCGGGGTAAACGACGGTGATCTTGTCGGGCTTGGTGCCGTAGCGCTTGATGAGATCGCGTTTAGTAGCCGACGAGTCGGCGATGAGATGGGTGGCAGCGCGAGCATTGTAGCGGGTGGAGAGGTCCAGATAAAGCCGATCCAAGAGACGGTGGGCCTCTGGATAGTACAAATAGCCCAGATCGTGAACGGTAACCACGCTGCGACGAGGGTGAAGGATAGACAGGACGTGGGCGGGAACGAAGAGCAGGTCTGGAGGGCGGCGGGCCATCTCCCAGGAGAGGCGCAGGTGGGTCCAGAGGCGGGGGAAGGGCATAGTTCGCAGGTCGCAGGTCGCAGGTCTGTCCTGAGCTTGGCCGAAGGATCGCAAGTCACGGGAGGGAGGGCGATTGAAGTAGAGGCGATAGCGATGATCACCCCCTAGAGCCAGAAGGTGGCGGATCAGGTTAAGAGAGTAGTTCTCTGTGCCTGTTCGTTCCTGCGCCACGCTTCGGCTGGCGTCAATGCCAATGAGCATCGCCTACTTTCCCTCTAGCTCGGCCACTTTCGCCAGCCGGCGGCGATAGCGCTCCAGGCCCGAGAACCCAGCAGCCAGCCAAACCCGCACGATTTCCAATGCCAGTTCCCTGCCGATGATCCGCTCCCCCAGACAGAGGACATTGACGTCGTTGTGCTCTCTGCTCTGGCGGGCGGAGAGGATGTCGTGGCATACTGCTGCTCGAATGCCTGGCACTTTGTTGGCCGTGATACACGCGCCAATGCCGTTGCCACAGACCAGGATGCCTCGCTGGTAGTCACCCTGGGCCACCGCTTCAGCCACGGCCCGGGCGAAGTCGGGATAGTCGGAGGGCTCAGCGTTGTAGGCTCCGAAGTCGTGATATTGATGGCCTAACTCCCCGAGGAGCTCGGCTACGGCCTCTTTGAGATGAAAGCCAGCGTGATCTGCACCGATGGCAATACGCACTCTGTGCTCCTCAATTAGAACTAGCGTCAGCGGAAAGGTGAGGTCAGGTTAGCCAACCACTCCCACACGGAGTTAATTGGCGAGTAAAGTAGCCTCGTCAGAATGCCCATTTGGGTGAACCTTTCCAAAACAAGCAGAAGGATTATCAAGATCAGACCATAGAGTTCATAGCGAGAGAGGATGTTGAACCAGCGAGAGGGCAAAAGCACAGATAGAAGCCTCGAACCATCCAGCGGCATGAGGGGTATGAGGTTGAAGAGGGCCATACCAATGTTCAGCCAAACCACCAAGGAGAGCAGTAGGCCATAAGAGATGATAAAGCTCCCAATCTTTCGCGGCATGAAGGGAATCAGGTGCAACCTGAGAGGAATGGCCAGGAGAGCCGCGGTCAGCAGGTTAGCCAGAGGCCCCGCAAGGCCGACCAGGGCCATGCCGACTTTCGGCCCAGGACGGAGCTTGGTGGCGTCTACGGGCACTGGCTGGCCCCAACCTAAACCCAGCAGGAGAATTGACAGCGTCCCCAAGGGGTGGAGGTGAACGAAGGGGTTGAGGGATAGCCGCCCCTTGTTCTTGGCGGTGGGGTCGCCCAGAGCATAGGCCATCAAGGCGTGACTACTTTCGTGGATGGTGAAGCCCACAAGGAATCCGATCAGGAGATAAAGGAGAAGAATGGGATCCTCTAATCCGATAAATAGCATATTTCGATCCTTTCAGCTTTTGTGCAAAGTGCTAGCCAAGCGCGGCTTCGGTTTCTTGCACACCGATGGCTCCAGCACGTAAGATGGCCGGCGGGTCTGTGGTCACATCCAACACGGTGGAGGGAACGCCACCGGGACACTGTCCGCCGTCGAGGATGAGCTCGATGCGCCCCCCCAGCTCTGCCTGTACCTCCTGGGCGGTGACAGGACTGGGATGCCCGCTCAGATTGGCGCTGGTGGCGGCCAGGGGGGCGCCCAAAGCGGCAATCAGAGCCAGGGGCACCGGGTGGTCGGGCACCCGCACAGCCACAGTGGGACCGCCAGCGCTGACGACGTCGGGGACGTTGGCTTTCTTGGGCAGGACCAAGGTCAGGCCACCGGGCCAAAACCTCTCAGCCAGGAGCCAGGCGGTCTCTGTGATTCCCTCGGCTACGAGCACGAGATCATCAGGCTGGGCTAGGAGGATGGGTATGGCTTTGTCCCGTGGACGGATCTTGGCTGCGTAGATTCGCTCCACGGCATCGGGTTGGAAGGCATGGGCACCAACGCCATAGACTGTGTCCGTGGGAAAGGCAACAAGGCCGCCCCCGGCCAGAATCCGGGCGGCCACGGCAATGGCTTCATTCCTGACAGGGAGTACTTTCGTCTCCATTCTCACAGCCAGACCACCTGCACCAGATGCTCGACCTTCTTGAACTCTGGATCGCCTGTGACCACTGGAGCACCTTTCTCTTGAGCCAAGGCAATGGCAAAGGTGTCAGCGTAAGATACAGCATGCTGGGCCTTAACATGGGCCGCAGCCAAGACCAGCTCAAAAGACGCCTCAATGGGGTTGATGGGAAGCTGGGCTAATATAGCAAGAACCTCTTGCAAGCGTTCGGAACCATAGCGGCGTTCTATGATGTAAGCCACCTCACCCAGATTTATCAGACTCAGATAGATAATGGCGTCATCGCCCTGGGCCTGTCTGAGGAGTGTCTTAACCTGTTCTGCCCCAACTTCGTCGCCTAAATATGCCATGAGCGCGTAGCTGTCAACGACGTAACTTGGCTTCTTCACGCTCTAACTCCTTGGCCCGCTCAGCAAGCAACTCCTGGGTAAGAGATGGCCCCTCGGCGAGCATGCCGTGTGCTCCCTCAATGGGATCCTTCATGCCTGGGAGGAGGATGATCCTACCCTCAGCGTCGAAGATCTCCACGGTGGAGCCTGGCTCCAGGCCATACTTTTTTCGTAGCGGGGCGGGAATAACTACCCAACCTTTGGTAGACACCTTGGCTCGCATAGGCATAGTTATGGCCATAGTTGTCCCTCCTGATCGAGTGTAATACCGATGCAACAGTAGTATAACACAATTTGTTGCCTTCGTCAAACGACGAACCCCTCGAAAGAAAAAAGAAGCAGGGGGGCTTGCCTTTGCCCCTCTGCTCCTCTGCTCCCCTGCTCCCTTTACATCCCCACGATCACGACCCTGTCCAGCCCAGCATAATCCTTGGCGATTTCGACTCTCGCCGCTGGAAAGTGGCGCTTCGCCAGAGCGACCACCGCCGACCCCTGAGTTGCCCCGATCTCTAACAGGACAACTCCTCCAGGTTTGAGGTATCCTCTCGCCTCAGCCAGCAGGCGACGGATATGGTCGAGCCCGTCGGAGCCGCCGCTCAGAGCTTCCCTCGGCTCGTAGTGGCGGATCTCTGGCGGCAGTTGGGACCACTCGGCTTCGCTGACATAGGGCAGGTTGGCGGCGATGAGATCAACGGGCTCCGGCAATGGTTCCAGGAGATGGCCCTGCAACAGGTGGACGCGACCTTCCACGCCATGGTGGCGACAGTTGCAGGCTGCTACCTTCAGGGCTCTGGGGGAAGCGTCGGTGGCGTAGACCAGGACTTGGGGGAGGTGCACGGCCAGGCTAACGGCGATGGCTCCGCTACCCGTGCCCACGTCGGCGATGAGGCACAAGCCTCGGGCCCGAGCGATCCCGATGGCTCGCTCCACCAGGAGCTCCGTCTCCGGCCGGGGGATTAACACCCGATTATCAACAAAAAAATCGAGCCCGTAAAACTCCCCATGACCGACGATATAAGCCACGGGCTCGTGTCCTGCGCGTCGCTCGATCAATTGACGACAACTGGCTAGCTCAGCGAGGCTCAACTGACCTTGGGGATGAGCGTGAAGTTGAGCTCTGGTTATACCCAGGGCATGGGCCAACAGAACCTCAGCATCAAAACGGGGGCTGTCCAAGGCGCTTTGGGCTAGAGCCCGCTCTCCCCACTGAAGGGCTTCTCGCAGAGTTGGTCTCACCCTTCACTCCTTCAACAGACCCTTCGACGGGCTCAGGACATGGCTCAGGACACCGCTCAACTTAATCCTGCTCTCCTCAGCTTCTCTGCCTGTTCAGTAGTAGCCAGCTCCTCGATGAACTGGCCCAAGTCGCCGTCCAGGACGTCCTCCAGGCGATGGCTGGTGAGGCCGATGCGGTGATCGGTCACCCGGCTCTGGGGGAAGTTGTAGGTGCGAATCTTCTCCGCCCGCTCCCCTGTGCCAACCTGGGAGCGGCGTCTCTCATCCAATTGCTCATGCTGTTTTTGTTTCTCTATCTCGTACAGCCTGGCTCGCAGGATGGCCAGGGCCCGCGTGCGGTTCTGTAGCTGGGAGCGCTGGCTCTCGCAAGCGACAACCATCCCTGTGGGCAGGTGGGTGATGCGTACGGCGGTGGCGTTCTTCTGCATGTGTTGCCCCCCCGGCCCGGAGGAACGATAGACGTCTATCCGCAGATCGTTAGGGTCTATTTCCACCTCTACCTCGTCCACCTCGGGCAGGACGGCCACGGTTGCGGTGGAGGTGTGGATGCGGCCGCTGGATTCGGTGATGGGCACCCGCTGCACTCGATGGACGCCGCTCTCGTATTTCAGCCGGGAATAAGGGGAGGGGCTAGCTCCCTCCTTGCCCTTGACAGCGAAGATGATCTCTTTAAAGCCGCCTATACCTGTCTCGTTAAGACTAAGAAGTTCAATGGACCAACCGTGGTTCTCGGCGTATCTGTTGTACATGCGATAGAGATCGGCCGCGAAGAGGCCCGCCTCGTCGCCCCCCGTCCCGGCTCTGATTTCCATTATCACATTTCGCTCATCCCTGGAATCCTTCGGCAGGAGCATCATCTTCAATTCATTCAAAAGAGCTTCACCTTGCCCTTCGAGCCTTTCGATCTCATCTCGGACCAGGTTCACCATCTCTTCGCTTTCCTCGCCCTCTAGCAAGGCCCTGGTCTCGCTGAGCTCGCTTTCGTTCGCTTTATACTGGCGATACTTCTGGACCAAGTCTTCGATCTCGGCCTGTTCCTGAGCGTATTTCCTCACCAGATCAGGGTCAGTGGCCACCTCGGGATCAGCCATAAGTCTATTCAGTTCTTCGTAGCGCTCTTCGATAAGCTCTACTCTCTCTTCTAACATGTTCCTCTTCTGTCAGTCGTTCAAAAGAAGCTCAATTGCTTTGCTTGCTCCAGGGGCTCGGCTTCGGCCAATTGCTCTGCTTCCTTGAGGATCTGGGGGATCTTGAGCATATCCTCCTCCACAGCCGACCGCCACTTGGGCTGGTGCAAGGCAGCGGCCGGATGGAACATAGGATAGTAGATGCGGCCGCCGATGCGCTTGGGCTGGCCGTGGATGCGGGTGATCGAGGCGTTGGGAAAGTAGCGAGCCATAGAATAGCGTCCCAGGGTGACGATCAACTTTGGCTGGATCAGCTCGATCTGTTTATCGAGGTAAGGCTTGCAGGTCTCGATCTCCTCGGATAGAGGATCGCGGTTGCCGGGTGGCCGGCACTTGATGACGTTGCAGATGTAAACTTCCTCTCGCTTGAGGCCGATGCTGGCCAGAAGCTCCTCCAGAAACCGCCCTGCTGCTCCCACAAAGGGGCGGCCCTGCCGATCCTCGTGGAAGCCAGGAGCCTCACCGATGAACATGATTTCTGCGTCCTCAGATCCCTCGCCAGGCACCGTCTGGGTGCGACCCTTGGCCAAGTCGCAGCGCTGACAGATGGCTATCTCCTCGTAAAGCTCGGTCAGTGGGGTCATGCATTTACCTCCTCTCGGCTAAGATGGCAATCACCTCGGCCACTTCTGCGAAGATTTGTTCAAGGGCTGGTTCTATACAAGGTACATGTGTTTGCATCCGGCTATCCTGGCGACAACTCCCGAATAAGGGAAAGCCAGTGTTGTTTTTCCATCTCCAGCGCTTCCCATTGGATGAAATCGCTTTCTACCTGATACGAGTGCTTGTTAGGAATCCCGTCTCTATCTCAAGCCACGTTAAAGCCTTCAAAAGACATGCCGTAACGAAACTCGTAATCCGAGATTCATTCGTTGCATTCTTTCAACTTTGCAGCGACAGTTTCTCGGGCCAAATAGATGATCTTATCCTCCATAGTCTCCCCTGAAAAGCTCTGAAGCCTTTCTACAAGCTTTTCATCAAGCAAAACCGCTTCCATCGCCCCTCCTTCCCCAGGAACCTCGAGCCTCTTCATGCCATCGAAAGGCCCACTTCGGCTCCCGTGCTCATTAGGAAGACAGCCCCCATACCCCGGATTATACCCCATCTAAGGCATTTTGTCCAAACTCTGTTAGCTTTTCCCACAATGCTTGCTTAACCTGCCGGAAACGGCTCTGAAAAGTGGCCGAGGTTAGGCGCCCCGTGGACATGCTCAGTGCATCCTCATCCCTGTCGCGATAATAGTGCCGCCGCAACCCAGCCTGCTGAAAGCCATACTTGTAATACAGATTCTGGGCTGTGACGTTGGAAACGCGCACCTCCAAAGTGGCTCTCTCAGCGCCAAGCTCTGTAGCTCGATCGAGCATGGCTACCAATAGCAGCTCACCGATCCCTCTCCGCCGCCAATTGGGCTGCACGGCTATAGTGCTGATATGGGCCTCACCGAGCATCAGCCAGAAGCCACCATACCCAAGGACAGCCGGCCGTATCCCCTCTCCAAGAGACCGATGGGCCTTGGCCAGCAGACCCGACTCTGACCTCTCCGTCCAGCGCTGGCGAGCGACGAAATAGTGGGAGAAGTCGTTCCCCAGGAGCTCGCAACGGTAAGCTCGAGCAGACCAGGGCGAGGGGAAAGAGATACGCTCGATCTCCATCACCTCTTCAATGTCTCGCAGCCGCATGGGTTCGACGACATAAGGCAAATCCGTGTAGTCCATGCCTCATCACTTCGACAGGATCAGGGCAAACATTCTATCGGAGGGTGGCGAAGATAGATGGGGGCCAGGGTGGCGGGGTCGTCCACCTCGCCTCTTTCCAAGCGTTGCCAGCCTAACTCGGCCAGATACCCCGCCCTGCGCAGGGAGGAGGCCGGCAAGGCCACTACAGCCCTTTCGCCCAGATGCTCTCGTAACAGTTCGGTGGCCTGGGCATCTATCTCACCGCAGAAAAGGGTGTGGGTTTCGATATCGGCACAAAGCTCATCTAACGTTGTTAGGCGGTAATCGCCTTGCCTTTGCCACTGCCCCTTCCTCCACCGATAAAAAGCCACGCAGACCCGTCCCCGACCGGCTTGCAGCACGGCGCACACGGGACCTGGCTTACGGGCTTGGGCATAGACCAGGATATCTAATGTCGGTATCCCCATGAGCGGTATAGCCAGGGTTAGGGCCAGGCCCTTAGCCACGCCTAGCCCGATGCGCAGCCCAGTGAAGGAGCCGGGGCCCAAGGCCACGGCTATCCCCCTCAACTCGGAGGGCGAGACCCTTTGTCGCTCTAACATGTGCACCAGACCAGGCACCAGTTCCACCGTGTGGCCGTTTGCCGAGCGCCATGTCTCCTCGGCCACCACACGCTCTCCGTCATATAGCGCCAAACTAGGCATTCGCGTAGCTGCGTCAATAGCCAAAAGCAATGAGCTTCTCCTTGCTAGATCCCAAAGGCTCTCCGTTTGAATTCCCGCAACAGTTCCTGATAGCGCTGCCCCACGGCTTTCATCAGCAGGCCGCGCTTAGTCTCGTCTATATAGCAGAGCTCGATCCAAAGGCGCTCAGCAGGTAGAGCCTCCGGCGCTCGATCGGCCCACTCGACGACGCAGACTCCCTCACCATAGAAGTATTCCTCGAGGCCCAGAGCCAGAGCTTCTTTTGCGTCCCCAATGCGGTATAGGTCTATGTGGTAGAATAGCAGCCTCGCTTGCTCTTGCTTGTACTCGTTGATCAAGGTGAAGCTGGGGCTGGTGATAGGCCCTTCGATTCCCAGGCCCTGTCCGATGCCCTGGGCCAGGCAAGTTTTCCCCGCGCCTAACTCGCCTGCCAAGCAGATCACATCGCCACCTTGCAAGAGCTCCCCCAACCTAGCGCCCAGGCGCCGCGTCTGAGCCTCGCTGTGACTGATGAAGTCCAGGCTGCGTTCATCCAATATAGGAGCCACCTCTGTAAATCCTATTACTTGAAGTTACCTTATTGTACAACCTTTGTCCTTTCTGGACAAGCGGCGTAATCTGCCCTCACCCTCCCCCTATCCCCCTCCCTCTCCCAAAGTTTGGGAGAGGGAGGGGGTTGGGGGTGAGTGAGGGCCGCTAGCTAAAAAGTGAAAAATGTGGTATCATTATGCTCACTGAGATTGAGAAAGGGAAGATTTTTTATGAGGAACCTCTGCGTAATCGGCGTGGGCTACGTTGGATTGGTGACCGGAGCCTGCCTGGCCGATCTGGGCAATCGCGTGGTCTGTCTCAACCGTAATAAAGCGAAGTCCGATAACCTCAAGAAGGGCATCATGCCCATCTATGAGCCTGGGCTGGAGGAGATCGTGCGGCGAAACTATGCCTCTGGACGCCTGGATTTCACTATTTCTTACGACGAGGCTCTGCAAGATGTTGATTTCGTGTTCATCGCCGTGGGCACTCCTTCTGGTGCTGAGGGCGAAGCGGATCTGGTCCACGTCAACCAGGCATCGGAGGGCATAGCCGAGCGCCTGGACCACCCCATTATCATCGTCAACAAGAGCACTGTGCCCATCGGCACCGGCGACTGGGTGGCCGACATCGTCAGGGAGAACATGCCTGCCGAGGATATAGAGTTCTCTGTGGTCTCCAACCCCGAATTTTTACGGGAGGGCTCGGCCGTCTACGACTTCATGAACCCCGATCGCATCGTCTTGGGCTCACTGGATCCGGCGGCGGCGCATCGGGTGGCCGAATTATACTACCCCCTGCAGGCTCCGATCATCATCACTGATCTGCGCACGGCGGAGATGATCAAGTACACCTCCAACGCTTTCCTGGCCACCAAAATCTCGTTCATCAACGAGATAGCCAACATCTGCGAGGCGCTGGGAGCCGACGTGACGGAAGTGGCCCGCGGCATGGGCATGGATCAGCGCATCGGGCCGCAGTTCCTGGGGGCGGGGGTAGGCTGGGGGGGCAGTTGTTTTCCCAAGGACGTGAAAGCCCTGGCCCACATGGCTGCCACCCACGGGGCTCACCCTCAGCTGCTACGGGCGGTGATGGAGATCAACTACGACCAGCGCAAAAGGGTGATCCAGAAGCTGCGGGACATTCTGGGTGGCTTCCGGGGAAAGACCATCGGCATCTTGGGCCTGGCCTTTAAGCCAAACACCGATGACATGCGAGATGCGCCCTCCATCGAGATCATCCACATGCTCCAGCACGAGGGGGCGCAGATCAAGGCTTACGATCCACAGGCCATGGAGACAGCCAGGCGGCTATTGACCAACGTCAACTATTGCGAGAACCCGTACGCTGTAGCAGAGGATGCAGACGCCCTGATCCTCGTGACTGAGTGGAACGAGTTCAAGCAGTTGGACATGATGCGAATCAAGTCATCTATGCGTCAGCCGGTCCTCTTAGATGGCCGCAACATCTACGATCCCAGCAGGATGAAGGAGATGGACTTCATCCACCGTGGCATGGGGCGCGGCTACAATGAGGCGGTATGACAAAAGCTGATTCACCGTGCGTTTTCTCCGTTGGGGTGGACATCATAGAGATCGAGCGCATCGAGGATGCCCTGCGACGGCACGGCGAGCGCTTCCTCCAGCGAGTGTACACCCCAACGGAGCAGGCTTATTGCCGAGGACGGGTGCCGGAGCTAGCGGCCCGCTTTGCCGCTAAAGAAGCTATCTCGAAAGCCCTGGGCACGGGGATGCGGGGCATCGCCTGGCAAGAAATGGAGATCCTCGGTGACGAGCGGGGCAAACCTCTGATTCATTTGCACGGGCGAGCCAAGGCGCGGGCTGAAGAGTTGGGCCTGTCCGAGTTCGCCATCAGCCTTTCCCATTCGCGGGATTACGCCGTGGCTTTCGTGATGGCGGCTGGGAAAAGGGGAGTTTGAGGAATGGAACGGTTTGAGGAACTGCGGGAAAAGATTTTGCCCGTGCTGTTGCCCTGCGGGGTTAAGCGGATAGCCCTGTTTGGATCAGTGGTCAGAGGGGAAGAGACGCCAGAAAGCGACATTGATATCCTGGTAACACTGAAACCCCGGTCCGAAAGACCGCTACTTGGGCTTTTCAAATGGATTGCACTAGAGGAGGAGCTAAGCGAGAAATTGGATCGCAAGGTGGATCTTATAAGCGAAGGCGGCCTGAGCCCCTATATCCGTCCTTATGTGGATAGAGAGAGGGTAGTCTTGTATGAAGAATGACGCTGTTTACCTGCATCATATTCTGGATGCCATCAATCGCATAGAGCAATACCTGGCAGGCGTTTCCTATGATCGCTTTCTGCAAGACGTTCTTCTGCAAGATGGTGTGGTCCGCCAGATGGAGATAATCGGTGAAGCGGCGAGAAATGTTTCCAAGGACTTGCAGAACGCTCATCCAGAACTCCCCTGGGGCAAAATGATTGGGGTAAGGAACATACTGACTCATGCTTACTTCCGGGTTGACCTTTTCATCGTATGGGATACAGCTCAGTCCGATCTCCCGCGCTTGAAGCAGCAGATTGAGCAACTTCTTGAGGAGATGGGTGAAAACGATTGTGAAGTATAACAGCCAATCAACTGTCCATGGTACGCGATCAGCAGTTGCCGTTGAGTGGCCATCAACCGACTTTAACTAACGGGAGGCATACAAGAGATGGAGAAGAAAGGACGAGTTTTCTCAGGTGCGCGGCCCACGGGCCGCCAGCATCTGGGCAATTACCTTGGCGCTATCCGAAATTACGTGGCCTTGCAGGATGACTACGACTGCGTCTACTGCGTGGTTGATCTGCACGCCCTGACTACTTTGCAGGATACCGAGTACCTTAGGGAGCACACCTCCGAGATGGTACTGGACTGGCTGGCGGCGGGGATGGACTCAGAGAGCACTATCATCTTCGTCCAGTCCCACGTGCCCCAGGTGACGGAGCTGCATACCATCCTGTCTATGGTCACGCCTATGGGCTGGCTTACCAGGCTCCCCACCTTCAAAGAGAAGGTCCGTCAGCAGCCCGATAACGTAAACTATGGCCTGCTGGGATACCCGGTGCTGATGGCCGCTGACATCACCCTATACAAGGCCGACGTAGTGCCCGTGGGCGAGGACCAGGGTCCTCACCTGGAGTTCACTCGCGAGATCGTGCGTCGCT
>JBAWAP010000272.1:0-1951 GCA_049589355.1 Anaerolineae bacterium
CCCATCCTTCACCACCAGCACCTTATCCACCAGCAGAATCTCCGGTTTCAGGTGGGGCAGCCACGACGAAGGTCAGCCGCACGTACATGCCATCAAATTTCGAATTTCGAAATCAGGAAAATCTGCCCTCTTCATCCCCAGGCTTGCCCTGAGCACATCGAAGGGATGGCGCCGTTCAGGTAGATGTTCTCCCGCCCGGTCAACTCGGGGTGGAAGCCGGTGCCTACCTCCAGCAAACTGCCCACTCGCCCGCGGATCTCGGCGTAGCCCTCTGTCGGCTCGGTGATGCGGGAGAGGATCTTGAGCCTTGTACTGAGCTTGTCGAAGTAAGCGTCGTCTTGCCCGCCCCGTTGCGGCCAATGCTTGCCCTGAGCGTAGCCGAAGGGATGCCCACCACCTCGCCGCGTTTAACCTCGAAGGAGACGTCCTTTAGCGCCCAGATGTACTCTGAATTCGGATTGTGGATTGCGGATTGCGCCACAGACGACGGAAGGGAGCAACGGCGGCGTCGGTCAGAGCTTCGCGCAGGGTCCGGTAGGCCGCTTGGCGAGTGCCGATGCGATACTGTTTGCTCAGGTTTTCCACGCGGATGGCAATGTCACTCATAGGATTTCGGATTGCGGATTTCTGATTTCACAATGGGCAAAGGCAAGCCAGAAGTGTCGTGGCGTCAGACGTTCAGGGGATATATAGGCGACCAGCGCCACGATAACTATCCAGGTCAAGCGCAATTCCCACCAGACGCAGGACACAATGTTCCAGATAGGCTGGCTCGCTGACTCGTTGCGGGTCGGCAACCGTTACTACAGGCAACGACTGGGCCATTACCTTGGTACGCAACACAGCCTCCAGGGAATCCGGTTCATGCATAGACCGGTTGGCTGTCAGCAAGATCATCTGGCGTTGCTGGCATACTTGCCAGATGTAGAGGTCGGTGCTGTCCTCAGGCAGTCCTGCCTCGGCAAGGGTGATGAGACGCAGGGGCAACAACTCAAGCCAACCTTCGGCGTTCAGCGCACCAAAGATGAGCTTGGCCTGTCCCTCGACGTTGTGATCAGCCAGGAAAAGAATCACAAGCCAAGCTGCTCCTGCCGCAGATGAATGCGGGCTTTGATGGGGGCTTTTTCAGACGTCGAAGCCAGCCTGTCTATTTGCTTCAATTGCTCCCGGTTACGCGCTTCCCAGTAAGCACGATTCTCCTCAGCCTGTCGCAACACCTGTTGGTACTGGGCTTCAACTTCGGCACGGTGGGTCTCGATGTAAGCAAGCGCCGCCTGGATCTGATCAGGGGAGAGGTTGAGCCAGGCCGCAATCAGGTGCGGCGGCCAGCCGTCATGGACATAGTCCAGAATGTCGTAAAGCGTGATGCGCGTGCCGGCTACCGACAGACCTCGGGACGTCTGCACGATGTGATTATTGGACGTGGACGGATTGGTGTGTGTCATACTTATCTCCTCTCATCATCATTGAGCCAGTCCAGTCGAAGTCGGCCTGACTCCTCCAAGTTATAGCACAAGCACGATCTCACGACAATTTTCCTGTTGGGAGCGTATCGCAGTGAGAACTCGGGGTGGCGTCTCCCACCACCAGCACCTCGTCTACCAGCAGGATCTCCGGCTCCAGGCGTCGCCGTGAGCCTGTTCTGAGCGTAGCCGAAGGGCCAAGTCGAACGGTGAGCGGCCACGGCAAAGGCCAGGCGCACATACATGCCGCTGGAGCTTGCCCTGAGCTACGTCGAAGGGTAGCGCTTCACCGGCGTGTCCATGAACTTCTCGATTTCGGCAAAGTCCACGATCTCTGCGGTCTATCTCCGCCTTCTTCATCCCCAGGCCTGTCCTGAGTATATCGAAGGAATGGCGCCGTTCAGCCTGCCTGTCGCCTGCCTGCGCAGGCAGGGCAGACAGGGTAGATGTTCTCCCGCCCGGTCAGTTCTGGATGGAAGCCGGTGCCC
>JBAWAP010000273.1:0-16729 GCA_049589355.1 Anaerolineae bacterium
AGTAGGAGCGAAGCGACGTATCGAGGCCAAGCGGGGTGTCTGTGGAGCCGCTCGCTTGGTTTCGATACGCTTCGCTACTCAACCGGCGCTCGCTCCCCTGACACTGTAAGAAATGCGTAATGCTCCCTTTGCATTTGTAGCCTATTGATGGGTGTGCAGCGAGGGGCGAGTTGTCGCAAAGATGCCACACCCAATCCCGTCTTGTAACACAATTCGTAGCTATTTTTTACCTATTTTGCACGCCAATGGGCTATAATTTGTTGTTGAATGTAAAGAGCTATGTTCAAGCAATTCAGAACAACAAAGGCCAAAAGACAGAGGAGGGACGAACATGGTCACGGCTGTATGCCCGGAGTGCGGATATGATATCAACCTGGGTGTCCAACCCTACGAGGGTCAACGGGTTATCTGCGCCGGGTGTGGAGCCAACCTCGAGATCATTAGCCTGGAACATTTGGAACTCGACTGGGTTTATGATGCACCGCACCACAATCCCGAAGAAGAGTGGGAATGGAAAGAGTTCTGGAAAACAGGAATACAATTGCGATTGGAGGAGCTATAGCAAATGAGTGAGATAAGAAACGAGATCGAAGACCCTCCTGGTGATGGGAAACCCCCCCAACCTTGGGAGGATATACCTCCCGCACAGTGGAATGACTGGCGCTGGCAATTAAGCCACCGCCTCAACACGGTGGAAGAGCTGGCCCAGGTCATCCACTTAACCCCTGAAGAAGTGGCCGGGCTTTCTGCACCAGACCACTTCCGCATGGATATCACCCCCTACTTCGCCAGTTTGATGGACCCCGATGACCCGTACTGCCCTATCCGGCGGCAGGTCATCCCCACGATCCACGAGTTGGTAGCTTTCGAGGCTGAAATGGCCGACTCCCTGGCCGAGGACGCACACTCGCCCGTCCCTGGGCTGGTGCATCGCTATCCCGACCGGGTGTTGATGCTGGTGACCACCCAGTGTGCCAGCTACTGCCGTTTCTGCACCCGCAGCCGCATCGTGGGGGACCCTCACGCTCAGTTCAGTTCTGCCGATTACGAGCGCCAACTGGATTACATTGCCACCACGCCCCAGATCCGCGACGTGCTTCTCTCCGGTGGTGACCCCTTGACCTTGCCCCAACGGGTTCTGGAGCACTTGCTGCAGCGCTTGCGGGCCATCCCTCACGTGGAGATCATCCGCATCGGCACTCGGGTGCCTGTCTTCTTGCCCCAACGCATCACCGACGACCCTTCGGGCTTGAGCCCGTCAGGGCAAAGCTTGGTGGCCATGCTGCGAAGATACCACCCTCTCTGGATGAACATCCACTTCAATCACCCGAAGGAGATCACCCCAGAGGTGGAAGCCGCCTTGACCCGCTTGGCCGATGCTGGCATCCCTCTTGGCAGCCAGACGGTTCTCATGGCCGGCATCAACGACTGTCCCAATGTGATGCTAGCTCTGGTGCACAGGCTGGTGAAGAACCGGGTGCGTCCTTACTATCTCTACCAATGCGACCTGGTCCACGGCGCTGGTCACTTCCGAACCCCGGTGGCCAAGGGGATGGAGATCATGGAAGCGCTGCGGGGGCACACCTCCGGCTACGCCATCCCGGCCTATGTCATTGACGCTCCTGAGGGTGGGGGCAAGGTGCCCATCCTGCCCACCTACCTGCTCAGCATGTCCGAGAGCCGGGTGGTAGTGCGCAACTACGAAGGGTTCATCAGCGCCTACGCCCAGCCGACGGACTACCGGCCCCACGACCCGGCTACGTGTGCTTACTGCCAGGCCCGTCGCAGCGAGGGGGGCCAGGACGGAGTGGCTGGGCTGTTAGCAGGCCAGGTGCTGACCATCACACCGGAAGGCTGGCGCGCCTTGCACCAGCGCGGCATTCCGGGATGGGGAACTATGGTGCAGAGGAGCGAGGGAGCATGGGAGCAAGGGGCCTTTTCACCTCTGGTTCCCAGCACCCCGGCACCCCTGCGCAAGGTGGAGGTGAAGCGATGAGTGACTGGCGTGTGGCCCTGCTCTACAATTCAAAACATAATGTCCAGGTGGACCCTGATGCGCCGCCCGATGCCCTGGCCGAGTACGATTCGATCGAGACGGTCCAGGCTATCGAAGACGCCCTCCTGGCGGGAGGTCATCAGGTCATCCCTCTAGAGGCGGACGAGACGCTGTTGGATACGATCCGTCAGATTGATCCAGACATTTGCTTTAACATCGCCGAGGGGCTGCGGGGCGACGCTCGCGAGTCCCAGGTGCCGGCCTTGCTGGAGATGTTAGGCATCCCCTATGCCGGGTCCAAGGTATTGGCCCACGCCCTATCTTTGGACAAGGCAGCCGCCAAGCATGTCTGGCACAACTGGAGCCTCCCCACGGCTCCCTTCCAGGTCTTCCGCCGTGGGGACGAGCCACTGGACGGACAACTGACCTTCCCGCTCTTTGTCAAGCCGGTGCGTGAGGGCACAGGGATGGGGATCAACGGCCACTCCGTTGTCCACAGCGAGACCGAACTGCAAGAGCAGGTACGTTGGGTGGTCCAGACTTACCGCCAGCCAGCCCTGGTGGAGGGTTACCTGCCTGGACGGGAGTTTACAGTGGGACTCATTGGCAACACCCTGGTGCCAGGGGAGCGCCGGTGGAACGGTCCTTCGACAATCCTTCGACAGAGCTCAGGACAGGGCTCAGGACACTGTCTATATGACGAACGAGGCTTTCACCTCTTCCCCATTCTGGAGATTGACACCACGGTGGGTGCTGTCCAGGGGCTATACAATACCGAGGCCAAGTCTTACTATCCTGGTGAGGAAAGGGCACCCCGCTACACATGTCCGGCGGACATTCCCTTGGCACTGGAGGCTGAACTCAAGCGTTTGGCCGTAGCCGCCTTCGAGGCCATCGGAGCCCTGGACATAGCTCGGGTGGACTTCCGGCTGGGTGCGGATGGCCAACCATACCTTTTAGAGATCAACACCCTGCCCGGCCTGAACCCGACGGTAAGCGACCTGTGTATCGTGGCTCGGACAGAGGGAATGCATTACACGGATCTGATAAACGAGATCCTGAACCTGGCAGCGGAGCGCTATGCGCAGGAAAGCAAAGGGAGCTGGCGCATCCGCGCCTTTCAAAATTCAGCTCTGCGTGCCTGGATTACTGTACCGGTGGGAGGAGAATGATGAAATCTGAACAGGAACCTCCTGGCGTTGTCGTGCTGTACAACGCCAGTGAGAACTTGATAAAGGGTGAGCCCCGGGACATGTTGGCTGAACAAGGCGTTGTTGTCTGTGCACAAGCTGTGGCCGACTCGCTCCGGAGGGCGGGCTACCGGGTGGTACAGCTACCGATTCACACCGACGTGGAGCTGGCCCTGGCTCCTTATCCCCCCACCCGCTGGGCGGTCTTCAACCTGGGTGAGGGTTTGGACGGGCGGCTGTTCGAGGAAGCGCGCATCGCCTGGGCGCTGGACGCCATGGGCTACCGCTTTACCGGGTCCGGGGGTGATGCCCTTGCTCGTTCTGGGCACAAGGTGCAGGCCAAAGCCTTGTTGGCCGCCAGCGGTGTGGACACACCGCCCTGGTGGCTTTTTCGCCATCCTGATGAGGTAGAGGCCGTGGCCGCTGATCTGTCCTTCCCGCTCATCGTCAAGCCCGTAGCCGAGGATGCCAGCATTGGGGTTGGCCCGGACGCAGTGGTGCACACTGGTCGGGCGCTGCGCGAGCGTGTGGCCTACGTGGTGGAGCGTTACCGGCAAGTGGCCCTGGCCGAAGTCTTCGTGGCGGGTAGGGAATTCAATATCGCGCTATGGGGTGATCCACCTGAAGTCTTGCCCCTGGCCGAGATAGATTTCAGCGCCTTCGCTGACCCTTATGCCCGCATTGTCTCTTTTGCGGCTAAATGGGAAGTGGAATCTTTTGAGTACTGCCACACCACTGTCTTCTGCCCTGCTCTGGTGGACGCCGACCTGGCCATGCGCATTACAGATGCCGCCCGGCGAGCCTGGGCAGCCATCGGCTGCCGGGGGTACGCCCGTGTGGACATGCGTGTTAGCGACGAGGGGATACCCTATGTGTTGGAAGTGAACTGCAACCCGGACCTCTCCCCCGATGCCGGGTTCTACCGCGCAGCCCGGGAAGCCGGGCACAGTTACGAGGACATGGTGGTGCAAATCTTGGAACTTGCTTGGAGGGAATCCTATGCCTGTGATCGAGCCAGCCTTGGACACCGATGGTCCGTCCATTCTACAATTGACGGCCGCGACTGGTGTCTTCGTGCCAATGGACTTGAGCTGCGTCGAGGAGCTTTGGAATGTGTACCTGGATAGAGGGGAGACCAGCGGATACGCCTTTTTGGCCTATCGCGAGGATGGCTGACTGCTCGGTTACGCCTGCTTCGGCCCCCACCCTCTGACCCAGGGCACCTTCGATCTTTACTGGATCGCTGTGGACCCTGCGGCTCAGGGGCGTGGCATCGGGCACGCCTTGCTAGCCTGGGTCGAAGCCGAGGTGCAGGCCCAGGGTGGCCGTCTGCTGCTGATAGAAACGTCCGGCACCCCTCCCTATGCTCCGGCACGCCGGCTCTACGAGACCTCTGGCTACCACTGTGAGGCAGTCATCCGCGATTTCTACGCCCCCGGCGATGATCTGATTGTCTTCAGGAAGGAACTTATGCCGCACGCTCCGCCCCGGCCCTTATAGGATGGACCGCGAGCGAGGCGGCGAGTGAATTCCGGAACCCCATCCACCCTATTCGGCTACGATCTCGGACGCCGAGCCAGCCGAGGTCGTAGCCGAAGATCTGTTCTCATACCTATTCCCACCAGATGCTCGCACTGAGCATGCACCCCGCTGTCCCGCCTCCTGCAGATAGAATCAGATGTGAATGAACTTCCCTATACATAGTGGTGCGCTTCCTGATGATGGACTGTGGTCCCTGGCCGCTGCTGTCCCATCAGGAGTTACTTGACGGCGTCCATCAAACGAGGTAGAATAATAAACGTTCAGGCATTCAGGGATCGTGTACTTGGGCATCCGGGTGCCCGGTTGGGTTGAGAAGCACATGGAGACTATCGAGGAAGAGAACGGAATTACCGTATTGCGTCGCACAACGGAATGCCGGTCGCCTCGCTCGTGGCAGACCTGGCTAATTGGCCGTCCTTTGCCAACAGCCGATGCCCCCCATCAGACCATCGGCAAGGCCATCGGCCTGGCCGTGTTTGCCGCCGATGCGCTTTCCTCCGTTGCCTATGCCCCCCAGGAGACGCTGGTCATCCTGGCTGCCGCCGGAACGGCTGGCTTCGCCTACGCTTTCCCCATTGCCCTGACCGTCACGGTCCTGCTGGCCATCGTCACCATCTCCTACCAGCAGACCGTCCACGCCTATCCGGGCGGCGGCGGGGCCTACATCGTGGCCCGTGACAACCTGGGGGAGGTCGCGGCCCAGACAGCCGGCGCAGCGCTGCTCACCGACTACATCCTGCTGGCGGCAGTAGCTGTTTCTTCGGGCGTGGCCCAGATTGTCTCGGCCTATCCCTTTCTCTTCCCCTATCGAGTGCCATTAGCTGTGGGGTTAGTGCTGTTCATCATGCTGGCCAACCTGCGCGGGGTGAAGGAGTCGGGCACAGCCTTTGCCATCCCTACCTACTTTTTCCTGGCGATGACCTTTCTGACTGTGGGCGTGGGCTTCTTTCGCTACCTGACGGGGATGATCGGTACGGTGGTGGATCCTCCCCCTCTGGAGATAGGGCTTGCCATGCAGCCAGTCACGCTGTTCCTGATTCTGCGCGCCTTTTCCAATGGCACCACTGCCCTCACCGGGGTGGAGTGCATCTCCAACGGGGTGACCGCCTTCAAGGAGCCGCGCAGTCGCAACGCCGGGGTCACCATGATCTGGATGTCGGCCATCCTGGGCGTTCTCTTTCTGGGTATCACCTTCCTGCTCGGCCAAATCGTTGCCCTTCCTTCGGAAGAAGAGACGGTGATCTCACAACTGGCGCGCACGGCCTACGGAGGGCGGGGCCTGTTGTACCTGGGCACCATCGTCGGCACGACGATCATCCTGATCCTGGCCACCAACACCGCCTTCGCCGATTTTCCCCGTCTGGGTGCCATCATTGGAGCAGATGGCTTCTTGCCCCGACAATTGGCCTACCGGGGCAGCCGGCTGGTCTTCTCCAGGGGCATCGTGGCTCTGGCTATGATTGCCTCGCTGTTGATCGTGATCTTCCGCGCCAGTGTGACGGCGCTGGTTCCGTTGTGGGCGATCGGGGTGTTCCTCTCCTTCACTCTCTCGCAGGCGGGCATGGCGCATCGCTGGTGGAAGGTCGGGCACCTGGCGCCGGGGCAGGAGGTCCAGGAGCGGGGCTCAACGCTGCGCTACCAACCCGCCTGGGAGCTGAAGATGGTCATCAATGGCTTTGGTGCCGTCTGCACAGCGGTGGTCACGGTGGTCTTTGCGGTCACCAAGTTCCGCGACGGGGCCTGGATTGTGGTGCTGCTCATGCCCGCGTTGGTGGCTGGTTTCTTCACCATCCACCGCCACTACCGGGACCTGGCGGTGCACCTGTCGTTGGAGCACTATGGCGCGCCACCGCGCACCGCGCGCCACCGCGTGATCCTGCCCATCAGCGGAGTGCATCGGGGCACACTGGCGGCGCTGCGCTATGCCCGTCAGCTCTCCGATGACATCACGGCGGTGCACGTCTCGATTGACCCCGTCGAGGCCGAGAAGATACGGAGCAAGTGGGAAACGTGGGGAGAAGGAATACGGCTGGTGATTCTGGACTCCCCCTACCGGTTGCTGCTGGAGCCGCTGCTGGAGTACATTGAGGAGATTGCCACCCAACGCCAGCCCAATGAGACCATCACCATCGTCGTGCCGCAGTTCGTGCCAAGGCGCTGGTGGCACAACCTGCTCCACACTCAGACGGCCATGTGGTTGCGCCTGGCGTTGCTGTTCAAACCGGGGATTGTGGTTACCGACGTGCCGTATCAAGTAGAATAGCCATAGCGATCCTTGCGAAGGTTCACAACCTTCGCAAGGATCATGGAGGTTCCTATGAATGTGATCGTCGTCGGCTGCGGCCGGGTGGGCTCGGCCCTGGCCTATCAGTTGTACAAGAAGGGACATCAGGTGACGGTGGTTGATCGGGAAACCTCTTCCTTCAATAACCTGCCGCCAGACTTTAGCGGGCGCATGGAGGAAGGCGATGTGCTCTCCAGAGATGTGCTGCACCGCGCTGGGATTGAACAGGCTGATGCCCTGGCAACCGTGACCAGTTCCGACTCGATTAACGCTGTGGTTGCTCATGTGGCGCGCACCGTGTATGATGTTCCCAACGTAGTGGTGCGCAACTACGATGCCCGTTGGCGACCACTGCAAGAGGCCTTTGGCCTGCAGGTGGTCAGTCCCGCCAGTTGGGGCGCGCAACGTATGGAGGAACTGCTCTTCGGTGCCCCTCTGCAGGTGCAGGCCGTGTTTTCGGCCGGCAACGCCGAAGTGGAAATCTACGAGCTGGCGGTGCCTGAAAAATGGCATGGGCGCAGCCTGCAAGAACTGTTGCCTGAAGGCCAGTGCCTGACCGTGGCCCTGACCCGGGCCGGTCGGGCCATGCTGCCCTCCTATGACCTCCGCCTCGAGGCGGGCGATGTGGTCTACTTGAGCGCTACTCTAGGGGGCATCGAAGCGCTGCGCCGTCGGCTGGACCTGGGGCAGGAGGGTTGACATGTTTGTCTTGATCGCTGGCGGTGAGCCTACCGGCGTGCAATTGGCCGCCTTCCTGGCGGCGCAGAATCACCAGGTCCGCCTGATCGAGCACCGACGCGAGGTACTCTCGCACATCCACCGCGAGTTGGCCACCGAGGTGATCTACGAAGGCAATACGACAGACCCTCAGACCCTCGAGCAAGCCGGAATCCGTCAGGCCCACGTGCTGGTGGCCTGCACCCCCAACGATGCTGACAACCTGGCGCTGTGCTTTTTAGCCCATACCCTCTACGCCGTGCCTCGCACCATTGGACGGATCAACAACCCGCGACACGCCTGGCTTTTCGATCAGAAATTCCACGTGGACGTGGCGCTCAATGAGGCCAGTATTCTGGCTCATCTGATCGAAGAAGAAATGTCATTGGGTGATATGATGACCTTGCTCAAACTGCAGCGAGGCCAGTACTCCCTGGTGGAGGTAATGGTCACGCCGGGGGCCAGAGCGGCGGGGGTTGCCATCAAAGACATGGCCCTGCCTGAGCAATGCGTGATTACCGCCGTCATCCGCCAGGGCGAGATGCTACTGCCGCGCGGGGCGACAACCCTGGAAGTCGGAGACGAGGTGTTGGCCGTAACAGACAGCCAGGGAGCGGAGCAACTTGCTGCTTTGTTCACTCCCGAAAAGTAGTGGTGATGATAATTGACGTCGAGGCCCTGTTTGAGATTGAGCGCGCCCAGGTCCCGGCTCCCGGTTGGAGGGAACCCGCTGGGTGATCTGCATGGGCGCTTACAAGGGTGATCTGATCCTGGCGGTGCGGACCCGCAGCCGGCGAGGTGGGGCTGGGCAATAGTTGACGCCATCGGGAAAGTGTGGTAAAATTATTTCAGAGTGGTCTGGAGGCCACTCTTTTTGAATTTGTATAACTGCTCAGCCCGTGTCATTGCGAGGAGCGTTCCTTCGGCTTCGCTCAGGACAGGTTTTTGCGACGAAGCAATCTCCTCCTTGCGGCTTGGGGATTGCTTCGCTTCGCTCGCAATGACAGCCTGAGTAGTCACGAATTCGTATAGGTTTTTGTCTTTTGGACCACCTGAAAGCGTCGAGAGGAGGCATTGGTGTCGTTGCTCCTTATATCTGCTGGCGTCGGCCTTGTCGCCATCGCTGTTGCTGTTCTCACTTTCCGAAACCTCAGGAAGGCCCCGATTCAGTTTCCGAACATGGCCGAAATCGCCAGTTATATCGCCACCGGGGTAAGAGCCTATCTTTCAAGACAATTGAAGACCATCTTGCTGGTCACACCCTTCCTGGCAGCCGTCGTTTGGGCTCTTCTTGGCCCCTGGGTGGCGCTTACGTTTACCCTGGGTATTTTCACCTCCCTCATCACCACCTTTCTCGGCATGAGTGCCGCTGTCCGGGCCAACGAGAAGACGGCTGAAGATGCCACTACCTCGCCCATAAAAGCTTTCCGCACGGCGGTTCTCGGGGGCTCGGTCATGGGGTTCTCCATCGCCGGCTTCAGTCTGGTCGTCCTATCCATCCTGTACTTTGTGTTCCGGGGTCCGAATCCCCTGATCGGGTTTGGCTTCGGGGCCAGCCTGGCGGCTTTGTTTGCCCAGATTGGCGGGGGGATCTATACCAAATCGGCGGACATCGGCGCGGATCTGGTCGGAAAAATCGAGAAAGGCATTCCGGAGGACGATCCCCGCAATGCCGCGGTGATCGCTGACCTGGTCGGGGACAACGTTGGAGACTGCGCTGGCCGTGGCTCTGACCTGTTTCAAACTTTTTCCGACGATATCGTGACTGGAACATTGGTCGTCACCGTGCTCATTGCCGCCGGCCGATACGTGCCACAGGCTGTGTTCTTTCCCTTGCTTCTGCAATCCGTTGGGTTGCTAGCTTCCCTTGTTGGCGTTTTCTCCATGAGAACGTTGAAGACTCTCCGACCAGAAGCCTCTTTCAACGTGGGGATGATCGTCAACACGGTGTTGGCTACATTGGGCTCCTGGTTACTGACGAAATATTTGCTCCATGACGTTCGTGTCTTCTGGGGCTGTTTCCTGGGCATTCTGGTCACACTGGTCGCAGTCTTCTTCACCCGGTATTATGCTGGGGCGAATGGTAAACCTGTTCGTAAGATGGCGGAGGCGGCCAAGCGTGGAGCGGCGTTGAACCTGATTACCGGAATTGCTTTTGGACTCCAGAGCCCGCTAGCATCTATTGTCATGATCGCCATTGCTGTTTCGGTAGCTTATATCGCCTCCGGCGGCTCGTTGCTGGGGGTGGTAGCGGTGAACATTGGCACAGACCTCCTGATCGGGTATATCATGACCGCCGATGCCTTTGGTCCGATCACTGACAACGCGGCGGGGATCGCCGAAATGTCCGGTGCCAGCGAGCAGGTGGTGCGTTCGCTCTCCTCGCTGGACGCCATTGGCAATACCATGAAGGCCACGACGAAGGCCTATGCGATGTCTTCGGGGACGATCACCGCCTTTGTCCTATTCGTTACCTTCTTTGACCTTGTCGGCTTGAGGGAGATGGACATTTCCCAGCCGTTTTCGGTGGCTTTCCTGTTTCTGGGAATCGCCTTCCCTTATCTGATCGCTTCCCTGGTCATCGGTTCAACGGCCAAAACCGCCTTGCAGATGGTGGATGAGGTGCGCAGACAGTTTCGGACCATTCCGGGGTTGATGGAGGGTCAGGCTAAACCCGATTATGCTGCCTGTGTGGACATTGCTACCAAGAATGCTCTGCGGGAGATGGTGTTGCCGGGCTTGCTCAGCATCGCCATTCCGATTGCCGTCGGTTTTGCCTTTGGGGCCTGGGCCTTGGGGGCGCTGCTGATCGGGGCTGTGGCCGCCGCCGCACTTCTGGGGCCGTTTTTCAATAACCTCGGGACCGCTCTCGATAACGCCAAAAAGATCATCGAGGGTGGCGGGCACAAAGGCACCTTTGAGCACCAGTCGGCGGTCATCGGCGATACGGTTGGTGACCCGCTCAAGGATGTCGCCGGACCATCGTTGCTCATCTTCATGAAACTCATTGGTATGACAGCACTGTTGATGGCCAATGTAATTCGTTAAGTGGGGAGTTGCCGAAGATGGCGATGGGCAGGCCCTGAGCAACTCTCCAGGTAACTGCTCAGCCTGTCATTCTGAGCGAAGCGAAGAATCTCGTTTGTGCGGAGAACGAGACCCTTCGCTTCGCTCAGGGTGACACCAAAAGCGTCCAAATCTGCCAAGGCTGAGCAGTTACCTCTCCAGGACATTTACGCGCTAGGAGGTGAATGATGCCCTACCTGAGCAACCTGATAGAGAAGCCCGTGGCAGACGTAGATGGCGAGCCCCTCGGTCGCCTGAAAGACCTGATCGCCTCCCTCCGAAGCGAAATCCCTCATCCCAAGGTCGTCGCGCTCGTGGTCAAGCGAGCCGGTGGCACCTTCCTGGTCCCGTTCTCTGACGTGGCCGTGCTCATCGCCCCGGCGATCCCGCTTGCCCGGCGTCTTCAGGACATTGTTCCCTACGAACCGGGGGAGCAAGACCTGTACCTGGCGCGGGATGTGCTCGACAAACAGATCATAGATACGAACGGGATGCGTGTGGTGCGCGTCAACGACCTGGAACTGATGCGCGTCAACCATCATTTCTACGTCGCCAACGTGGACATCGGCGGGCTGGGGCTCCTGCGGCGCCTGGGGCTGGCGAAGATAGCGCAAAAGCTCAGCAGCCGCTTCGGGCGAGAGCTGCTGCCGAGCACTATCTCCTGGGATGCTGTGGAACTGCTGCCCGGCGACCAGCCGATGCGGCTAAAAGTCCCCAGCGACAAGATAACCGAACTGCACCCGGCAGATCTGGCTGAGATCATCAGCGACCTCAGTCACGTCGAAAGCAGCAGGTTCCTGGAATCGCTCGACGTGGAGACCCTGGCCGATACGCTGGAAGAGGTCGAGCCGGACTTCCAGGCCAGCCTGGTCGAGAGGATGCCCAACGAGAAGGTGGCTGACGTCCTGGAGGAGATGGCCCCTGACGAAGCGGCCGACCTGCTGGCCGAACTACCGCAAGACCGCAGTCAGGAACTCCTCGAACTGATGGAGGACGAAGAAGCCGAGGACGTTCGCAAGTTGCTGGCCTACCCGGAGGACACGGCCGGCGGGATTATGACCACCGAGTTCATCGCCATCCGCCCTGACCTCACCGCGGAACAAGCCATCGCCGTCCTGCGGGAGACCGCGGAAGAGGCCGAACCGATCTTTTACGTCTATGTGACCGACGGCGAGGGGCACCTGATAGGTATGTTCTCGTTGAGCGACCTGGTGCTGACCTGGCCCCAAACGCCTGTGACCGAGTTTATGGAACGCCGCGTCACCAGCGTAGGCCTGCTCGACAGCCAGGATAAGGTGGCACAGGTCGTCGCTAAGTACAACCTGTTGGCCGTGCCGGTGGTGGACGATGAGAGGCGGCTGCACGGCATCGTCACCGCCGACGACGCGCTGGACAAGATTATCCCGACTGCCTGGAAGAAACGCCTGCCCCGCCTGTACCATTAAATCCTAGCGCTGGGTGTCCCTTAGAGGAAATTGAATGGCGAATCGTGCCTCAGTCGGCAGAAGACTGGCGTCTTCTCCGCTGATCAGGAGATTGCTGCTTTTCATCTCGGTCTTCGGCCCGGCGACGATCACGGGCATGGCTGACAATGACGCCTCCGGCGTTGCGACCTATTCGATCGCGGGGGCACGGCTGGGATATCCGATCCTGTTTGCCCTGGTTTTGATCACGATTCTTCTGGGCATCACGCAGGAAATGGGCATGCGGCTGACCTTGATCACCCGGCGAGGCCTGGCCGACCTGATCCGGGAGAAGTGGGGTGTCAGGGTCTCCCTGTTGATCTTTGCCAGTTTGCTGATTGCCAATATGGGGACCATCATCGTTGACCTGGCTGCTGTCAAGACGACCAGCGCAATGTTGAGCATTCCGGCGATTCCCGCGATTATCGTTATCGTCGTGGTCACTTTCCTGTTTGTCACGAAAGGCAATTACAAACTGACCCAGGGCATTATGCTGGCAGCCTGCCTTTTCTACCTGGTATACATCTTCTCGGCCTTCAAAGCAATGCCTGACTGGAGTGAAGCCCTGACGAATCTTCTATTTCCTCACGGGGTAGCCTTCACCAGAGCATATCTGAAAGATTATCTTTTAATCGGCATGGGTGTTCTCGGCACCACGGTTACTCCGTGGGGGCAGTTCTTTATCAGCAGCTTCGCCTATGACAAGAAAATCGAGGCGGGCAAGATCGGGTACTCCCAGGCAGAGACATATTGGGGCGCCTTCCTGACCGACTTTTTCTCGTTTTTCATGATCGTCGCCACTGCCGCGACTTTGTTTGTTCATGGCATTCCCCTGGTTTCAGGAGAACAGGCTGCTCTGGCCATCAAGCCCTTTGCCGGGGAACTTGCCGGAACATTGTTCGCTGTCGGAATCCTCAATGCCGGGTTTATGGGCATCGTGATCGTATCTTTATCCACGGCCTACGCGTTCGCCGAGTTCTTCGGCCTCTCTGGGAGCCTGGATACATCCTATAGGCAAAGCAGGAACTTTTACATCATCTTTCTCGGGCAACTGGTCGTCGCCGCCATCGCTATCATGCTGCCCGGCGTGTCGCTGTTTCAACTGGCAATTGCCACACAAGCGTTGAACGCGATGACGCTTCCGTTGGTTTTTTACTACCTGATCAAATTGACCAGCAACAAAGCGCTTATGGGCAGATATGCCAATAACTCCTTTCAGAAGTATTTCACCATCGTTGCAACGATGGTCATTTTCATTGCATCTATTAGTACACTCACAGCGGCAATATTCAGGTTTTAACGCAATGTTGCCTGGGCTATCACCGTGGCGTTGATTTCCCTGCTGCTCACGAGTCTCTTCCCCAGCCTGTTTGGCAGTTGGCCCAAAAGTGCAAGGTAAGGGGGCGAACGTGAAGTCGAAACTCAACATCAAACGTATCGCCCGGCGGGTGTTCTTTTATCTGGCGATCATCGGGCCAGGGCTGATTACCGCCAGCGCCGACAACGATGCATCAGGCATTGCCACTTACTCGATGGCCGGTTCGACCTACGGCTATGCCTTCCTGTGGATGATCCTGGTGGTCACGCTGGGCGAGGTGGTCGTGCAGGAGATGGCAGCACGCATGGGAGTCGTGACGGGCAAGGGGCTGGCCGACTTGATCCGCGAACAGTTTGGCGTCAGGGCGACTGCTTTCGCGATGTTCTGCTTACTACTGGCCAACTTTGGCACCACTGTGGCCCAGTTTGCCGGCGTTGCGGTTGGCATGGAACTGTTGGGCGTCTCGCGCTACCTGGCAGTGCCTCTCGTTGCGTTTTTACTGTGGGTGCTCATCACCCGTGGCTCCTACTCCCGGGTGGAGAAGTTTTTCTTGACCCTTTGCATGGTCTCTCTGAGTTACGTCGTCTGCGCCTTTCTGGTACGGCCTCCGTGGGGCGAGATATTACGGCAGGCGGTCACGCCTGTCTTCCGCCTCGATAAGACCTACGTACTGGCCTTTCTGGCAACGCTCGGTACGACTATCACTCCCTGGGGTTGCGTCTATTTGCAGGCGACTGTCGTGGACAAGGGAGTGACGCTGCAGGAATACCGCTACACCCGCCTGGACGTGATAACGGGCGCAGTCTTTGGCAATATCATCTCCTCCTTCATCATCATTTGTACTGCTGCAACGCTCTTCGTCCACAGCATCCACGTGGAGACGGCGGAACAGGCGGCCTTGGCTTTGGCTCCCCTGGCTGGACCGTGGGCCAAATACCTGTTCACCATAGGACTGATGGGCGCTACGCTGCTGGCCGCATCGGTGCTGCCGCTGGCGACGACCTACGCTGTCTGTGAGGCATTCGGTTGGGAACGAGGCATAGATAATCAGCCCAAGGAAGCGCCAGCTTTCTACGGAATTTACACCGCCCTGGTTGTTTTGAGCGCGGCTGTGGTGCTGCTGCCGAACTTGCCGCTTTTTCCGCTGATGTGGATTACGCAGGCACTCAACGCCATCTTCCTGCCTGTGGTATTGGTGCTGATGCTGCGATTGGCCAACGATGCGCAATTGATGGGAGAGTACCGAAACAACCATCTGATTAACATCCTGGCCTGGGGAATAACTGCGCTGATTGTGGTGATCACCCTGGTCCTATTCACCGTGCCACTGTGGCAGGCTGGCGCAAGTTGACTGTCGGGGTGCTGATCGTGCTGACGGTGATCCTGTTGATCACGAGCCTTTTTCCGGGCTTCCTGAACGGCGGATAGGCCCATGGTAGAGTGAAAGTTTATGACGGATTCAAAAGCATCTCTTGGAGCGGACATCGGCGAGCCCATCCACACCATATCTATTCCCGCAGTTTACAACGCGCTGAAGACCCGGCCCCAGGGGCTGACCCAGGCCGAAGCTGAAGAGCGCTTGCTCCATTTCGGCCGTAACGCCATCCGCGAGGTGAAAGGCAAGCCTCTCTACCTGAAGTTCCTGGCCAACTTCACACATTTAATGGCCATCCTGTTGTGGATTGGCGGTATCGTCGGCTTCATTGCCCGGATGCCGCAGTTGGGTATTGCCATCTGGATGGTCAACGTGATCAACGGTGTCTTCTCCTTCTGGCAGGAATACCGGGCCGAGAAAGCCACCGAGGCCCTGCACAAACTGCTCCCGCACTACGTCCGCACGCTGCGGGAGGGAGAGGAGCAACGCATTCTGGCCGAGGAACTGGTGCCTGGCGACGTGCTGCTGCTGACCGAAGGCGACCGCATCTCGGCCGACGGTCGCCTGGTGCAGGAAGCCGAACTGCGCGTGGATCAATCCACCCTCAGCGGTGAATCCCATCCGGTGCGCAAGACGAGCGAGGCCGTCTTGCGGACTGACCTATCCCGCGCCGAGACGTCCAACCTGGTCTTTGCTGGCACGACCGTGGCCGCCGGCACCGGCAAGGCGGTGGTCTTTGCCACCGGGATGGAGACCGAGTTCGGCAAAATTGCTCACCTGACTCAGGCGATGGAAGAAGAACTCAGTCCACTGCAAAAAGAAATGGGCAGTGTGACGAGAATCGTGACCGTAATTGCTGTCGGCATCGGGCTGGTCTTTTTTGTACTATCGGCGGTATCGGCCGGCATTACCCTGGCTGAGAGTTTCATCTTTGCTATGGGCATGATCGTCGCCTTTGTCCCGGAGGGACTGTTGCCGACGGTAACCCTGGCCCTGGCCATGGGGACACAGCGCATGGTCCGACGCCACGCGCTCATCAAGCGATTGTCAGCCGTCGAAACGCTGGGCTGCACCACGGTCATCTGCACCGACAAGACCGGGACCCTCACTCAGAACGAGATGACCGTGCGTGAACTGTGGCTATCCCCCTCTTACTCCCCCCGCCAGCAAGGGGAGTCCTCAGGCCGGCGGTTGACGGTGACGGGCGTCGGGTATGCGTCCGAGGGGCAGATTCTGGACAACAGGCGTCCGGTTCTGACCCCCGTGGGCGGCGATCTGCGCCAGTTGCTTCTCGCCGCCGGGTTGTGCAACAACGCCCGGCTGCTACCACCAAACGACGAATCCCCGCGTTGGACGGCGCTGGGCGATCCCACCGAGGCCGCCCTGCGGGTGGCGGCCCTCAAAGGCGGCCTGGATCTGGAGGCCGAAACGCGACAGGCTCCGCGCCTGCGAGAACTGCCCTTTGAGTCGCGCCGCAAGCGGATGAGCACCGTCCACCGCGTGATTCGCCCCTCTCCCGATGTCGGGGGAGGGGCTGGGGGTGAGGGCCAGCGAGTGACCTACGTGAAGGGAGCGCCCAAAGAGGTGCTGGCCCTGTGTACCCACATCCGGTTGGACAGCCAGGAACGCCCACTGGATGATGGCCTGCGGGCGCAGATCGTGTCAGCCAACGACGAATACGCCCGTAATGGGTTGCGGGTGTTGGCTATAGCGATGCGAGACCTCACCCCTCACCCCCTTCGCCCCCTCTCCCCTCTCCTGGTAGGAGAGGGGAGAGG
>JBAWAP010000274.1:0-13026 GCA_049589355.1 Anaerolineae bacterium
GAATGGATTCTCAGAATCCGTCATCCCTGTACAGCCTGAAAGAGTTAGTGCCATTGGGCTCCCGTGCCCGCGAATCGGCGGCGTGGGGGCCGCCTCTGCTAATAATTTTCCATCTACTGAGTCTACCAGTCTACCGATGTACCAGTTTCCCAGTTTCCCAATCTACCACTCCATGAATCCCCGGCCCGTCTTCTTCCCCAGCTCCCCGGCCTTCACCTTCTGGTAGAGCAAGTCTACGGGGTGGAAGCGGGGACCATATTTCTTCTCCAACTCCTCAAGTTTCTGCACGACGACGTCCAGACCCACCCCGTCGGCGTACTCCAGCGGACCCATGCGCTGGTCGCCTACCTTCATGCCGATGCCGGCGATGCAGGCCATGTCAATGTCGTTGACGTTGGCGATGTCCTCCTCTAAGCACATCGCCGCCTCGTTGATCATGGGCGTCATCAGCCGATCCACGCTGAACTCCGTGCCGCTGGGCACCTGGCCCGACTCCTGCAACTCCTTGATCATTTCCTTCACTGGCTGGTCGGTCTCCTCCCGGTAGCCGTAAAAACCGGCTCCTGCTTTCTCGCCAAAGCGTCCTGCTTCGATCAGCTTGGCCCACAGAGGGGCTGGGGTGACGCGATCACCGTACTTGGAGTAAAGGTACTGACCAACGTCGGCACAGACGTCAATGCCGATCATGTCCATCAGAGTGAAGGGCCCCATGGGCCAGCCGAAGTCTGTCATGGCCTCGTCCATTTCGGCTGCTGTGCCCGATCCCTCCTCCAGACACAGCACCGCTTCGTTGAGATAGGGCATCAGCAAACGGTTGACCAGGAAGCCAGGGCACTCCTTGACCACCACGGGGATCTTGCGCAGCTCTTCCGAGAAGCGCACCACGTCGTCAATGGTTTCCTGATCCGTCTCTGGACTGGGGATGACCTCCACCAGCTTCATGATGTGGGCCGGACTGAAGAAGTGCATCCCGATCACCTTGTGGGGACGCTGGGTGGCTGACCCCATCTCCTCAATAGACAGCGCCGAGGTGTTGGAGGCGAAGATGGTCTCCGGCGGGCAGATATCATCCAACTCGGCGAAGACCTGCTGCTTGATCTTCATGACCTCTGGTACGGCCTCGATGACGATGTCCACGTCGGCGAACTCGTCGTAGGACAGGGTGGGGATGACCAGGTCCATCTTCTCCTGCATGGCAGTGGGGGACATCTTGCCCCTGTCAACCCGCCGCTGGTAGATGTCCCGGATGGTATCCATGGCCTTGTCCAGCATCTCCTGGTCAATGTCCTTCACCACCACCGGCAGGCCCGCATAGGTGATGACCTGGGCGATCTCAGCGCCCATGAAGCCCGCGCCGACAACTCCTGCTTTGAAAATGTACATCTCTTTCCTCCTTGCAAATTGCTTACTACCAGGTCTTCAAGGGTACGGCTGCTTCAGGATCGTCGAGGCGCACGAAGTATATCCAGTTGTCTGGATAATTGGCGAAGGCGGCATCGTTGGCTGCTCCCAACGTTTTGCCCACGAAGTACTCCCCGCTCTCCGGCTCGATGGCCACCACCCCTTCCTGGCCTTCCAACTTCTCCCTGATTCTCTCGAAAACCTCCTTGCTCTTGGCGATGAACACCTGACGAGCTCCTTTATCCTTATACAAGTCAGCCATGCATTTTCCCCCTTTCACATTCGTAAACTGGTGGTTCGTAGATTCGTAAATTCGGGATTCGTCACGAATCTACGAATTCCGAATCTACGAATCTACTTCCTCTCAATGATCATCGCCCCACCCATCCCGCCACCCACGCAGGCTGTGGCCAACCCCAGGCTCACGTCCCGCTTGATCATCTCGTGGAGCAAAGTGACCACGATGCGCGTGCCTGTGCAACCCACAGGGTGGCCCAGGGCGATGGCCCCACCGTTGACGTTGACCCTCTCCCAGTCCCAGCCGTCCTTCTCCAGCTCGATGCCTACGGCCAGGGATTGGGCAGCAAAGGCCTCGTTGAGCTCGATGAGGTCAATGTCCGTCAGCTTCAACCCCGCCTTCTTCAGGGCTTTGGGGACGGCCTTGGTGGGGCCGAGGCCCATGATCTCCGGAGGCACTGCGGCGTAGGCGTAGCTGCGAATGTAGGCCAGAGGCTCCATACCCAGGTCCTTGGCTTTGTCAGCCGTCATCACGATCATCGCCGCCGCGCCATCTGAGATAGGGCAGGCGTTGGCGGGGGTGACTGACCCGCCCTTCTTGAACACGGTGGGATAGAGGGCTGCCTTCTGAACCGAAAGAGCCGGGTTAATGCACTCGTCGTGGACGATGTTCTCGTAGGCTACCTCCTGGCCAGCCACCTTCTTGGAGACACGCACCGGAACGATCTCGTCGTCGAACTTGCCCATCCTGGTGGCGCGGAAGGCTTTCTTGTGGCTTTGCACCGCGAATTTGTCCTGTTCCTCGCGGCTGATACCGTACATCATGGCCAGATTTTCCGCCGTGTAGCCCATGATCATGTCGCAGACGGGATCGGTCAAGCCCTCCCACAGGGTGTCGGTGAACTGGCCGTGGCGCAGCTTGAGCCCCCAGCGAGCCCCGCGTACTGTATAGGGGGCAGTGCTCATGCTTTCCGTGCCGCCTACCAGAAAGACCTCTCCATCGTCGGCCTGAATGGCCTGGTAGGCGCAGGAGATGGCCTGCATGCTGGCCACGCAGTTGCGCTGAACGGTGTAGCCGGGCACGTGGGTGGGGATACCGGCCATCAGCGCTGCGACGCGGGCGATGTTCGGCGAGTCGGAGTACTGGCCGATGCAGCCGAAGATAACGTCGTCAATGAGGTGAGGGTCGAGGCCCGTGCGGTTGACCACCTCTTCCATCACGATGGCGGCCAGCTCTTGAGCGGGCAGGTCTCTGAAGGCTCCGCCGTGGCTGCCGATGGGGGTGCGCACTCCCCCGACGATTACCACTTCTTTCACGTTTTCCTCCTCGTTCCCAGATAAACGGTTATGGTAAGCATTCACCCCTCCCTCCCAGGGAGGGGCAGGGGGAGGGTGGATCCTCACAAACGGACAAGATTCCACCCCCACCCCAACCCTCCCCTTGCGAGGGGGAGGAGGGAATAGTTAGCGATTATGAGCTTGCAGGCCGCGCAGGAAAAGCTCGAAAGTTGCATCGAACACCGTTTTAGGCTCTACGGGTATCATCTCCTGCCGCACAGGATTGGCCATCAAATCGAGCGCCCCGTTGAGGGCACCCCAGAGCACGCCGGCCGTCAGCAAGGGGTCATCAGCGCTGAACAGGCTTTCCTCCGTCCCCTGACGTATGGCATTTGCTACCAACTCCAATCCCCTTTTGCTTTCCGTCAGGATCTCCTGATACACCTCTGCCGATACTCTTTCCCGGAAGCGCCCCCGGTCCAGGGCCAGCAATAGACGGAAATAATTGGGGTGAGTCTGGGCAAATTGCCAATACGCTTCCACTAGTTGGCGAAGGCGTTCCTCGGCGGAAAGCGGCTCTTGAGGTGCGTAGGCGGCTTCCAATTGAGACAGCAGGATTGACAGCCCCTCTAGAAGCAAATGAGCAAGGATGGATTCCTTGCTCTGGAAGTAGAGATAGACTGTTCCCTTGCTAACTTCGGCCTGAGCGGCCACATCATCCACCGTTGTCCGGTGGATGCCTTTTTCAAAGAAGACCTCCTTGGCGGCTTCTAAGATTTCCTGCTGCCTTCTCGCCTTCTCGCGAGCACGCCGCTGTGCTGTCGTCATCCCGTGGCCTTCCTGCCGAATACCTGCGGTCATTTACTGACTGGCGGTCATTATACAACAAGAGGCTTAAGTTGTCAAATCGGAAAATGGTCGGGTGGTCGGGTGGTCGGGTGGTCGGGTGGCCCTTGGTCGGGTGGCCCTTGGTCAGGTGGTCTTTGGTCGGGTGGTCAGGTCGTCGGGTGGTCCTTGGTCGGGTGGTCAGGTGGTCCTTGGTCAGGTAGTCTTTTGGGGTTGGGTGGTCTGGGCTTGGCTCTGGCGCAGGTAGCGGATGAAGCCGTTGATCAGTTTCTTTGCTTGTACCGCTTTCTGGTAGATTGCGTCGAAGTCCTCTTCTGCTACATAGTCTCGGTCTAACGCGATGTATAGATGCGACTGCACCTCGCTGGCCGAACGCCGGGCATAGCCCAAGAACCTGATGAACTCCGCGTCCGAACCCGCATCGAACCCCTCAGCGATATTGGCCATCACTGAAGCCGCAGCGTCCTCTATCTGTCTTCGCAGCCGAAAGTCCCTGGCGAACTGGCCTTTGCTAGACACTTCGTAGACCATCTGGGCCAACATCCTGGCTTCCTGCCATCCTTCGATATCCTCAAATCGTTCGATCTTCATCGTGATCTCCTTGACCACTTGACTAAGGACCAGGGACCATCAGACCATTTGCAGTGCATGTCGGGAGCTTTGCGGCGCAGTGCGCTCTCAATCTCGTCGAGCACCTGAGGACAGACCAGCAGCCGGATAGCCCCGGCCTCGCCCAGTTTCAAGATCATGCGACCTCCTCCCGTGGCTGACCAAATGCCAGCAAACAGGGCGCTGGTGTCAAGAAACACGCTAGCCTTGGCTGGCATACCGCTCGCGCTCCTCGCGTAGGGCCTGCAGCATTGTCTCTAGCGTTTCGCCCCTTTCGGTGAGGGCCTGAGTGAGGCGGTCGGCCAGGGAATCAACCTCTGAGCGGCGCGGGCTGAGGACGAATACTCCACCCAGATCGAGCAGAGTGAAGTTGTCGCCGGGCTGCAAGTTGTAGCTCTCGCGAAGGACCTTGGGCAGGGTCACTACCCCCCGCTGGGCCATCTGTACTGTTATCGTATCAGACACGACGCACCTCCTGACGCTCTGTCTTTCTGATAGACAGTATAGCAGAAGGATAGGTTCTTGTCAATTGGTCAGTTGGTCGGTTGGTTGTTGGTCGGGTGGTCGGGTGGAGAGTTTCAGGTCATGTTGCCCTCGTGGGCGATGGTTGTCTCGCTGCTGTGGGGTTCAAGCGTGGACTCCAGGTAGCTCAAGAGCGCCTCTTCGAAAGACTCGATCCGTGCATACTTCAAGGTCACTCGATCCACAGCCATTCGCTTCTCAACCGCCCAAAAAACGGTGTTAAACCTCAGAAAATAGCCGGGTAATCCAGTCGCGTCGAGGAAGTAGAAGGCCGACTGTTCACCAAACTCGAATGGGGTGATCTGAGAACTACCCAGGCCACTCTGCAACCAGGAGTAGACCAGGAGCGGGAAAGTCTGCTCCGTTATCGGCAGTCGGGTGTGGAAGCGATAGTGGTTGGGGGCCAAACGTCTGAGACAGCCAAACCAGGACAGGGTACGCAGGAAGTGACGCACGCAGTTGGTGACTACCCCCCGCTGCCCATACTGCTCGTAGATGCGGTGCAGGAAGTCGGTGCTCTGGATTTCGTCGCCGAGCCCATAACGCTTAGCCATCTGCCCGGTGATCATCTGCAAGATGGGAGTCGTGTTGATGAGGTGGGCCAGGTACACGCTTCGCAACTCCTCGGCTGAGAGCTTGCCTGCTGCTGTGGCGAACAGGTCCCGGTCGCGAGTCTTGCGGTCGGGGCCTCCGCCCTCGGTCTCTACAAAGCAGCGCAGGATGATGGTGGCCACCTTACGCCGCGTCTCAGACCCACGGAATTCGGTTGCAGCTACTTGGTCAACAACTGTGATTAGTTCGCTCACCGGCTGATGGGGCCGCCAGGCCAGCCCAACAGCGTGGATCCACTCCGGGCACACGGGTTTGTCAAATCCGATCATGGCGCGATCACCTCGATAAAGGGCACAATCATTTCTTCAATGGATAGGCCACCATGAGAGATGCCAGCGGACTTCTTTGAGGCGAACATGCCATCGCCCTGGGGATAGACGGGATAGAGATTATCTGGCAGGAAGAGGGGGCGAAAGAGGACCAGTCCATGCTTATCGGCGAAAGCCTGGGCGATGGGGTCCTGGTCGAAGATGATCACTCGTTTGGCATAGGCCTCGACCAATGCCTTAGGCGATTGCACTCCCGTGCCCACCGCGTCCACGTTGCCGTGATCCGAGGTGATGAAGACGTGGTAGCCAGCTCTCAGCAAGATGTCGAAGAACTCGTCGGTAGCGCTGTTGTTCAGGTAGGAGATGAGGGTGTCGTAGAAGACTCGCTTGCCAGCCTTGAGGTCCTTGACGCTGTGCATGATGTCGTCGAAGAAGTTAACCACCACGGCCAGCACCTCGTTGTTGCCGTCGGTGATCTTCCGCAGCTCATCGAACTCACCGGCCATCTTCAGGTTCAGGTAGGCCACCCTTTTGCGACGTCGGCCCTGGTTGACCCAGTAGTTCTGCCAGTGCTTGGCGTCGGCGGTGGTGCTGAGAGCGGTGTCGGGGAAGTTGCCCGGCATTCGTCCGGCGAACAGCGTCTGGCGCGAGACGCTGGTGACAGTGGGAGCAATGGCATAGGCACGGTTCTCACGGAATTCGACCTTGCGCTTCAGGCAGGCCAGCAGGTAGTCCCGTAGCAGAAACCATTGATCCACAGCCATGCCGTCACAGACAACCAAGGCGACGCGCTGCTTATCTCCCACGCTGCGGTGGATGTATTGGTTGACGCGATGCAGGGCGATAGGGCCTTTGTTGTCATCGTAGAAGGAGACCGAGGGGTAGGGCTGCTGCAGGAAGCTCAGGAAGGCGTCGTTCAGCGAACGTCGGGCAGTGACGAACCGCTCCTGCAGAGCTTCGTAGTCCTGGCGGGGCAGCAGGGTGAAGTCGTGCACCAGCCGACCCCACGAGTAGCCCTCGTCCAGCCAGCCTCGCAGGTCGAGAGTCTCAGTGGCCAGCCCCTCGAAATGGTCAAGCTGAGTCTCCACGTCTATCACGTAGACTATGCCTTCTTCACCCACCCGTCTTCGGGCACCCGGTCCAAACAGCCGCGCCGCCGGCCCACCTGGCCAGGCCAGTCCGGCCCGGATCCAGCGTTGCTCCTGGGGCAACTTCTCCACTGCTTCGATCTCCTCGTATGAGAGGGGGTAAGGCACTACCAATCGCTCAGTGAACAGGTTATCGCTGTAAAAGCGTAGCCGATGGTCGGCGAAGTCCAAGGCGTGGGCTTGCCCTGAGCCCTGTCGAAGGGTGGTTTCGCCCCTGAGGATGCCCTGCACGTACTTGGCCCACTGTCGGCCTAGCCACTCATAGAAGACGGTTGTATCTCCGAAGAGGGCTGCCGGGTCGGGATCCCCAGGCAAGGGTACTGGCATCTCTTCGACCACGTAACGCTCCAGGGCCGGGGGGATGGCCTGGGCGGCGTAGTGCTTGTCAATCAGCATGGCCACCAGCCGCTCCGGCGACTTCAGGGCCACCGGGTCAATGCCGAACACGCCGCGCAGGATGAAGCGGATGGTTTCACTCTCGGTGGTGTAGCTCCTATTGTCTCTCTCCAGTGTGGCGTGGGCCTGAAACAAGGCGGGATAGTAGTGGCGGTCGAGGTCGGTCAGGACGATGCGGTTGAGGCAGGGGAAGACCTGGTGCAGGCCGATCTCGATAACACGGCTCTTCTTCTCCAGGTCGTAGGGCAGTTGGCGAGCCGCCTCACTAGAGTGGACGATGACCACGATGTGGGTCTTCTCCCCTCGATCCCAGCGCGAGCGGTAGCGTTCCTCGAACTCGTTGCGGAAGGCGATCTCGGTGGTGAAGTTGAGGATGTCGTACCGCCGCGCCTGAAGCTCGCTGATGAGGACATCGTCCTGCATCAGGCGGTCGGGGTCCACGATCACCACGCTCTGGGTCTGCTCGTGGCCGAATTGTCTGAGGATGAGGTCTTGCCAACGTTTGGGTTTCATGTTTCCACCTTCACCACCCCCAACATCTCCAACTCCAAATCCGGCACCAGCTCCCCGCGACGCTGCAGGGCGGCCAGGGCTTCCTGGCGGCGGCGGTAGAGGTCGGTCAGGCGGGCCTGGCAGATGTTGATGATGGCGATCTGGCGGGCGGCGGCTTCCTGAGCCTGGTAGTAGCCGATCACTTTCTCCCGCTCGCGGGCCAACTGCTCGCCCAGCGCCACTCGCTCGGCCAAGAAGCGTTCGTGGGCCGCGGCCTCAGCCAGCTCATCCAGCCGGCGGCGCAGCGCGGGCAGATCCCATCCATCCAGTGAGGCATAGCCCTGGGCGAAACGCTCCGCGGCCAGCTCACTCAGCCAGCGAGCCATGCGGGGATGACTCCGTCCTTCCCGATCCACGAAGAACGAGAGCAACTCGGTGCGGTGCAGCCCCTCGTGATTGGTCAGCTTCAGGCTGTACAGCGACCAGAGCCCTTGCGTAGCACCAGGCTCCGGGGCTTCGTCGGCTGTGACCTGTAGATATGCTAAGTCGTGGTCGGCACCGGGGGAGTCCAGGCGCTCCAGTATCTGGCGCACGGTGGGATGGTTGATGTGGAAGAAGTCCAGGGAGTCGTCTTCCAGAGCCAGGGCGCGGTCGAAGACGACGTTGGCATGGTGGGTCTTGCCGCTGCCGTCGCCAGCCGGCAGGTCGAAGTAGTGGACGCCAGGGCGGCGGGCGTAGGGGTTGAGCTTTTCGCCATGCATCTCCAGGTAGCACTCCACCAGGCCGCGCACCCGTTCCGTGGAAACCTCGATCAGCCGCTCTCGATAGTTCTCCTGCTGGAAGACGGTCTGCGGCAATAGCAGGTCGTCTTTCTCCAGGATGGCCCTGGCGCGCTCGTAGATCTGCTGGGCCAGGGCTTCGAGCTGGGCCGCCTCGGCCTGCCGCAGGCGCACGGCGTCAATGAAGATGCGGTCAAAGTTGAAGTCGTCCTGCAGGGTGGAAAGGATGTCGGTCAACTTGTCCTCACCAAATTGCTCGCGGATGAGGGCCAGCTTTCGCTCCAGCACCTTGCGCACCCGATCCTCCACCGTGTCCTCGACCAGCATGTTGAACACCAGCACGTCGTGCTCCTGGCCGATACGGTCCAGCCGGCCGATGCGCTGCTCCAGGCGCATGGGATTCCAGGGCAGGTCGTAGTTGATCATGACGTGGCAGAACTGCAGGTTGATGCCCTCACCGCCAGCGTCGGTGGAGACCAGGAACTGGGCGTCGGTGCGGAAGGTCTCCCGTGCCGCGATCCGCTCCCCCACCTTCATCTGGCCGTTGATGCAGGCCACTTCGTACCCACAACTCTCCAGGGCCTCGGTGATGTACTCCTGAGTGGCCACGAACTCGGTGAAGACCAGGAACTTGGTGGTCGGGTCACGCTGGCGGCGGCAGACCTCGTCCACGATGCGCAGCAGGGCCTTGAGCTTGGCGTCCTGCCGGCCGGTGGTGGCCTGCTCTGCCAGATTCAACAGGTCTTCGATCAGAGCCAACTCCTTCTGCAAGCCAGCCTCGTCCACCACGCCGACTACGGCTTGTAGTTGTTCTAGCAGCCGCTCCGCGCTCTCGTCGAGGGCCGCTTCCTCGTCGAAGTCGAGGGCTCTCTGAGCCAGCGCGTCCAGCGCCCCTTGCAAGGCCCGCAGGTGAGCCAGGCGGTTGCTCAGAGCCTGGCGGATGGCCTGGCTGCTGGAGGTGACCATGCGCTGGTAGAGGATCATCAAGAAGCCGAAAGCCCGGTCGTTGCGCCGCAGGGCCAGGTCGTAGTTCTCGGCCACGTAGTCTGTCACCCGCTCGTACAACTCCCGCTCGATGGCGTGCTCCGGCCCGCTGCGGTCCACCGGATAGAGAGTGGTGATGCGCTGCTTGAACAAGCGGTTGCCCTGGGTGTCCACCGCGGCGCGCTTCTTGTTGCGCACCATGATCTCCCGCACCCGGTCGGGGGTCAGGTCCTCCAGGGTGACGAAGACGTAGGGGTCCACCAGGTTAAGCAAATGGAAGAAACGGCCAGCATCGCCCTGGTGCGGCGTGGCGGTGAGGAGCAGGAATACAGGCGCCCGGTCGGCCATGGCGTTGCCGATTTTGTAGCGGGCCGTCTCGGTGCCGTCGGCGTGCTTGCTCAGCTTATGGGCCTCGTCTACGATGACCACGTCCCATCCGGCCTCGGCGACGGCCTGGGAGATCTCCTGGTTGTGTTGCTCGCGCCGTGCCCGCTCACCTAGCGACAGGTCAGGGCGGATGGATCGAGGCTTGACAAAGTCCATGGAGGTGATCACGTGGTCGTGCTTCTGCCAGAGGTTGGCTTCCTGGCCGTGCAGTTGGCGCAGGGCGTCCAGCATGGTCCGGTCGAAGATGACGAACTCCTCGCCGAACTTCTGACGGAGTTCCTGTTGCCACTGGTAGGTCAGCCCCGAGGGGACGATGACCAGCGCCCGTTGGGCCAGGCCGCGCAGCTTGAGTTCCTCGTAGACCATGGCCGCCTCGATGGTCTTGCCCAGGCCCACCTCGTCGGCGATGAGGCAGCGGGGCTTGAACTGGCCCAGGATGAAGTCCACGGCCAGGATCTGGTGGGGCAGCGGCGTGATGCGGAAGTTGGCCGCCGAGAGCACCCCCTGCTGGGTCATCAGCGCCTGGAGCTGGCGGGCGATGAGCCGGGCCAGGAAGGCCGAAGCAGGAGCCACCTGTCCCGCTGCCAGCCGGTCGAAGAGATCGCCCCAGGGCTCGAAGTCGTCGGCCGGGCGGCGGACCACCTGGCCTGTGGCCGGGAAGTAGACCTCCAGGTAGGTTCGGCCAAAGAGCGTGTCGGCGGCGACGATGCGCCCTGCCCCAGCCGTACGGTCACGGGACAGGGTGACGAGGTCGCCGATTACGAAGAGCTCGCTGTCTGTGGCCCTTTCCATAGCGCCTCTCGGTTTTCAGCGATATACTGCTCGATCTCTTTCTCGTGCTCGTAGTAGTAGCTAAGGGCATCGTAGACCTGGGCCAAGGTCAACACACCATCGAAATCCTCCACGATTTGCTGGAGCGTTCGGCCCAACTGCATTTGTTCTACGATGGTTTGCACGCTCACCCCTGTACCACGTATCGTCGGGCGACCGCTGTGCACACCCTCAATGCGCACGATGTGCGGATGTTCGGTGCGAATACCCAATCCGTGAATCCTGCGCATCCGTGTTATCCCACCTTCGCCTCCGCAATGTCAATGAAATCGTAGATCTCCGTGCTGCTCTCCACGATGCGCGAATGCAACCTGCGCCCTACCCGCAGGATGTCCTGGAAGCGCTTCTCGCGGTAGCACTGGGCGAAGCCGGCCAGCACCGCCTCCTTGCGCACGTCCTTGAGCCGCTGCCCCCGGCGGGCCTGCTCCAGGATGTCCTCGAACTCCCGCAGCAGCCGCTGCTGGCGACGCGCCTCCAGCTCTTGCTTCTCCAGCATCTCCGGGCGCTTGTACTTGCCGTTGGTGCTCACGAAGTTCTCCTCCAGCAGGGTCTTGATCTCCGGGATCTGATCCTCCGGCACCTGCAGGGCCTTGACGAAGGCGGTGTAGATTTCGCTGTAGTCCCTGGGTGTCTCCAGGAAGTGGTGCAGCCAGGTGATGGCCGAACGCTCGTCGGAGATGAACAGCACCTGCTGTGCCAGCGGCATCCCTTTCGCGCCTTTCGTCCCTTTCGTGCCCTTCGCGGTCAACTTGCGCCGCTCGTACTCCTGCACCTGCTCCTCGTCGCGGAACCAGTAGCCGTCCCGCTCCAGGAAGTGGTCGGCCAGCAGGCGGTAGAACTGGTCGGCGTTGAGGGTGATCTCGTAGCCGTGCTGGACGTAGCAGGCTAGCATCTTGGAGTAGAGCATCTGAGCGGTGCGTTCCAGGTTGGGCTCCACGGGCAGCATCCCCAGGTGTTGGGCCACGAACTCCTGCTCCAGCCCGTAGCCTGCCCGTTGCAGGAACCGCTCCTCGAAGGCCTTGCGGGGTTTGTAGGCGTTGATGATGAGATCGTTCTTGACTGCGCCGGGAGCAGTGACCTGGGTATGGGTTTTCTTTTGCTTATCCATGACTGTGACCTGGGCCACCAGGAAGCCAGCCCTGCCCAAAGCATCTTGGATTGCGTTCCAAACGGATGCTTTGGAGTTGTGGAAGACGACGGTGATCCAGCGGCCCGGCTTGAGGATACGGTACATCTCGCTGAAGCAGCGGGTCATCAGTTCTCGATACTCCCCCAGGGCCTTGCCCTGGGTCTTGTTGATGATGGCCTCCGGCCCGGTGTTAGTAAAGACCCGCAGCCAGGCTTCCCAGAGGAAGTTCAGTTCCGAGTACATGATATTCTCCCCGAAAGGAGGATCAGTGAAAACATAGTCTATGCTACCCTCTGGGACGCTGACTAGGTCGGTGGCTGACTGGGTAAGTAGGGCTATGTGACCACTATTCTGGATAGCTGTCTTTGTAGACGCTCTCTTGACTTCTTTGAGGCGGTTGCGAATGAGTTCTATGGAGGAGAATTCTACCTGAATTGACGGGATGTAAAGTGTTCCACGGCGGTGTCCAGCAGTCTTCCCGCCACGAGCTTTGCGGCTAGTCGCTATTCGAGTTATTGCCAACTGATGCATCAGAGTGGATCGCTGCAAGGCCCCGGTTTCTGTCCACCGCAAGACGCTTGTGAGATTAGTCGAGGCGGACTTAGCCCAAAAACAGGCCAGTGTGGCCAGATTGCGCCGTGTGTAGAAGTGGTGCACGTGGGTGATGCCCATCGGATCGTTGCGTCGTGCTTCATCTCCCTCTGGCATACGGTAGGTCGGATACCAATACGGAATCTCGCTCTCCTCGATCCTGCGGATGAGGGCCAGGTCGTCGGCGTCGGGCTTCTTCTCGTAGCGCTTGCGACCCACGGAGTAGTTGATGAGCACGGGCACCTGCCGCGCCCGCTCGATCTCCCGGCCCAGGGCGCTGTCCCACATCCGCTCGGTGGCGCGGGTCAGGTCGCGCTTGGTCACCTCCGCGCCACAGCCGGGGCAGGGGAAGCGGTCGAGCACCTTGCCCGCCTCGGAATCCACGGCGGAATCCCAGAACACAATCTCATCGCCGCAGTAGGGGCAGAGGAACACGTCGGACCAGACGGTGTAGTTGATGCGGCCTTTGACGCCCTCACCCTCACCCCCCCAGCCCCCCTCTCCCTCTCCCAACC
>JBAWAP010000275.1:0-7150 GCA_049589355.1 Anaerolineae bacterium
TCGCTTCGCTCAGGGTGACACCAAAAGCGTCCAAATCTGCCAGGGCTGAGCAGTTACAGATTAGTGAGATCTTCGCCAACATGGCCGACGCGAAGCAATCGGTGATCAATTGCCATTAATCAGTGCCGGTGAATACTGACAAACTGATTACCGATTACTGATCACTGATCACTGTTAAGGAGGACAGTCATGCTGCTAGGAATCCGGTGGGGGGGGCTGCGGACCAAAATCATCGCCTGGTCGTTCGTTCCCACGGCGATCATCTTAGTCGCGGTGGCCGTGGTTATATTCTACGCCTACCAGGATGTGACAGAGGATTTGGTTATTGGACGGAACCGAGAGTTAGTCCGTCTCACAGCCATCCAGTTGACGGCGGAGCTAAGGGGATACACCGACCTCCTCAATGCCGAGACACGCACATCGAACATCTATGGGAATGACCCCGTTGCCCGACGTGACGCCCTCAAGGCAGCCAGCAATCGTTTAGCAGTCTTTGATGCCGGCGTGCTGATCCTCGATACCTTCGGGAAGGTTGTGGCCGCCGAACCGGAGCGGCCGGAAGTCCTGGAGCAGAGCTGGTCGGACCGTGCCTACTATCGCCAGATGCTTCGCTTCCAGGTATTCGGTTCGCCGGGGCCGGTCTTCTCAGATATCGTGGCCGACGGGCCGGGTGGTGCGGAAGTCATCGTCATTGCTGTGCCTATCATAGGCCCTCAAGGCGAATACGTGGGAACAATGGCAGGCATGTTTCGTACGGGCGGAACCGCTGTCAGCGCTTTGTATGCTAATACAGCAAGGCTTCTCATCGGGGAGAGCGGCAGCGCCTATCTGGTGGATGGCAAAGGGCGGGTGATCTACCATACGGACGCCAACCGTATTGCAGATGATGTCTCCGCACAACCGACTGTGCTACAGGTGTTGAGTGGGCTGGTGGATGCCATCCGCACCCGCGATCTCAATGGCCAGGAGATCGTCGCCAGTTTCGCCCCGGTGCCGGGCACTTCTTACGGCCTCGTCACCCAGGAAAGCTGGGCTGCGTTGATCAGCCCCAGTCAAGGCTACCAGCGATTTCTGCTCTTACTGTTGGCGCTGGGTGTGGTGGTGCCGGCTTTGGTCGTAGCTGTCGGGGTCAGGCGGATCACGAGACCCATCGCAGAGCTCATCAGCGCCGCCCAAAAAGTGGCAGGGGGCAATTTCGGCCAAGCCATCACGGCACGAACGGGGGACGAAATAGAGGAACTGGCTGCACAGTTCAATATTATGTCGGCCCAACTTCAGGAGTCATACACTCACCTGGAGCAGCGGGTGGCCGACCGCACCAAAGAGCTGGCGACCCTCAATGCCATCGCTGCCGTGGTTAGCCAATCCCTGGACCTGGATGAGATCCTGAACGACGCCCTGGACAAGACGCTGCAGGTGATGGAGATCGAAGCCGGAGGGATCTATCTCTTGGACGAAGAAGCCGGGTTGTTGAGTGTCGCAGCCCAGAAGGGGTTCAGTCCCCAGTTCGTGGCCGAGATAGACAGGTTGAAGGTAGACGAGGGTTTCTCCGGGCGCGTGGCTCAGTCCGGCCAACCCCTGGTGGTGAGGGATGTCTCCGCGGACCCTCGGCTTACTCGCATGGTAGTCAGGGAGGAAGGACTCCGCTCCCTGGCAACTGTCCCTCTAAGCTCGAAGGGGAGGACGCTTGGCACCCTGTTCGCTGTGACCCGCGGCTACCGGGAGTTCACCGACCAGGACGTCCAGTTGCTCACATCCATCGGCCATCAGATCGGAATTGCCGTTGAAAACGCGCGGCTGTTCAACGCAGTACAGCGGCGGGCAGAGCAATTCAAGGTGATTAGCAAGGTGGGTAGCCATATCACATCCATATTGGCGGTAGATGAGTTGCTGGACCAGTTGGTCGGGTTGATACAAAAAGCCTTCAACTACGATACGGTCGAAATTGGTCTGATTGAGGAGGATGAGCTGGTCTTCAAGGCTAGGGCGGAACGAAACTTGGCTACCCCGTTCGAGAGCTTTCGCCTCAAAGTGGGAAAGGAGGGCATCACGGGATGGGTGGCCGCAACAGGCGAGCCGTTACTCGTGCCCGACGTGAGCCAAGACTCACGCTATATCCAGGTAACGGACACCGTGTCGCGTTCAGAGCTCGCTGTCCCCATCAAGACCAAAGAGAAGGTCATTGGCGTGCTCAATCTTCAAAGCGAGCTACTCGATGCTTTCGACGAGAGCGATCTGGCAGTGATGCAGTCCTTAGCTGACCAAGCAGCCATCGCCATCGAGAACGCACGCCTCTTCAAGGCCGAGCAGCGCCGCGCGGAGCAGTTTCGCGTGATCAGCGAGGTAGGGCGCCACATCACCTCCATCTTAGCTGTTGACGAGTTGCTGGATCTGATGGCTAGGTCAATCCAAAAGGCTTTCGGTTACTACCACGTCGCTATCGGCCTGATCGAAGGGGATGAGGTAGTTCTCAATGCCGGGGCCGGTGTCCTGTGGGATGATCCCCAGTTCCAATTCCGGCCCGCACGCCTCAAAGTGGGTCGGGAGGGGATCACAGGCTGGGTGGCCCAAAGCGGCGAGCCGCTACTGGTGCCCGACGTGAGCCAGGAGCCGCGATACGTCTGGATGCAGGGCAGCGAAACCCGCTCGGAGCTTACTGTGCCCGTCAAGGCGAAGGGGGAAGTCATCGGCTTGCTCGACGTTCAGAGCGACCAACTGGACGCCTTCGATGAAAGTGATCTACTGGTGCTCCAATCGCTGGCCTATCAAGCAGCCGTTGCGATCGAAAACGCGCGGCTCTTCAAGGCCGAGCAGCGGCGGGCAGAGCAATTCCGCGTCATCAGCGAGGCGGGTCGCCGTATAACCTCCGTCCTGGCGGTTGATGAGCTCCTGCGAGAAATCGTCCGCCTGGTCAAAGAGACCTTCGGATACTACCTGGTGGGCATTAGCCTAATCGAGGGTGATGAGCTGGTCGTCAAGGCGGGGGCTGGCCCGCCCTTTGATGATCTGCAGGTCCAACCGCCACGCGTCAGAGTGGCAGAGGAGGGGATCACGGGCTGGGTAGCCGGCACAGGTGAGCCTCTCCTGGTGCCCGATGTGAGCCAGGAGCCACGATACGTCTCCCTGTCCGACACCATCGAGACCCGCTCGGAGCTGTGCGTGCCTCTTATGACGAAGGAAGCCGTCATCGGCGTGTTGAATGTCGAAAGCGACCAGTTGAACGCCTTCGACGAGAGCGACCTGGCGGTGCTCCAATCCCTGGCCCATCAGGCGGCCATCGCTATCGAGAACGCCCGGCTGTTCGATGAGCGCGAACGGCGCATTGACGAGATGGCTGTCCTCAATGAGGTTGGCCGGGCGATCAGTTCCACCCTCCGGCTGGATGAGCTTCTGGACTTGATTCATCGCCAGGTGGGCCGGGTGATGGATGCCACCAACCTGTACATTGCCCTCTATGACAGGGACGAGGATTGGGTCTCGTTCCCGCTTTACGTCGAGGGAGGCCAGATCAGTCGGGGCTCGGGTGGGCGGAAGGCTGGCCGGGGCTTGACGGAGTACATCATCAGGAGTCGCCAACCTGTGCTGCTGTCCAACGATGTGGAAGGCCGTATGCAGGAGTTGGGCATTGAGTCCATTGGCACAGCGGCAAAGTCGTGGCTGGGAGTGCCCATGATCGCCGGCGATGAGGTGTTAGGCGTCATTGCCGTGCAAAGCTACACCACCGAGAAAGTCTACGACGAGGGACACCTCAACCTGCTGCCCACCATCGCTGCCCAGGCAGCCATCGCCATCGAGAACGCGCGGCTCTACGAGGACGCGCAGCAAGCGGCCGTGTTGGAGGAGCGCAACCGCCTGGCCCGGGAGCTGCACGACGCCGTCACCCAGACGCTCTTTTCGGCCAGCCTCATCGCCGAAACACTGCCCTCTCTCTGGGAAAGCGATCAGGATGAGGGACGAGAACTCTTGAAGGAGCTACGGCAGTTGAGCCGGGGCGCCCTGGCTGAGATGCGTACCCTGTTGATGGAGCTGCGACCGGCGGCCCTGGTCGAGGCAAGCCTGGCTGACCTGCTGCGCCAACTCGGTGAAGCCGTCACCGGGCGCACGGGCCTGCCCGTCACGGTAACGGTGGAAGGCGAGTGTGCGTTACCCTCCGACGTTCACGTCGCCCTGTACCGCATTGCCCAGGAAGCGTTAAACAATGTGGTCAAGCACGCCCGTGCCAGTCAGGTGGCGGTTAGTCTGTCTTATGCCCCCCCTCTGTCCCCCCCGCACGCGGGGGGGATGCCCGCAGGGCAGGGGGGGACAGTAGAGCTGTACGTGAGTGATGACGGGCGTGGCTTCGATCCGAGCCACGTTCCGCCGGAGAGCCTGGGACTGAACATCATCCGCGAGCGTGCCCAAGCCATCGGCGCCAGGCTGACGGTCGAAAGCGAGATCGGGCGCGGGACCGAAGTCACGGTCGTCTGGCCAGAGCTACAGAAGTCTGCGGAGGACGACTGACTGCTGAGAGAGAGTTGGATAAGGAAGGGAACTGGGAGCCGGCTTCGGACAGTCGCATCAACCTGCACGATGTCTGTGTGGTGCCGTAACAGTTGGGCTCAGAAACCAGGTTTTTAGGAAAAACCTGGTTTCTACAATAGTCTGGCAGCAAAAGAAAGGATAAGAACCCATGACGGATTCAAGCCCTATTAGAGTGATGGTCGTTGACGAACACGACATGGTCCGCAGAGGGCTGGCGGCCTTCCTGAAGGTCAAAGCTGATTTGGAGCTGATCGGCGAAGCCAGGGATGGTCTGGAAGCCCTGCAGGTGTGCGAGCAAGTTCAGCCGGACGTGATCCTGATGGACCTGGTGATGCCTGGGATGAACGGGGTTGACGCCACCCGGGCCATCCGTGAGCGCTGGCCTCAGGTGCAGGTTATTGCGCTGACTAGTTTTGGTGAGAGAGAGTTGGTGCAGGAGGCACTCCAAGCGGGGGCCATTAGCTACCTGCTGAAGAACGTCTCCGTCGACGACCTGGCCGAGGCGATCCGGGCAGCCTACGCGGGTCGCCCCACCCTGGCCCCGGAGGCAGCCCAGGCGCTAATCGAGGCCGCCAGCCAAGAGCCCACACCGGGCCATGATCTGACCACCCGTGAGCGCGAGGTCCTGGCTCTGCTGGTCGAGGGGTTGAGCAACCCGGAAATTGCCGAGCGATTGACTGTTAGCCGCTCGACGGCCAGGGCTCACGTCAGCAACATTCTATGTAAACTAGGCGTTTCCAATCGTGCGGAGGCAATAGCTCTGGCCCTGCGGCACAAATTGGTCACCTGACCAAGAAAAAGATTGGACACCTGTCCAATACGAAAATCCCCCAGATGACCGATGTGTCTGGGGGATTTTTCTGTTATAATGAGGCCAGATAGAGAGATGGAGATGAGGTAATGTAGATGCGCATCTTGTTGGCTGATGACCAACCAAAGGTACGATTCGCGCTGCGCGTTTTGTTGGAACGACAACCGGGGTTGCAGGTGGTCGGCGAGGCCACCGATGCCGACGACCTGTTGGCCCAGATGGAGACGGCCTGCCCCGACCTGGTGTTGCTTGCCTGGGAGTTGCCAGGCCTGACGGTTGACCCTTCGACAAGCTCAGGGCAAGCTCCTTCGGCAGGCTCAGGGCAGGGCTTGCTGACCGCCTTACGTAGAGTGTGTCCCAATCTATTCGTCATCGCCCTCAGTGGGCGGCTGGAGGTGCGTCAAGCAGCCCTGGACGCCGGGGCCGACGCCTTTGTTTGTAAGTGCGACCCGCCAGAACGGCTGCTGGCGGCCATAGCTGATTGTGCGGCAAAGGTAGAACGTCAGGTGAGTTCAATCATGAACAAGGAGGTAGAGCGATGTATATCAATGCATACGAAGCCGAAATGCTGATGAGAGAGCGCAGCAAGAATGCGCTCCGCGAGGCCGAACGGGAAAGGTTAGGCCGAATGGCCAACCCTGCCAGGCCAGAGCTTCTGGGTCAAGCTTTAGTAACCATTGGGGGCTTGCTGATCTCCACCGGCAAGAAGCTACAAGCGCGGCGCGCGCCGGTCCAGACCGGTTTGACAGGTTCAGCATCACCGGCCGGCTAAACACGAAACCTCGCCGATTGGCCCAGTCGCAGATCCAGCGGCCTTGCATGATCTGCTGCCAGACCTGCGATTTTGCGGAGGTTTTTGCGGTATAATAGTTCGGAGAGATTGGAAACTGATTTCGCCGTCAGCAAACATAAAGGAGGAAAAGTCTGATGAAAAAGAAACTGCTTCTTGGCATTATGGCACTCACTCTGCTGCTAACCAGTTGTGGTCGGCCAACTGCATCACCAACGCCCACTGAGGTCGTACCGGAAGCAACAGCCACGGTTGAACCGACGCGGGAACCGACGCCAGAGCCAACAGCCACAAGCAAACCGACGCCAAAACCAACTCCCACCATCGAACCAACCCCGACGGAAGAGCCGTCAATAGAACCAGTAGCGACGTTTGAGGAGGCGCCCTGCCCCTTCGACGTGCCCGAAGACGCGCCCGTCGTCTGTGGCTTCGTCGTCGTGCCGGAAGATCACAACGACCCCGCTGGGCCCACCATCCGCCTGGCGGTCGCCGTCCTCAAAGACCAGAGCGAAAATCACCAACCCGATCCGGTGATTTTGCTGTCTGGCGGCCCGGGTGAGAAGACTGTGCATAACGCGGCTGCTTTGGCGCAACTCCTTGCTCCCGTCCATCCCAACCGCGACCTCATCATCTTCGATCAGCGCGGCGTCGGTCTCTCCGAGCCAGCGCTCGAATGTCCGGAGTTTGTGCAAGCGGTGTTCGACCTTCTGGATGAGCCAGACCCTGACATTGCTCTGCAGACGATTTTCGACGCGGTGATGGCTTGCCGCGACCGCCTGGTGAGCGAAGGTTACAACCTGACGATGTACAATACCGTCCAGAACGCTGCCGACGTGAACGCCATCCGTTTCGCGCTGGGCTACGACCAGGTCAATCTATGGGGCGGCTCTTACGGCTCGTTGCTGGCCCAGGCCACCATGCGCGACCATCCGGAGGGCATCCGCAGCGTGGCTATCGTCTCGATACTGCCGCTGGAGAAAAGCCTCTTTGTGGAGGGATCCACGACCACCACCAACGCCGTCGTGCGG
>JBAWAP010000276.1:0-2151 GCA_049589355.1 Anaerolineae bacterium
GTGACTACTCAGGCTGTCATGGCGAGCGAAGCGAAGCAATCCCCAAGCCGCAAGGAGGAGATTGCTTCGTCGCAAAAAACGCTCCTCGCAATGACACGGGCTGAGCAGTTACGCAGGGGGTTATTAAGCGCAGAAAGGAAGATCAAGATGATCGAGAAACTGGTTGCCCGTTCACGATCCGTTAACTGGAACAAGGCTTTCAGCATGCTGTTGACGGTGGTGCTGCTGGTGTCGTGGATGGTGATGGCGCCGGCACCGGAGGCATCTCCCCGGGCCCAGCCGGTGTTGTTGGGCTTGGCCACCGAAAGCCCTGAGGAGATCGTGGGCGTCATCGTGCAGAAGCTGGTGCGGGACACCCGGGTAGAGAACATGGTGGCCCGGATGGGCGGTGTGGTCACCAAGGACCTCTACATCATCAACGCCTTCGCGGTGGAACTGCCGGCCAAAGCTGTGCCGGAGCTGGCCAGGGCGGCCGGCGTGCGCTGGGTGAGCCTGGACGCGGCCGTGGTAAGCAGCGGCGAGCCTGTCAAAGACGCCGACAGAAAGCTGTCTCCTCCAAACTACTATCTAGATACCCTAGGTGTCCGCCGAGTCTGGGACATGGGCTTGCAGGGCCAGGGCATTACCGTCGTCGTGATAGACAGCGGGATCTCAACGGACCAAGACTTCAGTGATACAGATAACAGCTTTGTAAGAGAATCAAGTGGATCGGCGACTCGCCTCAGGATACAACTGTCTTTCAATCCGAATTCAACAATTGTAGATGATGTCTACGGCCATGGCACGTGGGTGGCTGGAATTATCGGCGGGAACGGCGCCGACTCCAGAGGCGCCTACGCGGGCATCGCACCCAAGGTCAACCTGATCAGCCTGAAGATTAGCGATGAGAACGGCATGGCCTATGAGTCCGACACGGTCGACGCCATGCAGTGGGTGCTGCAGAACAAGGACAAGTACAACATCCGGGTGGTCAACCTGTCAATCAACTCCACGGTGAAGCAATCCTACCACACCAGTCCCATGGACGCCGCCGCCGAAATCCTGTGGTTCAACCGCATCGTCGTGGTCGCCTCGGCCGGCAACAAGGGGCCAGACGGGGGGTACAACACAATCGATGCTGCCCCCGCCAACGATCCCTTCATCATCACCGTCGGGGCCAGTGACGAACACGGTACTGCCGACCGCTCGGACGACACCGTGGCTCCCTTCTCAGCGTATGGGAGGACCATGGATGGCTTCCTCAAGCCCGACATCGTCGCCCCGGGTAGGGACATCATCAGTGTGCTGGCCGTTACTTCCTCCTGGGATGTTGAGCACCCCGACCGGGTGGTCCTCGATGGGGAGTACTTCCGGTTGAGTGGCACCTCGGCATCGGCGCCCATGGTGGCTGGTGCAGCCGCCTTGCTGCTGCAAGACGAGCCTGACTTGACCCCCGACCAGGTGAAATATCGCCTGATGCATACCGGCAGCGCGATGACTATTGACTGTGCCGACGCCAAGGACTATCTCGATGTCTATCTAAACGTCTACACAGCGGTCACGGGCACGACGAGCGAGTCGGCCAACACCGGCATCGAGGCCAGCCAGCTTCTGTGGACGGGCGACGACCCCGTCAACTGGGATAGTGTCAACTGGGATTCGGTGAACTGGGATTCGGTCAACTGGGACAGCGTGAACTGGGATTCCGTGAACTGGGACTCGGTGAACTGGGACTCAGTGAGTTTTAGCTCCGTCAACTGGGACTAGGTGAACTGGGTACTGGGCTGACTGGATGGTTCAGCATATGCAGGATCAAGTAGGACAGGTTTCCGTATTCGCCACACGGCGTAGGGTTGGGAGGTGAAGCTATGTCACACCGTGCCTGGGCCTATATCTGCGGTGTTCTCCTGGTGGGAGCTGTGCTGAGCGGGCTGGCCCTACCCGGCCTGGCACAGTCCACGTCCCAGTGGCTGACTTTCGCAGTCTTGACCGCGCTAGCAATCCTCGCCCAACTCTTTAAGGCGCGGGGCCCCGCCCACGAGGCGTGGCATATTAACTTGGTCTTCTTCTTCGCCGGCGTGCTCCTTCTGTCCCCATCCCTCTTCGTGCTCCTGGTGATCATCCCCCACCTGGTGGAGTGGGCGAAGGAACGTTGGGTGAAAAGCCCCAGCC
>JBAWAP010000277.1:0-5648 GCA_049589355.1 Anaerolineae bacterium
CAGTGGGGGAACGGGGTGCCCATCGGCAGCCACATGCCCCCGGTCAGCTATTTCTACGTGGACCTGACCGCTCGCTACCCCTACGACCCAGACAAGGCTAAGGAGCTCCTGGCCGAGGCCGGCTACCCCGACGGCTTCGAGACCACCATCGCCCTCCCCCAGCCCTACGACTTCCACATCCGCAACGGCGAGGTCATCGCCGACCAACTGGCCAAGGTGGGCATCAAGGCCAAGCTGGAGACCATCGAGTGGGGCACCTATCTGGAACAGGTGTACTCCGGCCGGGACTACGCCCTGACCACCCTGGGACACACCGGCCGGCTCGACCCCGACCCCTTCCTAAACCGCTACGTCAGCGACAGCCAAGAGGATTACATGAACTACAACAACCCCCACTACGACGAGCTGGCCAAAGAAGGGGCGGTCAGCACCGACCCGGTGCGTCGCCGCGAGATCTACGCCGAGATGCAGCGCATGCTGGCCGACGACGCAGTGGCCGTCTATCTCCTGGCCCCGCTCTCCTCGGTGGGGCTGCGAGAAGAGGTCCAGGGCTGGCAACTCTACCCTATTGACATCTACGACCTGCGGACGGTGTGGATGGAGTAACGAGTCAACGAGTGTACGAATCTACGAGTCAGCGAGTGCCTTGTTAACACGTAAGCTCGTAGACTCGTTACCCTCATCAATGAGACCATGAACTATCTTTTGCGACGTTTACCGTCTCTCCTGCTCACCTTGTTCCTGATCTCCCTGGTCACCTTCGTGGTGGTGCACGTGGTGCCGGGCGATCCGGCCCAGCTTATCCTGGGCACCGAGGCCCCGCTAGAAGCCCTGGCCAACTTACGGGCGCAATTGGGGCTGGATCGCCCGCTGCCGCTGCAATACCTGAGCTGGCTGAGCGGGATGCTGCGCGGGGACCTGGGGGTCTCGCTGCGGCACGGCCGGCCGGTGGCCACCCTCATCGCCGAGCGGCTGCCGGTCACTCTCTCGCTGGCCACCCTGTCGCTGGCCCTGGCCGTGCTCCTGGCTGTGCCGCTGGGCGTCCTGGCCGCCATCCGCCAACACAGCGCGCTCGACTACGGGGTGCTGGTTTTCGCCAAGGCGGGGCTGGCTTTGCCATCGTTCTGGATCGGGATTCTCCTCATCCTCCTCTTCGCTTTGAGCTGGCGGTGGCTGCCCTCGGGCGGGTACGTGCCCTGGGGGGAGAGTCCGCTGGAGGCGCTGCGCACCATGGCGATGCCCGTCCTGGCATTGGGACTGCCGGTGGCCGGAGTGCTGGCCCGCCTGGTGCGGGCCTCGATGCTCGAAGAGCTGGCCCGCGATCACATCCGCACCGCCCGGGCCAAGGGCCTCTCCGAGGCGCAGGTCATTGTCCGCCACGTCCTGAGGAACGCTCTCATTCCTACCGTGACCCTCCTGGGCCTGCAACTGGGGTTCCTCCTGGGGGGGAGCATCGTCATCGAGCAGGTCTTCGCCCTGCCGGGCGTGGGCCGGCTGGTGCTCTTCGCCGTCGTCAACCGGGATCTCCCGCTCATCCAGGGCCTCGTGCTGTTCATCGCTGCCCTGGTGGTGGTCATTAACTTCCTGGTGGACATGGCCTACACCTGGCTCGACCCGCGCATCTCCCTGGAGAACAATCATGGCCGCTGAGAGGGCTCTGCAGACCTCCGAGGTCTCACAGCCTAGACCTCGGAGGTCTAACCATTTTCGATGGGCCAGCCCGCTTCTGGTAGGGGGCGGGGCCATCGTCCTGGCGATGGTGGCGGTGGCTGTGCTCGGCAGTTTCGCCGCTCCCCACGACCCGACGGCGATGGACATCGCTGCCCGACTCCAGCCGCCGGGCGCGGCCCATCTCTTCGGCACCGATCAGTATGGGCGGGACATCCTGAGCCGGGTGATGGGCGGGGCGGGGATCGCCTTCAGCGTGGGACTGGTGGCGGTGGGAATCGGGCTGGGGGGCGGGGTGATCATCGGGGCAGTGGCCGGATTCTACGGCGGATGGCTGGGCGAGGCGCTGATGCGGCTGATGGACGCCCTGTTCGCCTTCCCGGCCATCCTCCTGGCCATCGCCGTGGTCGGGGCGCTGGGGCCAGGGCATCTCAACGCCATGCTGGCCATCGGGGTGGTGAACGTTCCGGTCTTTGCCCGGCTGACCCGGGCTTCGGTGCTGGCGGTACGGGAGGAGGGCTACGTGGACGCGGCGCGGGCCGTGGGCGGGACGGATTTGCACATCCTGTGGCGGCACATCCTGCCCAACGGCCTGGCCCCGTTGCTGGTGCAGGCTAGCGTGAGCTTTGCCACCGCCATCCTGGCTGAGGCCTCGTTGAGCTATCTGGGGCTGGGTACCCAGCCGCCGCTGCCCAGTTGGGGGAAGATGCTCGAGGAGGCGCGGCTGTTCATGGACAGAGGGTCCTGGCTGGCCATCTTTCCCGGCCTGGCCATCGCCATCACCGTCCTGGGGTTCAATTTTCTGGGGGACGGATTGCGGGATTACCTGGACCCACGCCATTGAACTCCAAACTTCAAACTCTAAACTTCAAATTCAGGGATGGCTTGTAGGAGTCCAGACCTCGGAGGTTTTCAGGAATGATTGGGCTGGCAAATCAACTGGACTTTGGACAAAATGGCAACAGCAGCCAGAAACCCGTTTTCTCGCGGCAGAATGCCGTCCATGCTCGCTTGAAACAAGCTGATTCAGGCAGATTTCGGTGGCGAAGTGATCAGAAAACGGGTTTCTTGATGGCTTTGCCAACAAAGGCACCACCAGAAACCTCCGAGGTCTTTAGTTTACTATGGAGGGTGAGCCATGCTGTTGTGTATTGACATTGGCAACACTAACATTGTGCTGGGGCTCTACCGGGGGGAGGAGTTAGTGGCCCACTGGCGGATCGCTACCGACCACCAGCGCCTGGCCGATGAGTACGCCGTTCTTCTTATAGAACTCTTCAGCCACAGGGGATACGGTGTCGGCGACGTAGATGGTATCGCTATCGCCAGCGTTGTGCCACCTTTGACGGGAACCTTCGGTAGACTAAGCAAGGACTACTTCGGCTGCAACCCGCTGGTATTGGACGCCGGGGTGCGTACCGGGGTGCGCATTCACTACGACAACCCCCGCGACGTGGGAGCCGATCGGGTGGCCAATGCCGTGGCCGCCCATCGGATGTACGGGGGACCGGTGTGCGTGGTGGATTTCGGCACAGCCACTATCTTCGATGCGGTCTCGGCAGAAGGGGACTACCTGGGCGGGGCCATCGCGCCGGGCATCGTCATCGCCATGGAGGCCCTCTTCGCTCGCACAGCCAAGCTGCCGCACATTGACCTGATGCGCCCGCCAAAAGCCATCGGTTCCAACAACGTGCAGGCCATTCAATCGGGCATCCTATTTGGCTATGTGGGCCTGGTAGAAGGTATGGTGGCCCGCTTCCGCCAGGAGCTGGGCTCTGAGATGAAAGTCATCGCCACTGGCGGTTTGGCCGAGGTCATGGCCCAGGAGACCGACGTCATCCACTTCGTGGATCCGTGGATTACCCTCAAGGGGCTGCGACTGATCTACGAGATGAACGAATGAGCGCCTGGGGTAGGTTGGCACAAACCAAAAAGCCACCTGTGCAGTTGGCGCAGGTGGCTTTGACCACCTCCGAACACTGGAGTCGAAATAGAAAAAGCCCATGGGGTTTCTCCCTTAGAGTTGGTTCTGGATGACTCCCCTTTTTAGCCAGTTCGCCACCAATGCGCTGTTGGCAAAAGAAACAAGCAGCCCCCAAGGAAATGATCAACCACCTCCTTGGGGGCCTTGGAAAGCGCCAAGGCCACGGCCTTTCTTAGCTTGTCGTCTCTAACCTGCGTGGCAATCTCGTGGTGGATCTGTTCGGGTGTGTATCTTTCCACCGCTGTTTCCCCGAATCATGTCTGTTGCTTGAACGCGGGCTTGGGGAAGATGATCTTCACTGGCTGCCGGTAGATGGAGTGGCTGAGTAGCAATTCCCCCTTGGAGAGACGAGTGAGGTTGCCGCGGACATCTGTGTCCAGGAAGCGATACGCTGGGGCGGCCAGTTCGGCGGATCCGCTGCGACCCACGACCAGCGTGGCGGCGTTTCCGGTCACTCGCCCGTGGACGGCGCTCATAAACTGCTGTGCTGAGATGAGGATGACACCCAGTGACCGGCCACGCTCAGCGATGTCAAGAACTTGATCCAGGATTGGCGAACTGCCCTCCCGCGCCGGGGCGTACTTGTTTAGCTCATCCACGAAGATGATGACTTTCTTGGGCAGTTCGTACTCCTCGGTGCCCTCTTCGGCGTAAAGTGCATACACGGTGCGTAGGATGTCACCAAAGACCAGCGTCTGCTCCTCGTCGGTCAACTTGGCGATGTCCACCACGTAGGTATGCCCGCCCTGGAGTTTGCCGATTTCCTGCGACAAGTTGACCGCGTTGCGCGACAACTGGCGCACGAAGAGCCCAGATGTTCGCGTCTTGACGATGCGTCGCAGATGCCGCCGGAACTTGCCCACCGACGAAGCATGAATGTCTCCTACGCGCTGTGAGCGTCCATCCTTAACCAGTGGTTCGCCGTTGAGCAGCGTATCCCAGTCAGTGACATCGGCCCACTTGCCCGTGCGCTGTTCCAGCCCGTTGGTGATTTCGCCAACCATGGATTCAATTGTGGCAGAGGGATCAGCTACCTGGGAAAAGAGGAGGTCAAGTTTGTTGTAGGTGTTGTCGAGAGCGTAGGCGTAGATCTTGAAACAGTCTGGGAAGATGAAGCTGTTGGGCATCCCGGTGTTGAGGGTATCCTTGCCGTGGGGCAGCAGGTAGTGGACGTTCTCGAATGGCCTGGGCTCCAGCCCCAGCTTATCCCAGCGTTCGTGTTGCTCCGGCTCCAATCCCTCTTCTGGCCGATCAATCATCAGCAGATCGCCGTGTTTGACGTTGAGGATGATCACGGCGATGTCCGAGGCATCGCTGCTCTGGAGGATAGACTGGATCAGGAACATGCCATACGAGGTCTTGGTCGCCAGACCGGAGATGCCGGAGATGTTGACGTGGGCCGCCTCCGGCCCCAGCACGTAGGCCAGGTCAATGTAGGCCACCGCCCGCGTGCCGTTGCTCATCTCAATCAGTCCGGCAGGGATACGACGCTCCTCAAGCATTTCGTCAATGCCCAAAGCACGGTGGATGCCAGCTTCGTCGGCGAAGCGCACCGATTGCTCATTGGGCACTGGCATGTAGATGTCGGCATCGTTGCTCAGCACCCCGGCCCGCGCCACGGTTGTGCCCTGGCGCAAGGTGTTGGGCTCACCTGTCAACTCACCGAAGTCGTTGGAGATAAAGTTGGAGAGGTGCGATGGCGCATCGGTGCGATGTTCCAGGGTAAGCACCAAGCCGAATGTGCGACTCTCATCCACCTGCTCCGCCTCGACGATATCGAAGGGATTGACCCGAACCCCCGGCCCTAGCCAGAACGCGAACTGATCTGAGGTATTCGGGTCGCGCTCGGTGGCAGATGCCCGCCCAATCATGGGCCGCTCAACAGCCTGTGCTTCATCAGTTGCTTGATCGTCATTCATCGGGATTACCTCCTTGTGCTCATGCCTGCCAACATAGGCCAGCGGATGGCGCTGCGAATGACCTCTTGCGACAGGAA
>JBAWAP010000278.1:0-9866 GCA_049589355.1 Anaerolineae bacterium
GCCTTGTTGGGCTGCACCACGATGCTAGTCAGATTGCTCACCAGCCGGCTGGCGGGATAAAGCATGCGGGTGTTGATACCGGTCGTCACGCCAAAGACGTCACGGCGGGTGTGCAAGGCCATCACCACTTCCTCCAACGAAGTGTTGCCAGCTCGTTCGCCGATGCCATTGATGGTACATTCCACCTGGCGAGCGCCGTTGGCAACACCCGCTAGCGAGTTGGCCGTGGCCATCCCCAGATCGTTGTGGCAGTGCACGGAGATAGTTGCCTTGTGAATGTTGGGTACGTTCTCTGCGATGCCCCGGATCAACGCGCCCCACTCCGGGGGAGTGGTGTAGCCTGTGGTGTCGGGGATGTTGACTACGGTCGCACCGGCATCAATCACCGCCTCCAGCACGCGGTAGAGATACTCAGGGTCGGCCCGGCCAGCGTCCTCGGTATAGTACTGCACGTCCTCGACGAAGCGCTTGGCGTACTCGACTGCCTCCACGCCTTGCTCCAGCGCCTTCTGGCGCGTGGTCCGCAGCTTGTACTGGATGTGCACGTCGGACACGCCCAGACCAGTGTGGATGCGAGGTCGTGCCGCCCCCTGCAATGCTTCAGCGGCTACGTCAATGTCCTTCTGATTGGCCCGCGTCAGGCCGCAGATGACGCAGTTGCGAATCTCCTTGGAGATGCGTTGTACGGCCCTGAAGTCGCCTGGCGAGGAGATGGGAAAGCCGGCCTCGATGATGTCCACGCCCATCTGCTCCAACAGATGGGCGATTTCTACCTTCTCATCTACGTTGAGAGCCGCACCGGGCGATTGCTCTCCATCGCGCAGGGTAGTGTCGAAAATCAAGACTTTGTCCATTGGTAATCTGTGTTCCTCCAACCTCTAACTCCCCCAATTCTCTGGCCGAAGCGCGCGAACTGCAGTGCCTGCTCGCCACATCTCCGATTCCCGCATCTCACGCAGTTCGGCGTCCAGCTTTTCCTTATAGTCGGGCGCGCTGTTGGCTTCGAGGACGATCCGCGTTTGTTCACCGGAGACAACACTTTCGTACAGTTCCTCGAAGACCGGCTCGACCGCCTCTCGGAACTTGTGACGCCAGTCGAGCGCGCCGCGCTGGGCCGTTGTGCTGCAATTGGCGTACATCCAATCCATGCCGTTCTTATCTACCAGCCGGATCAGGCTCTGGGTCAGTTCCTCGACGGTTTCGTTGAACGCCTCGCTTGGGCTATGCCCGTTCTTGCGGAGCAGGTTGTACTGGGCCTCCATGATGCCGGCGAGCGCGCCCATCAAGACCCCTCTTTCCCCCGTGAGGTCGCTGTGTACCTCCTTCTCAAACGTGGTGCGGAAAAGGTAGCCCGAACCAATGGCCATGCCGAGGGCCAGGGTTCGCTCCGTAGCACGGCCCGTGTAGTCCTGATGCACAGCGTAGCTACTATTGATGCCGCTACCGGCGAGAAAGTTGGCCCGCACGCTGGTCCCCGACCCCTTGGGCGCTACCATGATGACGTCCACAAACTCAGGGGGAACGATGCCTGTCTGATCGCCATACACGATTGAGAACCCGTGAGAGAAGTACAGCGCATCTCCCTCCTTCAGGCGGGGCTTTATCTGGGGCCACGTCATCATCTGAGCGGCATCAGAGACCAAGTACTGAACAATGGTACCTCTTTCCGCGGCTTCTTCGAGCGAGAAGAGCGTTTTGCCGGGCTCCCATCCATCCTTCAGGGCCTTTTCCCAGCAAGCTTTGTCACCGCCCCACTGTCCCACAATGACGTTGATGCCATTCTCCTTCATGTTAAGAGATTGTGCCGGCCCCTGCACCCCATAACCCAAGACGGCGACAACTTCATCGCTTAGAACTTCACGGGCTTTCTCCAGTGGAAACTCGTTTCTCGTGATGACCTCTTCTACTGTCCCTCCGAAATCAATCTTGGCCATTTTGCCCTCCTTGGTTTGGATATTAGATACTGGATATTGGTATCGGCCAAGCCCCAATATCCAATCTCCAATATCTAATCTCTAATTTCTAATTTCTAATTTCTTTCGCCCATTGTTGCCCCGCACCATCGCTACCCTTCCGGTGCGTACCATCTCTCGAATGCCGAAGGGACGCAGTAGGTTCGCCAGAGAATCCACCTTGTCCTCTGTGCCAGTGATCTCGATCATCAACGAATCGGGGGCCACATCCACTACCTTAGCTCGGAAGATGTCCACCAAGCCAGTGATCTCAGAGCGGGTCACGCCGCTGGCCGTCACTTTTATCAAGGCCAACTCTCGGATCACCGCTGGTTCGTCGGTCACATTAGTGACCTTGGTGACGTTGATCAGCTTGTAGAGTTGCTTTTCCACCTGCTCAATGATGGTACTGTCCCCTTCAGAGACGATAGTCATGCGAGAGATGCCCGGCGTCTCGCTGTGGCCGACGGTCAGGCTCTCGATGTTGAAGTTACGGCGGCGGAAAAGGCTGGAAATCCGGTTCAACACGCCGGGTTTATCTTCCATCAAAGCTACCAGAGTGTGTCTCATTTGATTCCCCCCTCTAATTTCTAATATCTAATCCTCAACCTGCGGCCTCCGCAGCATGTCACCGATGGAGCCGCCGGGCTTGACTATAGGGTAAACGTTCTCCTCCTGCTCGATAATGAAGTCAATCAGAACTGGACCGTCGGTCGCCATGGCCTGCTCGATAGTAGGAATCACCTGGCTTTTCTCCCTCACCGTGAAGCCAGGGATGCCATAGGCCTCCGCCACCTTGGCAAAGTCAGGCCCCAGGAGAGGCGTGCCAGAATAGCGTCCCTCGAAGAACAGTTGCTGCCATTGGCGCACCATGCCCAGGAACCCATTGTTAAGGATAGCCATCTTGAGAGGCAGCTTCTCCTGAACTACCGTAGCCAATTCCTGGATTGTCATCTGGAAGCCCCCATCGCCGGCAGTAGCCCAGACCATCTCCTCAGGCTTTCCCATTTGGACCCCGATAGCGGCAGGCAGAGCAAAGCCCATAGTGCCCAGGCCCCCTGAGGAGATCAGGCCACGCGTTTTATGGTGGAAGAAGTACTGGGCCTCCCACATTTGATTCTGCCCCACGTCACTGACCATGATGGCATTGCCTCTGGTGGCGTGCCAGATGTGGCGGACAACGTATTGGGGTATGAGAGCGTCGGTCTCCTGTTCCAAAACGTCACGTTTGGCTGACTCAACACGCCATTCACTAATCTTGCTTATCCAAGCTGGATGGCTGGCTGGTTCGATCAGGGGGAGGAGGGCTTGTAGAATATTCTTGAGATCGCCGACGACGGGCAGGTCCACCTTTACGTTTTTGCCGATCTCGGCTGGATCTATGTCAACGTGGATGATCTTGGCATGGGGGGCAAAGGAGTTCACGGACCCCGTAAGCCGGTCGTCAAAGCGGCTGCCTAAAGCAACAACTAGGTCAGCCTCTTGGAGGGTCTTGTTGGCATAGGCCTCGCCGTGCATGCCTCCCATTCCCAAACAGAGAGGATGAGTTTCGGGGATGGTGCTGAGACCGAGCAGGGTGTTGACCACCGGAATCTGGGCTTTTTCCACCAACTCTCTTAGCTCGGCTTCGGCGCCGGCGAGCATCACCCCATGGCCGGCGATGATAAGAGGGCTCTGGGCCTCATTGATGAGCTGGGCAGCCTGCTTGATCTGGCGTCGGTTGCCGGTCAGGGTAGGTCGGTAGCCGGGAAGGTTCACCTCCTCCGGATACTCATATTCCAGGCTGGCGGCCTGTACGTCCTTGGCGATGTCAATCAACACCGGCCCAGGCCGTCCCGTGCGAGCGATGTAGAAAGCCTCTTTGATGGTCATAGCCAGCTCGTTGATGTCCGTCACCAGGTAGTTATGCTTGGTGATGGGCAAAGTGATACCGGTGATGTCCACCTCCTGAAAAGCGTCCTTGCCGATGAAAGGAGTGGCTACCTGGCCAGTGATGGCTACCACCGGCGAGGAATCCATGTACGCCGTAGCGATGCCAGTCACCAGGTTGGTGGCCCCCGGCCCCGAGGTGGCCATGCAGACCCCTACTTTGCCCGTGACCCGCGCGTACCCGTCGGCAGCGTGAGCCGCGGCCTGTTCGTGGCGCATCAGGACGTGATGGATGGGATAATCGGGCAGGGCATGATAGAGATGGATGACCGCCCCCCCCGAAATGCCGAATACCACCTCTACCCCCTCCCGCGCCAAACTCTCCCAGACGATCTGGGCTCCAGTTAGCTTCATAACTTCCTCCTAACGTGGAGATTGGAGATTGGATATTGGAGGTTGGACTTCCACCTTCCAACTTCCAACTTCCAACTTACGGCCCTACAAAGTGAGACGAAGGCGTTCCGTTGGCCCGGGAGGCGAGGTCCATGTATTTAACGATGAGCCTTCCCAGGCGCTTGATGCCCTCCTCAATCTCGTTGGGCTCTAAATGAGAGAAATGGAGGATCGCGGTATTGCGTTCATCGTAAGCAACTGGGCCGGGAGTGAAGACCACCCCCTCTTGTTCGGACAATCTCAGCAATTCCCCAGGGTCAATTTCCAGGGGTAGGATCACCCAGAGGGGAGCATTGCCCTGCGGAGAGACCCAGCCGACTACGTGAGGAAAATGCTGCCGCGCGGCCCGGAAGACGGCATCGCGTTGCTCCTCCCGAGCGCCCAAAGGGTTGTGGCTCTCGTAAACGAAACGGATGTGGTTCTTCATCATTGCCCTCCTTTCAGCTTTTGAAAACCGCCCCTGTGCTGGCCGAAGTGACGGCCTCGGCGTAGCGCTTGAGGTAACCGGCCTTTACCCTGGGCTGCCAGGGGTGCAGATCGGCCAGGCGACTGCTGATCTCCCCCTCTGCCAGCTCCAGGTTCAGGGAATAGGCGGGGATGTCAATGGCGATGAGGTCGCCATCCTTCACGATGGCTATTGGCCCACCTGCCGCCGCCTCGGGCGAGATATGGCCAATGGCTGCCCCACGCGTGGCCCCAGAGAAACGGCCGTCGGTGAGAAGGGCCACCTGATCGTCAAGGCCCATGCCCGACAATAGAGAAGTGGGCGTCAGCATCTCCCGCATACCGGGACCACCTTTAGGTCCCTCGTAACGGATGACGATAACGTCCCCCGGCTCGAAATCCCCCTCCATGATGGCCTTGGTAGCTTTCTCCTCCGACTCGAAGACCCTGGCCGGGCCACGGTGGGTCAGCATTTGGGGAGCCACGGCAGCTCTCTTGACCACGGCCCCATCGGGGGCCAAGTTACCGAAGAGAATGGCCAGCCCCCCGGCGGCTGAATAGGGGTCCTCCGGGGATCGGATGACATCCCGGTCCAGAACCCCTACGCCGGTCAGGTTCTGCCCTACCGACCGACCGGTAACGGTCAGCGCCCCTTCGTGCAGTAGACCAACACTGGCCAGTTGAGCCATCACTGCTGGGATGCCTCCGGCTCGGTCCAGGTCTTCCAGGTGGTAATGGCCGGCCGGGCTGATCTTGCACAGATGGGGCGTGCGAGCGCTGAAGTCGTTCAATTGAGCCAGGGGGAAAGCGATGCCCACCTCATGGGCGATGGCCAAGAGGTGCAAGACGGAATTGGTAGAGCCGCCCAGGGCCATATCCACGGCGAAGGCGTTCTCGAAGGCAGCCTGGGTCAGTATGTCCGAAGGTTTGATATCCTTTTCGAGGAGCTGCATTATCTGGCGACCTGCCTCCTTGGCCAACCTCAGGCGGGCCGCGTCTGTAGCCAGGATGGTGCCATTGCCAGGAAGGCCCATGCCCAGAGCCTCGGTCAGGCAGTTCATGGTATTGGCAGTGAACAGGCCAGCGCACGAACCACAACCTGGGCAAGCCGCCCGCTCCAAGCGGTCCAACTCATCGGCCGACATCTGGCCACGGGCCACCGCCCCCACGGCCATGAAGACCGTGTTAACGTCAATGGCCTCATCGCCAAGGCGACCAGCCAGCATGGGGCCGCCGCTGACCACAATGGTAGGAACGTTAATGCGGGCCGCAGCCATGAGCATGCCAGGGACGATCTTATCGCAATTAGTGACGAGGACCAAGGCATCGAAGAGGTGGGCCTGGGCCACGATCTCTACCGAGTCGGCGATGAGCTCTCGGCTGGGCAGGGAGTATTTCATGCCCGGGTGGTTCATGGCCAGCCCGTCGCAGACGCCGACGGTGGAGCACTCAAAGGGGGTGCCGCCAGCCATGTGGACGCCGGCAGCGGCGGCAGCAGCGACTTGGCGCAGGTGAGTGTGGCCGGGGATGATCTCGTTGAACGAGTTGATGATCCCTACGAAAGGCTGATCCATCTCACGATCAGTGCAGCCCACCGCACGCAGGAGAGAGCGATGAGGGGCCCGCTCTATCCCCTGTTTTAAGGCTTTGCTTCTCACTTCTTGTTGCCTCCTCTCAATGGCTTATAAGCAAAATGCCTCGGCCCTCACGGTCAATGAGACAGCTTGTGGGCAAAGGCATCATTGCAAAATCGTCGTCATAGACGTCAAAGAGCAGGTTACCCCTGACCTGCTTAATCGTTATCCAGTTGCACGAACGCGGTTCAGCTCATTCCTCTGCTGGTAACGCAAAAGAGCCTCCCGGTTGGGAGGCTCTTCAAAAAGTTGCTTCTAGTCTATAGTTTATGCTTTACCCCGATCTCCTCCCAACCGCCATTAGCTCCTTAATGCTAAGGAGCTCTACTACGATATGGCTAATAATGATGATGGAATTATTCTTCGGGGTGTGACTCATCGAAATGGGACCCAATTCAGTGTTTAAGATTCTTGCAGATTATAACATAGATTGAACCATTTGTCAAATCCTGATTCCTCCGAAAACCGCGCTCTTCGACAGGCTCAGAATGCTTGTTTTGCTAACTGCGGTTGCAGCATTTAGGGAGAGGCTAGCCAGACAGACTGGCCTCCCACGGCCTCGTCCGGCCGATAAAGACAAGAAGCCACTGAGCGGAGAATGCTCCAGTGGCTTCTCGTTTCTTGAGCAAAGTTGTTGATCCTACCCGTGCCTGCGCCGAGCGAGGAGAGGGGCTGAGAGGGAAATCCTCTGTGGTGAGGGCTGATCTGAGCAAGGCCAGTTTCTTTATACTATACCCAGAAATCAGGCCGATGCCAGCCAGTCCCTCAGGGCAGTTTTCTCCTTTTCTCGCTTGGCCAGAGCCAGCATTTCTTCATCGCGGCGCAACAGCCGCCACGCCGCACGACCATACCGAAGGAGAAGGTCTTTGAGACGCACCGGGTAGTAGAGATAGATTCGTTTGGAGTCGGGAAGGGCGGGGTACATTTGAGCCATGACTTCCGGGGAAGGGAAAGCGCTTTTCAGCAAGAGGATTGCTTTATCTTGCAGCCGTCTGGGTCCCCACAACTGCGCAAGATTAGGAGACAGCGATGAAGCATCAGCGGTGCTATCTCTATCCGAAAAGATTCGCTCTCTGGCCCCGGCTACCACCTGCAGGTCGAAATCATCCGGCCTGAGCGTATCCAAAATCTCATCCGGCACGGCCGCTCCCAACAATTCCCTGGCGAGATGGAGCGTGAGATAGACGTACTTGCCTGTCCCCCACTGGTGGGCACGAAGCTGTACCTGTTCCCAGTCCATTTCATCCCGGTAATGCTGAACGGTTTCAGAAATATCGCAGAAGGACCTTAACCTGATACGAAACTTATGGTGAAAGGAAGCGTGTAAACACAGGTGCAATAGCAGGTCTTCAGGGGACAAAGCTAACACTTCTACACCGGCAATGATGGCCGGCCGCGCTCTTTCCCACAATCCGTCAACGTCTATTTTGAAGGGACTGGTTGGGTTCTCAATGGTCCAGTGAATCTCGATTCCGAACGCGTCTGGCTTGGTGAAACCTACCAAATGTTGTGCCTTTCTACATTGCTCTTCGATACTGGGACGCTCCAGCGGGCCGTAGCCCACCTCCAGCAGTTTTCCCTCGACTCTCGACAGATCGGTTTTTCTGACCAGGAGGTCCACGTCATCCATCGGCCGGAGGGCTATGTCGCCGTAGACGACTTCCGCCAGGCGTGCCCCCTTTAGCGCAATAACCGGGATGTCCTCGTTCTGTAAGGCCGTTAGCACTTTCGAAAGTTGATGGTACAGACGCATATTCCTTCGGGCACTATCGAAAAGATATATTTCTTGCAATCTCTGCATAATGCCTGCCGGAATAATGGTGCCTGGACCAGGTGTCTTTAGGCGCCGGTACAGCAAAGGGGTGACGCCATGCCTGTTCGCCTGTTGAATGACCCCATCCCAATCAGCGGTTGACAACTGCTCAAGCCTGGCAACTCTTGTTTCATCAGTTCCCATACCGAGGCAATAGCATAGCAACTCAGCTACTGTTTGTTGATCCATTTGAATGCCTCAGGTTGCGAGACGGTCTGGTTCACCGGTAGGGTTGAGCTTGTATTTCAAACAAGTGCGCGTACGTTCCGCCGAGGTGAACCAATTCGTCATGAGAGCCGCTCTCGATGACTCTCCCATCGTTCAGCACATAGATGCGGTCGGCCATCCTGACGGTCGAAAAGCGGTGACTGATAAGGACGGCCGTCCGGCCTTCCGCCAGTTGACGGATCTTTTGGAAAACCTTGTATTCGGCCTTGGCGTCAAGAGCACTCGTCGGTTCGTCGAGCACGATTATCTGAGTATTGCGCAGGAATGCCCGGGCCAGGGCTATGATTTGCCATTCGCCAATGCTGAGTTCTTCCCCATCTTCGAACCACCTGCCCAGGGTGGTTTCATAGCCCTGGGGCAACCTGGCTATGACGTCGTCAGCGCCCGACTGCTGCGCAGCGGCGATGATCCGTTCATCATCGGGCGGGAGGTCGAGGTTACCGAACCAAATATTTTCCCGCGCTGTCAAATGGTACTGTGCATAGTCCTGGAAAATAACACTGATTTCGCGCCGTAGCGCCGCTGCTTCAAACTGGCGCAGGTCCATGCCATCGAGGGTGATGACCCCATCCGCCGGATCGTACAACCGGCACAACAGTTTGACGAGAGTCGTTTTACCCGAACCGTTCTCACCCACCAGGGCCACCACTTCCCCCGGCCGGACGGTCAGGGTGATATCTTCAAGGACCTTCCTGGTACCGGCCGGGTACTGAAAACTCACCCGGTCGAACACGATGCCAGCTTGCATGGGTTGGGGAACAGGTTTGGGGTGGGCAGGTTCGACGACCCTGGGTTTCAGATCCAGGAACTCGTAGAGATTGGAGAGAAACAGGTTGTCCTCGTAAAGACCAGCCAGCCCGCTCAACACTCCCCGGAGATAACCCTGTCCGCGCTGAAATGCCTGGTAATACATGACCAGATCGCCCAGGGTGATGGTGCCCTGCACCGCCTGGTAAGCGATGAATATAAACGAACCAAATACCGCCAGGCCTGCGCTGGCCTGGGCTGCCAACTCGGCGACGGAACGCCGGGTGGCGATTTCGAGCTTTTCCCGGCGGAGTTGTACCCGCAAATCGCGGAACCGGCGTATGAACAGGGAGCCTAAACCAAACAAGCGAATTTCCTTGGCGTACATGCCCCCCGTGAGCAACCAATTAAAGTACCAGGATCGCCGTTCGGCCGACGTCCGTTGACGCTGCCAGCGATACATCTTGCCGGCGTATCTTAACTGCACGAGGACGCCGGGAATGACCCCAACAAACAGGATTGCGGCGACTCCCCAATGGAACGAGAACAGCAAGCCGGCCATCGCCAGCAGGGAGACTCCGCTCTGAGCGACCTGCACCAAGCCATTCAGGATACGGGTGGGCCGGAAGGGAGCTTCTTGTTGGGCGCGATGAAGCGTATCGTAGTATTGCGGGCTTTCGTAATACGACTCCCCTGAAAAAAGGGCAATTTCCAAATCCTTTGGGT
>JBAWAP010000279.1:0-6839 GCA_049589355.1 Anaerolineae bacterium
GCCGCAGCCCAGCCGTCAATCTCATACATCTCAAGTATAATGCTATGCTGACGAGCGTATAGATCGACGTCGGCTGTGTGAGTCTCCCGTCCCCAATGCCATTCGTTGAGCACCAGACCTCCGTCGATAAACAGCCTGGCTCCATCGTCGTGGAAGACATGGAACCGATAGCGGCCATCGGAGAAGTACAACGTTCTGGTCCAGCGAGCAGAGAAATGGTTGGGTTGGATAGCAGGAGCCGGTGAACCATCAAGCCATTCAAAGTCGATGTTGACGTCGTTCCTGACAAGAGCAGGATTGCCACTGAGGGTTTCATTATTGTAGTACTCACCTTTCCAGTCGGTGATCACGGGTGTAGGCGTTGGTGTAAGGGTTGGCGTGGGCGTGTTCGTGGGTGTGGGCGTGTTCGTGGGTGTAGGCGTGTTCGTGGGCGTCGGTGTAGGCGTATTCGCGGGTGTGTTGGTTGGGGTTGGAGTAGGTCTTTCTATGGTGTAGGTGGTCTCCGCATAATTCGGGATACCTGCTTTGTCTTCAACAACCATGAGTATTCGATAGGTGCCTTCTGCATACCAAGATGTGTTCCAGGCTACACTGCCGTTAGGACCAATAACAGTCCCTATATCATCCCACGTTCCTGCAGCCGTGTTGTAGACAAGGACTTTGATTTTCTCTACCCCTGAAGTGGCATCCTCTGCAACCACCTCGATAGTGACTGGACTGGCACCAGAAGGTGAAGGAGGGATGAAGTTGAAAGAGACCGGATTAGGAGGTGTTCGGTCCAGAGTGATGTTGTCGTTCGTGGCCGAAGCGAGGGGCGCTCCACCGATTGACACACTGGCTCTCAGGGCGATAACTTGATCGGCAATATCACGTGCATCCCATTCTATGTTCCAACCATCGTCACCGTTGTCATCTCTGCCTATTTCATGCCAGGCTCCATCATAGAAAGCTTCGAACAGAACAAAGGCTACTTGTCCGTACGGGTCTCTGGCGTCAGCATAAATCGAAATCACATCTGATGTTATGTACGAACCAGGTTCAGGCGATATTATACTGATGGTAGGCTTTGGTCTCTTTGGCGAGCCAAGTATAGTATAAGAGGCGTTGTATACTGCGCCCAGGACATCAGCGGAGGTAGTGTTTTGAGCTAGATTACTGTCCACTGTTGAGCCTAACTGGTACTCTACCGCCACGGTAGTTTCCTCAATAGCTGCTATAGCTCTAAAGGTGATACGTCCCATCGGAGCTCCAACCATCCCACCTGTCGCGGGATATGGCTCATTGACAGGGGTCATCGCACCGAGGTACACCTGCCCTGAACCTTTCTGCATCGTTGTGAAAGTAAAATTGTAAGGCTGAACGGTGGGGTTCATCTCGTTGCCAGGAGTTAGTTCGATAGCTTCCAACACCCCAGGGTCGTAATGCACAATCACATCGAAGCCATCAATCTTCACATTATCTAACCACATCTGAATGTCGGTATCGAAAATGTCACCCACGTTGTAGGTATACTTAGTTGATAAAAGCAGTATGAAACTCGAGCCGCTGCCGGAGCTCGCTGAAGCGATGCTGCCCGTTGTACTTGGGACGAAACACCAGTCGAACTCACGTCTCCCTTCTTCGCCCCACTTTGACACCAAAATGCTCGCATCGGCTCCATTAACAACCCCATCCCTGTTAATGTCGGAGCGAGAACTGGAGCTATTCCAATCAGTCATCATCATGGATGCATCTATTGCATTGACTTTGTTATCATTGTTAATATCCACGCCCGGCCCGTCCCCAAAATCGACGAAGTTCGCCCCAGGTTTCAGAGCCAAAGGCTTCATCACAGCTAGCTGATGTTCTCCCTTGGCATAGGTAAGGTAATTTCCTGGGGTTATTCCGTTCAGCTCCCATTCATATTCACCATTGCCGTCAGTTCGCTGTGTATCGCAGAGTAGTGGTGTCCCCCATCTTGTTTTCTTTATTTGAAGTCCCACATTTTGACTATGGTCTGTAGCAACGTCACGAAGTTGAATACGAATCCTTAGTGTCATTTCCGATGGCAGGGATGTAGGAAGCAGGGTTCCACTCCAAGTACCATTTTGTCCAGGAGGGACTGAAGACGGAAAATTGAAAACACCATCTTCCAGAGGTATCGAAGGTGCATACTGACCAGCGCCAGACTGTAAGTGGAAGTGTAGATGATTGGGAAGAGGGCCAGAGTTATCATTAGGGAAGACGTCTGCTATATGTCCGATTACTTCACCCTTAGCGTAGGTCTTCCTGTCCTTATCGTAAAGAACAATATGGTCATACTGCAGCCAAAGATCCTGGTCCTGATCGATCAGTAATCTTATGCCATCCGCACCCCAACCATCTGAATACCGTTCTGCATCAAATACCTGGGTAGCTGCTCGCACCGCCGCATTACGGCTATTATTGACTGGATTCCCATCTGCATCCTTGACTCGGATTAGATCAAAGGCGTAGCGAATATGCTCACCTGTTCTGTGCGAATACCCATCATATCCCTGATATACTTGCCAGGTCTCTCTTGGATCAAATGGCCAATCTAAGGGATCATGGGTCGCATAAGCCATAAGAGGATCAAGCTCGGTGGGAACCTGCTTTAGCTTCGGGGCATTGCGATGCGGTAAGATTTGACTCCTGCCCATCTCCTCCGGTGGGAGCATAAGCTGGGGCCTTGCGGACGCTATTCTTGGCGAATTGGATAGTCCTATAACGAAAACAACAAAGAGCATCACAAAGCACAGCACTGCGATCAAGCTTTTACCTATTCGGTTCCTCATCGTTAATTCTCCCGTATTAAAAACGCCAGCCTCAGGGCACACAAGAGCGCGGCCTTGGCAGCAACGGATAGCAAACAGATAAGCGGATAGAGACCCTCGCCAGCTTATCTGTTTATCCGCTGCCCATCCGCTACAGTTAAACAAAAGCGCATTTTTCAACCCTCGCCTGCCAGCCTCAGCGCCTCAGTTACCAGGTCATCCCCAAGCCTGATACCACCTTGCAGAAGCTGATCTATCAAAGGTCCCACGGCGGGCACAAGTTTTCGTTCTTTGGCCCTAAGCAGAACCCCGATCGTGCCGGTTAACGTCAGACCCAGCCGCTTGGCGTGGCGCCGTGCCAAGCGTTCATCCATGATCACCAGACCCGCATTCAACTCTTGTGCCAGGGCAATGACCTCCGCCTCCCCTCGATCCAGGTCGGAGAGTAAATCAGCACGCCGTGGATCCTGCAGCGTTACCGTTCGAATCCACTTAGCTCTTTGTAGCTCGGCAACACCAATGCCGGCCGGTCCGCCGGCCAGCACTTCGTCCTTCACCGCTGGTGGAATCACCACCTTGCCGTACAGATGTCGCAAGAGGTCCAACTGGCCAATCAGCGCCAGGGCAATGAGTGGTGTAGTGTTCACAACCACTGTTCGAGTCGTTTCAGGCATTGGCCAGGTCCTCAGCTAGTTCATCCGGCTCCAGATCAATGGGTGACAACCCAAAACGACTCAACGCGAACATGAACGTCACACGGCTCATCCCCGCTAACCGGGCAGCCATGCCGGTTGATACCCGTCCCAGTTCGTAGAGCTTTGCGGCCAGTAGAAGTCGAGCCTCGGCCTCGAACTCCGCTGAGCTCTCTTTTAAGGACAGTAATAGCTCATCGGGATAAGGTATAGTTAACACATTCGTTTCCATATGCTCCTCCAGGTCGCTGCAGGGTTTTCTCTCTCCTGAGTTTTGAATATCTTGCTCTCTCCTTTGACTCAGCAACTCATAAGCAACAAAAACGCCAGCTTCAGGGCACACAAGAGCGCGGCCTTGGCTGGCGTCGGGTTTGAGGGCGATGTTGGCTGTGTTGGCCTGGCACTACCAGAGGCGCACTCTTGCGCCCTATCTCGGCCAAATCCTTGGATTGAGCCTGTCGAAATCCTTGGACTGAGCTTGCCGAAGTCACCAGGCATCTACATTTCATCAGGTGAACTGGGCGATGGCCATCAGAATGGTCATGATGGTGCCTATAAGAGCCAGCGTCCCCACTGTCCAGCGGGTCATGGTGGATATATGCCTGTACAGCTCATCGAAGCGCCCGTTCATCCGGTCGAAGCGCTCGTCATTGCGCGCTTCCAACCGCTCGAAGCGCTCGCTCATTCGGTCGAAGCGCTCATCCATCGTGCGGTGCAGGTCGGTGATGCTGGCCTTCACGTCAGCGACGTCGTGTTCCAGGATATCCAGGCGAGAGAGCACCTCCCGATACTCGTCACGACGCACGGCGTGTTCAACCAGGACGACCTCAAGCCACTGGCTAAAGTCACCCGTCGCTTCCGGGCCCAGGGTTTGCTGTACACTTGGGGGCATTTTGGGTAAAGTAGCGCGCATGGGATCCTCCTAGGTGAAGCATTGCTTCTATTGTACTGCTAGTTGGGCCTGATGTCAAATCACTATCTCCCGAACAAAGCCACGCTTTCGACATGATAAGTCTGGGGAAACATGTCCACAGGCTGCACTTCCATTAGTTGATAGCCACCAGCGGCCAGCCTGCGTGCGTCCCGGGCCAGGGTGGCTGGATCGCAGGACACGTAGACGATGCGGCGAGGGGCTAGCTCGACTAAGACCGCCAACTTGAACTCCCCCTTGGGTGTAGCGGCCAGGGGAATCTGCTTGAAATCTCGTAGCTGCTCAGCCCTGGCAGATTTGGACGCTTTTGGTGTCACCCTGAGCGAAGCGAAGGGTCTCGTTCTTCGCACAAACGAGATTCTTCGCTTCGCTCAGAATGACAGGCTGAGCAGTTACGAAATCTCAAATAAACATGCCCAAGGAGAAAAGAAAATGAACCCGACTTGCGCACGAGTCGGGTTCATTTTTGACTTGGCAGCCCAGTTGGGCTATAATATCAAAACATAGGCGTTCGTAACTGCTCAGCCCGTGTCATTGCGAGGGGCGTTTTTTGCGACGAAGCAATCTCCTCCTTGCGGCTTGGGGATTGCTTCGCTTCGCTCGCAATGACAGCCTGAGTAGTCACAGGCGTTCTCAAAGGGCGATCGGCATGAAATTCCTTCCCAAAAGCGTCTCCGGTTGGAAATGGCTTTATCCAGGCATGGGCGTGAAGCGGTGGCTGCTCTTGCTCGTGTTGGGTGTTACCTGTATTAGCCTGGGCTTCGCTTACTTCCTGGTCAACATCTATCGGCAACAACCTCTGCCGGCTGTTTTCTACTATCTCACCCTGCAGTTTGTCCCCCGCTTGGCGCGTGCTGCCCTGTTCGGAGGGCTGGGCTTAGCTGCTGTAATGATAGCCGTGGTGCAGTTGAGCCGCTCGCTGTTGGCACCCTTCCTGCGGCCGGGCCAGGAGGTGGCGAAGACGGTCTATCAGCATCGTCAGCGCAGCCGGGGCCCCAAGGTAGTTGTCATCGGCGGCGGGACGGGCCTCTCCACCCTGCTGCGGGGCTTTAAGGAATACACTACCAACATCACGGCCATCGTCACCGTGGCCGACGACGGCGGCAGTTCTGGCCGCCTGCGCCGCGAGCTAGGGGTGCTCCCTCCCGGCGACTTTCGCAACTGCATCGCTGCCCTGGCCGACGCCGAGTCCCTGATTACCCAACTCTTCCAATACCGGTTCATCGAGGGGGATAGCCTTAACGGCCACAGCTTTGGCAATCTGTTCATCGCCGCCATGGCCGAGGTGACGGGTAGCTTTGAGCGGGCCATCCTTGAGTCGGGCCGGGTGTTAGCCATACAGGGGCGCATCCTGCCCTCTACCTTGGAGAATGTCACCCTTTGTGCCGACCTGCGTGGCGAGGACCAGGCAGCAGGAGCTCTTAGCCGGGTGGAGGGCGAGTCCAGCATCACCGCGGCTGAATTGCCTATCGAGCGAGTTTTCTTGCGGCCCGACAAAGTGCGGGCCTATCCTGAGACTCTGCGGGCTATCCTGGAAGCAGATCTCATCGTTACTGGGCCAGGCAGCCTCTTCACCAGTGTGCTGCCCAATCTCCTGGTGGAGGACATCGCTAGGGCTATCTGTGCTTCCCGAGCCTCGAAAATATATGTATGCAACGTGGCTGCCCAAAGAGGTGAGACCGATGGCTTCAGCGTCGGGGACCACGTAGAGGCGCTACAACGCCATGTGGGGCGGGATGTGTTTCACCACGTGTTGGTGAACGACAACTTCAACGTGAAACTCAACCCCAACACGGAATTAGTGCCTTTGGACCATGAAGCCGAGACAGACTATCAAGTTGTGTCAGCGGACTTGATTGATCCCCAGAAGCCCTGGCGACATGATCCCCAAAAGCTGGCCCGCAATCTGATGGACTTCTACTCTTCTCAGCGACGAGGTTGAGAAGAGATAACATTACAGGAGGTTACACAAATGACAGTCAAAATTGGAATCAACGGATTCGGACGCATCGGGCGTCAGGCTCTCAAGGCCATATTGGACTACTACCCCGATGAGCTGGAGGTGGTGGCTGTCAACGACATCGGCGATCTGCCCACCATGGCCCATCTCCTCAGGTACGACTCCAACTACGGCCGCTTCCCGGGCACTGTCGAGGTCAAGGATGGTGCCCTGGTGGTCAATGGCAGGGAGATCAAATTCCTCTCCCAGCGCGATCCGAGCCAACTCCCCTGGGGGAACTTAGGGGTGGGGTATGTCCTCGAATCCACCGGCCTCTTCACGGCACGGGAGAAAGCGGCCCAGCATCTGACAGCCGGGGCCAAGAAGGTGATTATCTCCGCCCCAGCCAAGGGAGAGGACATCACTATCGTCCTGGGGGTGAATGAGGATGAGTACGATCCGAAGAAGCACCACATCTTGTCCAACGCCTCTTGTACCACCAA
>JBAWAP010000280.1:0-64031 GCA_049589355.1 Anaerolineae bacterium
ATCCGACACAGGATACTGAAAGCCTGGGACAAGGCGGAGATACAGCGGAGGCTGGGCCGACGTTGCAGCCCATTCGATCCGACACAGGATACTGAAAGGGCATTGCGGCTGCCGACCGGGGCTCAAGAGAGGAAGTTGCAGCCCATTCGATCCGACACAGGATACTGAAAGAGCACATCGGCGAAGGCGTCGTTACATCGCTTCAAGTTGCAGCCCATTCGATCCGACACAGGATACTGAAAGTTATGTGCAAATCTATTTCATCCAAGTCCACCGTGGTTGCAGCCCATTCGATCCGACACAGGATACTGAAAGGCCGAGTGCGAGCCTCCTTAATGCGTGAAATTATTTGTTGCAGCCCATTCGATCCGACACAGGATACTGAAAGCAACAGGGAGGTATTGGGATTCTTGTAGAGTTAGGGCTGTTGCAGCCCATTCGATCCGACACAGGATACTGAAAGTACATCGGCATCTGGTGGTAGCACACCCAGTTTTTCAAGTTGCAGCCCATTCGATCCGACACAGGATACTGAAAGGCTCATCGCGTGCGACTGAGAGCAGGCGGGAGCGGTGCAAGTTGCAGCCCATTCGATCCGACACAGGATACTGAAAGCCTGGGACAAGGCGGAGATACAGCGGAGGCTGGGCCGACGTTGCAGCCCATTCGATCCGACACAGGATACTGAAAGGACGTCCGGCCGTTCTATCAGTCATCCAGTACGCCGTCGTTGCAGCCCATTCGATCCGACACAGGATACTGAAAGAGCAGCGCGGCCGCCTTCTTGATCGCGTCCGTGATCGGTTGCAGCCCATTCGATCCGACACAGGATACTGAAAGTCTCCACCTGTTCCTGGTGACGTTGCGTCTCCTCAGGTTGCAGCCCATTCGATCCGACACAGGATACTGAAAGCGGCAACGCTTAGGCGACCGGACACCCGACTCGCTGACGTTGCAGCCCATTCGATCCGATATAAGAATCCGACTGAGGGATTGAAATTCAATCGGGTGCGGTGATCACTACACAGGTAGTACAAAAGCCACCTACGTCAACCGCACAGGCGGCTTTTTTGTGTCACCACATCTTGCGCCCAAGACAAGTTCTGGCGCAAGGCGTGGAATCGTGGTATACTTGAGGCGCAATTATAGGAGGGGCTATGGTGGGAAAGTTGATCATTGGCGTAGACCTGGGCGGTACTCAGATCCGAGCAGCCCTGGCCGATGGGGAGGGGAGGATTCTCCTTAGACCCTATCCTAAAATCCCTCTGGGCTTCCATTTTCACGCTTGTTTTTGAGCGCGCGGGGTAATTTTAGGATAGGCTCTTAGTACCCGCTACCCTCGGCGACGACGTGGGCCTCTTGGGTGCTGTCGCCCTGGTGCTCTTGCGAAATACTACAGCGAATTGGGAATAAAACGAATCAAGGGCGAGGAAATTCGTTTACTTCGACAGGCTCAGTACAGGCCTTTCTCAATTCGATGTAGTTCTATAGGGGGACGCAAAGATGATTGCTCAGTTGGAGATAAACACCAAGTCGGCTGCAGAGTTGGTGGATATCACGGGAGTAGTGCAGCAAACCGTGAAGGAGAAGGGGATGCAGAGTGGCGTCTGCCACGTCTTCGTGCCGCACACTACGGCTGGCCTGACCCTCAATGAAAACTGGGATCCTAGCGTGCGCGGAGATATGTTGATGGAGCTCGATAAGATCGTGCCCTGGCGCGACAACTACCGTCATGCGGAGGGCAACTCTGCTGCGCACATCAAAGCCAGCCTGATGGGATTTTCCCAAACCCTCCTGGTGGAGGATGGCCGCCTGGTGCTAGGCACCTGGCAGGGGATCTATCTGGCCGAGTTCGATGGGCCGCGCCGCCGCCGCGTCCTGGCTAAATTGGTGAGTGATTAGAATGGACATAACCCAGCGAGTTTTGGATGGCATTCTACCAAAAGTAGCCAAGCCTGCCCGCTACACCGGCCACGAGTGGAACAGCGTGATCAAGGATTGGGACGAGGTTGATGTCAAGGTGGCCCTGGCCTATCCGGACATCTACGAAGTGGGCATGTCCAACCTGGGCCTGATGGTCCTCTACGACATCCTGAACAGGGAAGAGGGCGTCCTGGCCGAGCGAGTCTATGCACCCTGGATAGACATGGAAGAGGCCATGCGGCGCGCTGGCATCCCCCTCTACAGCCTGGAGTCGCGACGATCCCTGGGCGAATTTGACATAATTGGCTTCTCGCTGCAGTATGAGCTGAACTACACCAACGTGCTGAACATGCTGGATCTGGCCGGCCTCTCGCCCCTGGCGGCGGAGCGAGGCGACGCGGATCCACTGATCATTGGAGGGGGTAGTTGTACTTACAACGCCGAGCCTCTGGCCGACTTCTTTGACCTCTTCGCGATCGGGGAGGGGGAAGAAGTACTGTTAGAGTTGGTACGAGCTTATCGCCGATTGCGGATTGCGGATTGCGGATTGCGGATTGCGAAGGCGGATTTTCTGCGGGAGGCGGCGAAGATAGAGGGCATCTATGTGCCTAGTCTGTACGATGTTCGCTATCACGACGACGGCACGGTGGCTGCCGTGGAGCCCTTGGTCCCTGAAGCCAAGGTTCGGGTCCGAAAGCGCATCGTGGGGACTCTGCCCCCTGCGCCAACCAGGCTGGTCGTGCCCTACGTTGGGGTGATACACGACCGTGGCATGATCGAGATCCAGCGGGGCTGTACCCAGGGCTGCCGCTTCTGCCAGGCGGGCTTCATCTATCGGCCTTTGCGGGAGCGCCCTCTGGAGGAGGTGCTGGAAACGGTGGGTGACATCGTGCAAGAGACGGGCTACGAGGAGGTGGCCCTGGTTTCCCTGAGCTCCAGCGACCACAGCCAGATCGAGCCCCTGGTGCGACAACTGACCACGCACTATCAGCACCCGCCCTTGGCTGTTTCCTTGCCCTCCTTGCGCATTGATTCTTTCTCCGTTGAGTTGGCGGAGATGTTCCAGGGGCAGCGCAAGACCGGCCTGACCTTCGCCCCAGAGGCAGGCAGCCAGCGCCTGCGCGCCGTAATCAACAAGAACGTTACTGAAGAGGACCTGTTGCGCACGGCTGAGGCGGCCTATTCCAGTGGCTGGCGGCGGATCAAGCTTTACTTCATGGTGGGCCTGCCCACGGAGACTCTGGAGGACGTGGCGGCCATCGTGGATTTGGTGAAGAAGGCGCGGGCTATTGGTCGGCGGCACCAGGGCAAGAAGGCTCAGGTCAATGTCAGCCTCGGCACCTTTGTGCCCAAGGCTTTCACCCCTTTCCAGTGGCTGCCCCTGGCCGCTGAGGGGAGCCTGGAAGAGAAACAGGAGCTATTGCGGCGGGGGCTCAGGATGCCCGGCATCAGCTTCAGTTGGCAGGACCCTCGCACCACCTTGCTGGAGGCAGCCCTCTCCCGCGGCGACCGGCGGCTGGGCCGGGTCATCCACCGCGCCTGGCAACTAGGGGCCAAATTCGATGCCTGGGACGAGCTTTTCGACGAGGGCCTTTGGTGGCGAGCCTTCACCGAGGCTGGCCTCGACCCCAACTTCTATGCTCGGAGGGAACGCTCCCTCGACGAGGTGCTCCCCTGGGATCACATTGACGTGGGGGTCAAGAAGGAATTCCTGGTCGGAGAGTACCAGCGCAGCCTGTGCGCGGAGGTGAGTCCCGACTGCCGCCAGCATTGCCTCAACTGCGGGATCCTCGATGCCTTCCATTGTTGCCAGATGAGTAATCAGTTGGGGTAACTGCTCAGCCATAAGGTGCAACGCACTTGTTCACACGATTTCAATGGCTCGCTTGACCAGATTGCACTTCGAATCAGCTTGATTCTGTGGCAAAAGTGCGTTGCACCTGAGCAGATACCAGTTGGGAATGTAAGAGATCACCTATGCGTAACAGAAAGCTACCTGAGCGCTGGTTGGGGATCGCTGCCGTGGCCACGGTGATGGTTGTCTTCGGCATCACCTTCGTGGCCATCAAAATAGCCCTGGTGGAAATAGAGCCCCTCACCTTGGCCTTCGGCCGTTTCCTCATCGCTCTAATCCTCTTTGCTCCTTTCCTGGGGCGGAGGCGAGAAGGGGTGCAGGCCTGGCAACTGGCTGCCATGGGTTTCTTCGGGGTAACTCTCTTCTTTGCCCTGCAGAACTGGGGATTGGTCTACACTACCGCCGCTGACGCGGCCATCGTTCTGTCGGCCATCCCGGCCCTGACGGCCATCATCGGCCGCGTGGCCTTGGGAGAGACCTTAGGGTTTATGCGGGGATCGGGGATTCTCCTCTCCATGGCGGGGGTGGCCGTGGTGGTGACCGGCGGCTTGCCAGGGGGATCCCACCACGCAGCCGCCGGAGAGTTGGGCTGGAGCAGCACCCTGCTCGGCGATCTGCTGGTGCTGGGAGCTGCCCTCTGCTGGGCGCTGTACACGGTGCTGGGCCGCCGTGTGGTGGCCCGGCTGCCTCATGCTGTAGTCACTGCCCACACCATTGCCTGGGGAACACTGTTCCTGGCACCGTTGGCTTTGTGGGAGATTTCTTTGCAGGGGGTGTCGTGGCCCTCAGCCAGGGGCTGGGCGGCGCTGCTTTTCCTGGCAGTGGCAGCCTCAGGACTTGCCTTTTTCCTATACCTTTTCGCCCTGACCAGGCTGAAAGCTGGAGAGGCATCGGTGTACGTAAATTTGTCGCCGGTGGTAACCCTGGTCGCCGCCCGCTTCGTCCTGGCTGAGCCAATCGCCTTACTTCAGCTCGTAGGAGCCGCTCTGGTTCTTTCGGGGGTATACTTATCAGAGCGTGGAGCCAGGTCATCAGTCTCCTGATTCCCCAATCCCGGAGGTGAGGTAGAGAAAGCAATGGGATCAACGATCCAGCAACGCCTTCGTATCACCTTCGCCAAGGGCGAGGAAATAAAATACATCTCTCACCTGGATCTGATACGGCTGTGGGAGAGGGCTTTGCGCCGGGCGCGGGTGCCGCTGGCTTACTCCCGTGGCTTCAACCCCCGGCCCCAAATAGCCTTCGCCGCTCCCCTGCCGGTGGGCTTCACCAGTCGGGGCGAGGTGATGGACGTCGTCCTGGAGCGCCGCATCTCTCCCTACAACTTCGCCAAGTCCTTGGTGCCCCACCTGCCGCCGGGCCTGGAGGTGCTGTCCGTGGAGGAGGCTTATCCAAAGTTGCCCTCCCTGCAGTCCCAGGTGCGCTCCGCGGAGTATCGGGTGACGGTGTCCTGGGATGGGTCACAGGAGGAGATGGAGGGGAAGCTGCAGGAGTTGCTTTCGGCCGAGGGACTGCTGCGCCAGCGCCGGGGTAAAGATTACGATCTGCGTCCGTTGATCGAGGATCTGTGGGTTGAGGGGGAAGAGGCTGATGGTTGGGTTTTAGGGATGCGCCTTCGGGCCGGGGACGAAGGCGCCGGCCGGCCCGACGAGGTGTTGGACGCCCTGGGCCTGGCCGAAGAGCCTCATGCTGTGCGAAGGGAGCGGCTCCTATTCGGCCCGGTGGCAAGTCAGGGGGCTAATACATAGGGCAATCGCAAACTGCGCTAACGTGGTCATTGCGAGTCTTCCATGGCGCATCGCGCCATCCGTAGGGGGCAGAAACTGGCGGGCAGACTTCCGAAGTCTCCGAGACTTCGGAAGTCTGGTCGCCCCCCGAGTTTCTGAGTAGCCGAAGGCGAAGCAATCTCCAACCTGGTGGGGGATTGCTTCGGCGCAAAAAGCGCGCCTCGCAATGACGGAACGTTGGCTGATCTCACCTGCCGAGCGACTTTGCGATTGCCCTACACTTCGCTCATTCGGCCTTGACAAATAAGGGAAAGGCTAGTATAATCACATTTGCGAAATTACTGAGATCGTGCAACCGGGAGGCTAGAGCAGTGTACGCTGTTGTTGAGGCGGGCGGGAAGCAATACAAAGTTAGCGCGGGCGATATCATAGATGTAGAGAAGGTCCTCTGTGAGGTTGGAGAGAGGATAGAGCTGGGCAGGGTGCTCCTGGTGGCCGATGGTGATGAGGTACGTGTGGGGCAGCCCACCGTCGAAGGGGCCAAGGTATTGGCCACTGTGGTAGGGCACGGGAAGGACAAGAAAGTCATCATCTTCAAGTACATGCCCAAGGAGCGCTATCGTCGCAAGAAAGGGCATCGGCAGTCCCATACGCAGTTGAAGATCGAGCAGATCATTGTCTAGCCCAGGAAACCTGACATAAGTAACTCCTGAAAAGTGGCATTTTTGGTTACAAACCCAGACCCGATGAATAGGGGATTAGACGATTGACGATTACCGATTGTCGAATGCCGATTGGAAACCAGGAATTGGGAATCGGCAATTGAAAATCGTCAATCGCCAATTGAATAGGGGATTAGACGATTGGTGATTACCGATTGTCGAATGCCGATTGGAGACCGAGAATTGGGAATCGGCAATTGAAAATCGTCAATCGCCAATCGAATAGGGGATTAGACGATTGACGATTACCGATTGTCGAATGCCGATTGGAAACCGAGAATTGGGAATCGGCAATCGAAGATCGGCAATCGAAGATCGGAAATGGGAAATGGAGGTGTATTATTTATGGCACACAAAAAGGGGGGCGGGAAGACCCACAACAGTCGAGATAGCCAGTCTAAGCGCCTGGGCGTGAAGAAGTTTGGCGGCCAGAAGGTGCGACCAGGAAACATCATCGTGCGCCAAAGAGGAACCAAATTCAAGCCCGGCAGCAACGTTGGTTTGGGCAAGGACTATACTATCTTCGCTATCATTGATGGCTTCGTGAAGTTCGAGCACGGACCACGGGGCAAGAAGATGGTTAGCGTGTATCCAGAAACTTCATAGAGAGGACAACTGATGAAAAAGGATATTCACCCTGAGTACTATCCTGATGCTAAGGTGATATGCAGTTGTGGCAACACTTTTACTGTCGGCTCAACTAAGAAGATGATCCGCACGGACGTCTGTTCAGCCTGTCATCCCTTCTTCACTGGCGAGCAGCGCCTGGTGGACGCAGGCGGTCAGGTGGAGCGGTTCATCAGGCGTTTGGAGAAAGGGCAGGAGATCAGGGCCGAGGAGCAGCCTCGCTCGGAGGCTGAGGGGGAAGAGGCGGAGGCTAAGGAGGTCGAACCGAAAGCAGCCAGGAAAAAAGTCAAGAAACCAGCAGCAGAGAAGAAGGCGGCTGGTAAAGCCTCCGGGGAGAAATCGGCGAAGAAGGCCTCCAAGGAATCATCGGCCGAAAAACCCAAGAAGGCCTCCCAAAAGGCATCTCCTGAGTCAGCCGAGTGAACGATCACTTCGACTGGGCTCAGTACAAGGCTTTTTGCTCTGATGGCTCTTGCAAATTAGTTGATGGTCGGGGGCAGGTCTCTGTATCTGCCCTTCGGTTTTTTGGAGGAGGTAGACTATGTACCAGAGGCAAGGCGGTCCTTCGACAGGCTCAGGACGCGGTGGCTGGATCGAAGTGATCTGTGGTGGCATGTTCAGCGGCAAGACGGAGGAGTTGATTCGTCGTGTCAGGCGGGCCCAGATAGCCGGGCAGAAGGTGCAAGTTTTTAAGCCTCGCCTGGACGATCGCTATCTGGTCGAGAAGGTGGCTTCTCACGGTGGCATGCATCTGGATGCTGTCGTCGTGGGGGAGGCCAGGGATATCCCTCAGTTAGTGGACTCTGACACCACCGTGGTCGCCATAGACGAGGGGCAGTTCTTCGATTGGACTATCGCCGACGTTTGCAGCTTCCTGGCCGACAATGGTCGGCGAGTGATCATCGCTGGGCTGGATATGGACTTTCGCGGCGAGCCCTTTGGCCCTATGCCTCTGCTGATGGCCCAGGCCGAGATGGTGGACAAATTACAGGCCATCTGCGTCGTCTGCGGGATGCCGGCCAGCCGCAGCCAACGTCTGATCAACGGCCAGCCCGCTTCCTACGACGACCCCGTGATAAGGGTAGGTGCTAGCGAAGTCTACGAAGCTCGCTGCCGCCATTGCCACCAAGTGCCGAAAAAAGATCAATGACCAAATCCCAATGACCAATTGGGTGTTGTTCATTGGAGGTTGGGATGTTAAACGATGACGTGGGTGAGATCCTCATCACTGAGGAGGAACTGCAGGCCAAGATTGCCGAGTTGGGTAAAGCCATCTCGGCTGACTATCAAGGCAAGGACCTTCTTGCGCTCTGCATCCTCAGGGGGGGGGTCGTTTTTTTGTCGGATCTTATCAGGCAGCTCACCGTCCCTCATGAGATTGATTTTATGGCCGTCTCCAGCTACGGGGGCACCAGCACTGAGTCCAGTGGTGTCGTTCGCATTCTCATGGACCTCAGAACGAACATCGAAAGGCGCGATGTGCTCATCGTGGAGGACATCGTAGACACCGGTTTGACTCTGAACTACATCATTGACAACCTCAAGACACGCCGGCCCGCCAGCCTGCGGGCCTGTGTCCTGTTGAATAAACACGAGCGCCGCAAGGTGCCCGTTCCCCTGGACTACGTAGGCTTCGATATCCCCGACAAGTTCGTAGTTGGCTACGGCCTGGACTACGACGAGAAATACCGCAATCTCCCCTTCATCGGCGTGCTGAAGCCGGAGCTTTACAGCGAGTAAAAAGTCAACGAGTGATGAGGCATTGCGGTAAAAGTGACACGTCGTCGGTTGGTGGTCTAGGATATGTCATTCTGAGCGACCGAAGGGAGCGAAGAATCTCGTTTTGGGAGAACGAGAGTCCTTCGGTGGGCTCAAGGCAGGCTCTTCGTTTTTCTCATGGCTAGTCCCGAGCCTGACTAAGGAGTGGTAGGGGGAGAGCCATGAAACAGTACTACGTCTACATTATGACCAATCACTCAGGGACACTCTATGTTGGCGTGACAAATGACCTCCGACGCCACGCCTGGGAGCACAAGCAGAAGTTGATTGAGGGATTCACCAAACGTTGCAACATCACGAGGCTAGTCTACTACGAAGAAACTTCTGACGCAGCCGCTGCTATTGCTCGAGAGAAACAAATCAAGGGTTGGCTTCGCAAGAAGAAGATTGCGTTGATTGAGTCGCTTAACCCTGGTTGGAAAGACCTCAGTGAGGGTTGGTACGGCTAAGGAATTCTAGAGGTGAAGCGACGAGAAATCCCGTTCTTGGCAGACGGGTGATCTGTATGTGAGGAACGAGACCCTTCGCTTCCCCTTCGCTTTGCTCAGGGCAAGGCTCAGGGTGACAAATACAAGTGCGACTTTTTCCTCAATGCGTGATGAGGCAACGAGGAAATAGAAACGCCGACTCTGTGGGCTTGTCATGCCTGAGAGTCGGCGTTTTGTCTAGAGGGAGAGGGTTCTCTGAACTCCCATAAACCCTTTGCTCCCCGGATTTTGTGAACCCGCAAAGACGAATGTCTGGGGTCTCTCAGTAGAAACTTGAGTTTCTCGTCCACCCTGCGCTGAATCTTCTCGGGGAGTGTGTGGTAGTCTTTCTTGGAGCGATCGGTGCGTCGTATCTTCATGGCTTTGATGGCCTGGGCTCTTTTAGGCTAGGGAAGCCAAGCGAATTAGCTCTTTAGCTCCCGAATCAGGTCTTCGACATCCTCGAATTCTTTGTACCTCCCTTGCGCCAGATCCTCTTTTGCCTCGCGGTAGCGCTCTTGCCACCCCTCTGTCCAGAACCACGACGGGTCTTCCACATCCTTGCTGCGCCACTGCAAGTAACCGATGAAGTCGAGCACTTCTACCATCTGGTCTTCGGATAGCTCATCCAAAGCTTTGACAACAATGTCTCTGCTGACTACTGCCATCTATACCACCTCCTGTAAGAAGTTCTTCTCGTTATTTTATCACCTGTGCGCTTTCTGGTCAAATGAGAGGCTGTGAATCCCTTGCTCTTGTCAAGGGAACACCTGTCGCGTCCATTGGAGGGGGTCTACGTAGACGCCACCGACCCTGATCTCCCAGTGCAGGTGTGATCCGGTTGATAGCCCAGTGCTTCCGACCTTGCCAATAAGATCGCCTCTTTCCACCCTCTGCCCCGCTTTGACCGCGATTTCCGAGAGGTGGTAGTAGCCACTGTAGACGCCCAGGCCGTGGTCAATGATCACTGCTTTGCCTCGCACGGTCAGGTCCTCAGCCAGGGCTACGCGGCCGGCACCGGCAGCTAGCACCGACGTTCCTGTCGCTGCCCCGTAGTCCTGGCCCTCGTGATAGCTTGTAGGTGGCCCGCCGCTGTAGGAACGCCGGGTTCCGAAAGCTGAGGTGACTCGCACGTGGTCTCGGAGGGGGACTACAAACAGCCCTTCCCACAATGGTTGGCGACTGGATATCCCCACGATCTGGCTTAGGCGCTCGTTTTCAGCTTTGATCAGGGCTGGATCGAGCAGCTTGCTCGCCTCTGGCGGGAGGGCTATCTGCTCCGTGACGAAGTCGCCTGCTACTACTTGTACGAGTTCGCTCGCCCTGGTCGTTTTACCCGTGCCATCGGTGGCTGTGAGTTCCAGTAGGTATGGGCCGACCTGCGCGGTGGCCCGAATGCCCACTAAGGTCCAGTATTGGCCGCCTTCTCCCACAAAGACAAGGGGCCTGTTGTCACTTGTACTGAGCCCTGTCGAAGTGAAGGAGCCAGCCAGGTTCAAAGGCACTGTGTCCTGAGCCTGTCGAAGGGCGTCGGTCTGCACTTTAATAACCAAAGTTTGCCCTTGAATCACCGGGAGGGGCTTTAGCTCCACGGCGATGAAAGGCGAAGGCAGGGGGGTGCTCGGAGTGGAGCCAGGGATGGCCAGGCGCTGCCCCACGAAGATCAGGGAGGGATTAGCGAGGTCACTAGCCGCGACGATGGCCGAGATGGTCGTCCCATAGCGCAAAGCTATTCGAGTCAGCGTCTCCCCTGGCTGCACGACGTGGATTTGAGTCGGCGCAGTGTCCTGAGCTACGTCGCTTGTACTGAGCCCAGTCGAGGTGAAGGGCTGTCGAAGGGATGGCGCAGAGTCACCAGCGCTGGGGATGATCAATCGCTGGCCCACGTGAATGAGATTGGGGTTGAGGATGCTATTGAGTTCTGCTATGGCTCGGACCGTGGTGTTGTAACGACGGGCGATGAGGGACAGAGTCTCGCCTAACCGGACGACGTGAACGACAGTGGACTCTGGTGGTGGGGCGGCTTGAACAGGGGCCACACATAGCGCCACTTGAGCAGCTATCAATATCGCCGCCAGAAGTTGAGTTAGACGAGACTTCGGAAGTCTCAAAAGTGTTCTACCCAGCGGCTTTTTAGGCGATTTCAAGTCGCTCTTGCCTTCAAAATCCTCGGCTGAAGACTTCCGAAGTCTAACCTCAACCGAAATGAAACGCACCCGATTCAATAGTCCCAAAGCGTGAATGTGCCTCCTTCCTCTGTGAGATAGGTCAGGATACTCTGGTAAGCTGGGTCAGGGCCTATTTCGTTCATGGTCTTTCTCACAGCCTGCTCCAGGGTCAGTTTTTCCGTAGTTAAGCCGCGCAAAAGGTGTAGGATTGCCTTATCGTTGTGAGATAGGTCCACCCACCCGTTCCAGCCGATGACGGCTGAGGCTCCCCGTTCGATGAATGCCTGCGCCAGGTCCGGTGTGCCCAGGCTTTGGCATCCACCGATGATGATCAGGGTATCATCGAAACGGCCCACCATGTCCTGCCTAACGAATCCTGCGACGATGGCGAAGTAGAGAGGAGCGTTGTCGTCGAAGAGAACCCTGGCGCGCCCAATGCGGTTTGCCAGTTGCTCCTTAACGTACTTGCCCTTTTCGTAGAGCTCTGAAGTGAAGAGGAACACGGGGCCGCCTGGGAGGGTTTCGTTGAGGATATTCGTGGAGTGAGTGCGAATAAGGATCAGCTTGTAGCCTTTCGTAGGCAGGGTTCTATAGAACTCAACCGTAATCTCTTCCCCTTCGTAGACATCAACACTGAATCCGGCCTCCTCCAGATAAGCCAGAGCTTGGTCGGTAAACTCTGGATCTGGATTGGTTAAAGCTATTTGATCCACCAGGGCTGCTTTTCTGACCTCAGGCTCTGGGGTAGGAGTGACCTGCTGCGGAGAAGAGCAGGTAGTAGCAAAGATGAGCGCGAGAAGGGCCAGGAGCACGGCTATGGGTCCTATCCCAGGGAGGTATGCCCTTCGAGGTTCGGTTTCGTAGTCTTCTCCTACGCGAGTGTTTCCCATCTAGCTCACCTCGGTGACAATAATGTTCCTAGCCCCGGCCAATCGCAACATCATGTCCACTCGGCTGCGCGTTTCCGGAGTGACCAGGGCGATGATGTTGCCCCCGCGCCCAGCCCCGGAGAGCTTGGCCCCCAGTGCCCCCCCCCGGCGAGCGGCCTCCACCAGGCCCTCCACCTCCGGCGAGGAGACACCAATGAGCCGGAGCAAGCGCTGATTTTCATTCATGAGTTGCCCCACTGTCTCGATCTCTCCCCGTTCAATAGCCTGGCGTCCCATCTCAGCGATGGTCCCGATCTCATCGAATATCTCCTCGTACTTTTCTCGCTCCCTTTCCCAGGCCCGGCGCACTTGGCCCACGGCTATCTTGGTGGGGCTGGCTATCCCAGTGTCGGCGATAGCCAGCAGAAAGGGGCTCTTGACCGAAAAGATTTCTATCTTTTGACCCTTGGCGAAATACACTGGCTTCTCGAAAGCGATGACGGTGTTGTCAATGCCACTGGGCGTGCCGTGGTGGATCTTCTCGGTTTCGTATACCAGATTGGAGATCATCTGGGGGGGCACCAAGCTCTCGAAGTGCTTGCTGAGGGCGCGGACGATGGCCGTGGAAACCGCCGCCCCGCTGCCCAACCCTCGCGCGATGGGGATGGTGGAGCTGACGGTGATGGTCAGGTCCGGTTGCGTCCCCACTCCAATGTGCTCCAGGGTGCTGATCACGATGGCTCGCAAAGCATCGTTGGGCGGTGCCTGGTCAAGGGAGTAGTTTTGCTCTAGGTCTTCGGCGATAATGGTGATGCCTTGGCCTTCAGGACCCGTTTCGACTGTAGCCTTGGCCTTCACCTGAGTTACAGGCACAGCGATGGCGGGCTGGCCGTAGACTACCGCGTGCTCGCCGAAAAGGATGACCTTTCCTGGGGCGTAGGCGACAGTCATCTTTTGCTCCCAGCGGCGTTTTAGTCATCCGCAAATCCAGTATATCACAGGAATGGATTCTACACAAAAAGGCAACCATTCGACGGTCGCCTTTGTTAGGAGCTTCGTAACTGCTCAGCCCGTGTCATTGCGAGGAGCGTTTTTTGCGACGAAGCAATCTCCTCCTTGCGGCTTGGGGATTGCTTCGCTTCGCTCGCAATGACAGCCTGAGTAGTCACGGAACTTCGATCTTTTGGTTGGACAGGAAGTCACCCAGAAAACGCATTATCCCGACTTGTGGCCGCTATACGCTTTCAGGATGAGTGGCAGGTAGAGTCTGTATGGTGTAGCCGTCGGCGTGGGGGTGGGCGTGTGAGTGACGGTCGGCGTGGGGGTGGGTGTGTGGGTAGCCGTCGGCTTTGGCGTATCGGTTGGTGTCGGTGTGTTGGTAGGCGTGGGTGTGGGCGTGGGGGTGACCGTCGGTGTGGGTGTATAAGTTGGCGTTGCTGTTGCAGTGGGCGTGGGTGTAGGGATAGGCAAGCCGTACTTGCTTACCCCACTATAGGTACCGAACCAAATGTTCCACTCGTTGTCTGTGGCGATGGCACGGACGTCATCATCTGCCAAACCTGAGTTTAAAGTATCATAGGTCGTCCAGGTGACCCCATCGAACTCGCTCACCCCGTACCCCTGAGTGCCAAACCACTTGTTCCCTCGCCAGTCTATGGCGATAGCGTTGATATCCTTGTCTCCAGGGTTCCAGATTGCCCAGCCGCCATCGAATCGGCTCACCACGGCATTGGCGCAGCCTAGGAAGTCACACCACTCATCATATACGCCCTTACACCCTCCAAACCACTTCACATTGGTGCCCTCTATGGCGATGGCCCGGACATGATCACTCTTCAACTCTGGGTCTGGTATATAATAGGTGGTCCATATCTCTCTTGCCACGTCGAATTTGCTCACCCCGCATCGTTTTTCTGTAACACCTGCACAACAGGCAGAGGTGCCAATCCACACATTGCCGGAGTTGTCTGCAGCGATGGCATTGACAGCGTCACACACTAGCTGTGAGTTCGAGGTATTATAGGTCCTCCAGTTCCCGCTCCCTCTGTCGAACTTGCTCACTCCGTATCCAAATCCATCGCTCACCTTAGTGCCGACCCACACATTGCCGAAACTGTCTATGGCGATGGCAGAGATACGAGGAGAGGCTAGCCCTGGGGTCGAGGCATCATAGGTGGTCCAGGTGTCATCGCTCTTGTTATGGGGGGTGCCGTTGTCATCGAGCACACTCACCCCGCCTTGAGTACCAAACCACTTATTACCTTCCTCATCTATGGCTATGGCAGTGACACGTCCATTCACCAATCCACCGGGGGTCTTCTCATAGGTCGTCCATCTCTCTCCGTCGAATACACTAACCCCTCTATTAGTACCGAACCATTTGTTTCCCCCTTCTATAGCGATGGACAGGACGACATTAGTCGCCAATCCCGAGTTGGAGGTGTTGTACGTCGTCCAGGTGCCCTCGTCAGTGCGGTGAGAGTTAGCCGCTTGTGACGAGGAAGCCAGCCTGCTAGGGAGAGCGGAAGGGAGCCCATGCCCAAGGGTGGTCAAAAGGGCTACCAGAAGAGCAGAGGCTGCCATTAAATACAGCAGTCTGGTGAGTATGGCGGTTATCCACTTGATATTTAGCCTGGTCATAGAAGTTCTCCTTTTGGAACTCTCTCGTTTGGCACGAAGTGTACTAGAGCGAGGGTTGCTTTTTCAGGCAATGCTTTCCCTGCGATCTATGTTATCATATATTGGGGAACTTGTCAAGGTTCTCGGGGAATTCTTAAGGTTCGTCTTGGGTGCGATGGCCACCCCCTCTTTCCCCCCCAACGTTGGGGGGGAGGAAGGGGGGAGGAGGTTAGAGGAAGTACAAGACTGCTATCACAGCCAGCCCCCAAAGGCCAAGAGCTATCATCATGGGCAGATCACTTAGGAATATCTCCTCGGGAGTCCCGCCTTTGTTCTCGATGTGGATCAAGTAGAGATAGCGGAAGAGGCCGTAGAGGACAAAGGGGATGGTCAGCATCATGGCGTGGTTGGGCGGCAGGTTCGGTGCGGAGAAGGTGTAGAGAGAATAGGCGATAATCGTGGCCGAGGTAACGACGGCGGTCATTTGATCCAGTAGAGGGAGGCTATACTCGTTCAGGCTGGCGCGGTGCTCGTTGGCGTTCTCCGCAAGGAGGATCAGCTCGTGGCGTCGCCTGCTGAACCCGATGAATAGCGCTACTAACGTGGTGCAGACGTAGAGCCAGGGGGAGATGGGGACGGAGATGACCACCGCCCCGGCTACCGCCCTCAAGACAAAGCCAGCGGCTACCGTCAGCACGTCAAGGATGACGATGTTCTTGAAGACAAAAGAGTAGACGGTCATGGTCAGGAAGTAGGCCAGGGCAACGAAGCCAAAGTAGAGGTTTAACAAGAAGGAGAGGGGCAGGGTGACGAGAGGGATCAGCACCCCGGCGGCAATAGCTACCGAAGGCTTCAGTTGCCCTGAGGGCAGGGGGCGCAGGCGCTTGGTCGGGTGCTGGCGGTCCTTTTCGATATCCACCACGTCATTGATGAGATAAACAGCGCTGGACATAAGGCAGAAGAGGACGAAGGCGGCAATGGTCTTAAGCAGGGGGACCGGCGTGAACAGCTCTTCGACGAACACCAAAGCCGTGAAGATGAACACGTTCTTGGGCCACTGTTTGGGCCGCATGGTTTTGAGGAGGCTAATTAACATTTGTCCAGTATCCAATATCCAGTATCCAATATCCAGTGCACTAGATGATACCAGATTATGGCGATTTGAGCAAATCGGCCTGTAGCTCGGTCGCAGCTTGACTTTTCGGTAAGTTACGGCTATCCTATAGCCGTGAGGAAAAAGCGTTTGGATGTGCTGCTGGTTGAGAGGGGTCTGGTCGAGAGCCGGGAGCAAGGCAAACGGCTGATCATGGCCGGCCAGGTCCTGGTAAACGGTCAGGTGGTGGACAAGCCGGGGATGCAAGTAGCCAGCGGCGCGGACATCTGCCTGCGGGCAAAGCTGCCCTACGTCAGCCGGGGTGGGTTAAAGCTGGAGGCGGCGTTAGACAGTTTCGCCGTTCCGGTGGCTGGGGTGGTGGCCGCTGATGTGGGGGCTTCCACAGGAGGATTCACCGATTGCCTGTTGCAGCGGGGCGCGAGAAAGGTCTATGCCATTGACGTAGGCTACGGCCAACTGGCCTGGCGTCTGCGCCAGGACCCGCGGGTGGTGGTCATGGAGCGCATGAACGTGCGCTACCTGGAGAGCCTACCAGAGCCCATTGACCTGGCTACCGTTGACGTTTCCTTCATCTCTCTGGAGCTGGTGCTGCCCAGCGTCATAGGCTGGCTCAAGCCAGCGGGTGACATCATCGTCCTTATCAAGCCCCAGTTCGAGGCCGGGCGAGCAGAAGTAGGCAAGGGGGGAGTGGTGAAGGATCCCGAAGTCCACCGTGCTGTCCTGCGCAGAATCCTCGGTTGGGCCCTGGATCATGGCCTAGCGGTGCGAGGCCTGATCGCATCGCCACTCAAGGGACCGGCTGGCAATGTGGAATGTCTGGCTCACCTGAGCAAGGGCCGCGAGGAGACGAGCATCGAGATCGAGGAGGCCATAGCTAAGTGCCTTTTAGGTGCCCGGCACTTTTGACCGAAACTTCAAAGGCAATGAGGGCTGGAAAGCATCTGAGTGGCTTGCTCCAGGCGACATCGGCAAGTGCCGGGCACCTCAGCCGCGTTTTGACTAACACCTTGGTTGTGGTGTATACTATGTGAAACGTGAAACGCCCAATCACGCTTCACGCATCATGTCAAAAGGAGTCAAGTTGCCATGAAAGAGATCAGGGTGGCTGTGGTTCAGATGAACCCTCGTTTGGCCGAGGTCAGTGAGAACCTCGTGCAGATGTCCAATTTCGTGGAGAAGATTTGCAGCGAGCAAAAGGTGGACCTGGTTGTGTTTCCCGAGCTGGTCACCACCGGCTACGAGTGCGGGATGCGTTTTACCGAGCTGGCTGAGCGAGTGCCTGGGCCGACGGTTAACTTGTTGGCCCAGCGGGCTGCCGAGTTCAACACCCATATCGCCTTCGGGATGGCGGCCAAGGAAAGAGTGGAGAGCATCCTCTACAACGTCGCCATCCTGATCGGCCCCGATGGTGATTTGATCGGCCAATACCACAAGGTGCACCTGCGGGGGGAGGAGCGTTTGGCCTTCCGCCCCGGCTATCGGTATCCTGTCTTGGAGGCAGAGTTTGGCCAGGTAGGATTTCTAATCAGTTGGGACCTGGCCTTTCCCGAGGTGGCGCGCAGCTTGGCTTTGGATGGGGCAGGGCTATTGATCGTCTGCGCTAACTGGGCCCAGCCGGATGTGGAGGAGTGGCGCACTTATGTGCTAGCCAGGGCGTACGAGAACTCGCTCTTCGTGGCGGCAGCTAATCGAGTGGGGGAGGAGTACACCTACTCCTTCTTCGGCGAGAGCATGATCGTGGGCCCTCGGGGTGAGCGGTACGCCTCCGTTGAGCAGGAGATCGAGGGCTATGGCGTGGCTCGCATTGACCTGGACAACGTCCGGAAATATCGCGAGGAGCTTCAGCTCTTGCAATACCGCCAACCGCAGACCTACAGGGCTATCGCCAGGAGGTACTAGTGGCAGGTACCGAAATCTCGCTATCAGACACTTTCATGAACGGGGCCCAGAAACCAGGTTTTTGGCTAGAGAAAGCAACTTCTCACAGCGCAGAGAGCCCCAAAAGCAATGGTCTGTCCACTCAAGTAGGGGAAAAACCTGGTTTCTCATTAACACACTTATATCAACACAGGAGGGAAGCTTGAAAACCATAGACCTGCGAAGCGACACTGTGACCTTGCCCACACCTGCCATGCGCGAGGCCATGTACCGGGCCGAGGTGGGCGACGATGTTTTCGGGGAGGACCCGACGGTTAATCAGCTGGAGGAGATGGCGGCCAAGCGCATGGGCAAGGAGGCGGCCCTTTACGTGGCCAGTGGCACGATGGGGAACCTCGTCGCCCTGTTGACTCACTGCGGCCGGGGCGACGAGTTCATTGTAGGCCACCTGGCTCATACCTTTCTCTACGAAGCCGGCGGCTCGGCGGCGCTGGGTGGCATTCACCATCGCACTGTGCTGAACCAGCCCGATGGCACCCTGGACCTGGCCGACGTCGAAGCTGCTATCCGCGCCGAGAACGTCCATTTTCCCCGCAGCAGGCTGATCTGTCTGGAGAACACCCACAACCGCTGTGGTGGGGCGGTCCTCACGCCTGAGTACACCAAAGCAGTTTGCCAACTGGCGCAACGTCACGGCTTGGCCGTCCATCTCGATGGAGCCCGTGTCTTCAATGCGGCAGTGGCCTTAGGAGTTGACGTCAAGGAGCTGGTGGAGGACGTGGACTCGGTGCAGTTCTGCCTGTCCAAGGGCCTGTCAGCACCTGTGGGCTCGGTCATCTGCGGAGACGAGGAGTTCATCTACGAGGCCCGGCGCAACCGCAAGATCGTTGGCGGTGGCATGCGTCAGGCGGGCATCATTGCCGCCGCCGGCATCGTCGCCCTGGAGCAGATGGTAGACCGCTTGGCGGAAGACCACGCCAACGCTCGCCGCCTGGCCGAGGGCCTGGCCGAGATACCGGGGCTGGCCGTCAATTTGGACCGGGTGCAGACCAACATCGTCATCTTCGAGCTGGCCAGCGAGCGCCTGACACCGGTGGAGTTCGAGGCCAAGCTGGGCGAGAGGGGGGTGAAACTGCTGGCCATCGGCGGCCGTGGCTTGCGGGCCGTGACCCACTATGGCATTGAGGCCGACGATATCGAGGTGGCCTTGGCCGTGATGCGAGAGGTGATGGAGCCATTGTGAAGCCCAAGCGCGATGGCGGTGGAAAACTGGACGTCCTGACGAACTTCGATCCCTATTTGACCTTCTTGATCTTCGCTGTCATTGGTCTGGGGACCTTGCGGCTAGGGATGGAAGCTCGCTTGCTCATACTTTGGCTGGTGTTGCTGGGGATCTGCTTGATCTATGCCGAGGGGCAGGCCATAGCCATGCAATACGGGCTGGTCAACCTGGGGCGTGGAGCAGTAGTTGGTCTGGTCATCTCTTTGCCGCTGCTGTTGTTGGCCAGGGATGCCCTGAAGACTACCTCGGCCAGGCTTTTCCCTTTGACCAGCCAAGCAGCTCTTTTCCAGAGTTTGGTTCTCCTGGCTGCGCCCATCGAGGAACTGTATTTTCGAGGGTTCCTGCAGCGGGAGCGAGGGCTGGTCAGTGCGGCATTGCTTTACGGCCTGGGCCAGGGTGTCCTTTTCTTGCCTGGCCTCAGTGGCTTTCCCGCGGTATTGGTTGCCGTGGTAGTGGGTACGGCGCTGTTGGGATTCGTCTACGGTTACGTGTGCCAGCGCTATGGCTTGAGCGCCAGCATGAGCTGCCACGCTACGATCAACCTGGTCTTGCTGTTCTTGCCGCTGGCGGTGGGCCAGTGGCTGAGAGCAATTTGACGAAAACTGATTTCTGTGTTATCATCTATTTGAGTGGGGGCGTAGTGTAGTGGCCTAACATATCGGCCTGTCAAGCCGAAGATCGCGGGTCCGAATCCCGTCGCTCCCGCCAGAGGACCGACCTGATCCAAGCAGGTCGGTCTTTGTTGTTGGTATTGCAAACCGTGCTCAGGAGTGGTATAATAGTCGTCAGGGGGAGAGCTAATGGAGTGGGAGGTGGTCAAACCGTGGGTCAACCGCGTGGGCATAGTGCTCGAATTCCTGTCGTTCTGGCTCGCGGCTCCGGAGATATTGGGAGAGGAGCGGCTGAGGAAGCTGGAGTGGTGGGCTGAGCAAGGCATAAGAGCGGTGGGGTGTGTGGCACCTTTGGTGATGGCTTTGGGAACGGTGATGTTGCTATCGATGAAGGACTTGTGGATACGGGGAGCGCAGACAGTGACTCACTTTGTGGAGGCGATAGTTCAGCGTGTAGGGGTGGCGCTGTCGGCAGGCACATTGAGGATACTGGCAACAGTGTTGATGCTGGCCTCGTGGGTTCTTCTGCTGTGGATACTGGGGAAGTTGCTGGAGAAGTTCTATGATGCAGTGTCGTTCTTGCTACGGATACTGGCTGACGACGCCCGTGTCCGCCAGCGCTCTCTTGCGGTAGGTGCTGTGCTGTTCGTGGTTGGCTTCTTGTTGCAGTTCATCGCCACGTTCTAGGGAGTGGTGATAGAGGACTGACAATGAGCGAGTACATCAGGGAAGAGATACTGAGGCTAATCGAGGAGAACGGCGGGCCTGAGGGTTTTGCCTTCGTGGCGGGCAATCGAATTAGGCGGTCGTAGTTTACGGAAGCGAAGTTGTCGGAAGTTCGTTTCGGGGGGTAGCGTAGACGCTGCCATTACCCTGAAAAGCAAACACGCACAATGTAAACAGCCTTACTCTAGCAGGGAATTCATCGTTTCTACCTTACGCCAATGTTTGATACGATGACAACGATAGCCATTGACGTAGCCAGCACGAAGACTGTGAAGCCTGCTTTTATGAGCCTGCTTCTGCGCCGAATGACTTTGTTTCTTTCCTGTTCTATTTCATCAACTAGGTCAAGAGAAAAGTGCTTCGTGACGGGCAGGTAGCCAACGGTGAAAATCACTGAGGCTATGAGGAAAGCAATTGCTGGAAGAGCGACAGTTGCGCCAGCAGCTATTCCGAGAGCATAATTCTCGGGGAGAATGAAAGCAAGAATACCCAAATAGACAGGTATTGCTCCAGTACTCGTCTTAATCATGAACTGACAGAACTCTCGACCTGTGCTTATCGAGTCTACAAGCATTGTCTTGCCTGCTTCATAGACTGCTTTGTTATGCGGCGATACTTCTCCGACCTCTACGACCTCGACTTCAGGGGGCTTGTCTAGATTGTCATTATGCATTCTCTTGCTCATCGGTTGACTCCGTAACTAGCCCGCTTACTTCTACAGACTCGATTTCTGCGGGGAATCTCTCAGCTATCCAGAAGCGACCTTGAAAGTCTTCGCCCGTGACAGGACAAGTAAATAGCCTTGTGAAGTATCTTTTGGTCCAACTAGGCTTTTGTGTGCGTTCAGAGTACAGCCCAGACGAAAGTGTGTTGTAAAGGAAAGCGGAGCGAGTTACCTCTAGCTGATACTCATGAGATTTACCGCATTCAGGACATTCGGTTATTGTCAAGGTGTGACTTCTCGATGGCATTTTGGCACACTCCTCCTTGGCACATGGTAAGGGTTTGGAAGCAAGTGCCTACCTATTGAGTCTACGACACGAACTAAGACGCCCGTCTGCCTTGCGACAGGCCGGCTTCCGTGCTATACCACCCTTTGTCAGGCTGTCGCCACGGTCTGGCCGTGCCTCGATGGTTCCCATCAAACCAGTCGGGGCTTTTCGTTATTCACCTATTCCTATTGTACTACAGTCCGCGGGTCTGCGCAAGTCCCTCTAGACCCTGGCCTGTCTTTGACTTGTCTGGCGCCCTCCACGCGAAGGAGCCCTACAGAGGGAATAAGCGCTATCTTGCCTTCATGCGCTTGTCGCCGCGGGTTCAAATCCCGTCGCTCCCGCCAGAAGACCGACCTACTTGAACCAGGCCGGTTTTTCTTTCTGGGCATTGCAAACTGCGCTCAGGAGTGGTATAATAGTCGTGAAATCTTGGTTTTGCAGTTCGGTGAGGGGATTGGGATGGGGGGTGGGAGAACGCGATTGTCTTTCTCTGGACAAGAGCCGAGTTTTGCAGTATACTAAGCCTCAAATCACTCCCTCCAGCGCACGTTAGCATGGGGGAAAACACGCGAAGGAGTCAACAATGAAGAAAGCCACATTGCTCGTAGTTCTCATGACACTACTGACTGCTTGTCAGCAGCTTCGGCCGACGCCGGAAATCGTCAGGGTCACAGTGCTGGTAACCCAACCGCCTCCAAAGCCGATTGAGGTCACGGTGCTTGTGACCCAGCCGCCCCTGCCTACGTATACTCCTTATCCTACTTATACCCCTTATCCAACTTGCCCACCACCCGCATCCACGCTTCAAGCTACTGAGACGCCAATTCTATCCACGCCCACTTCCCCGCCCACGGGGACACCAGTAGCTACTTCCGCTCTTACTTCCACCCTTACTTCCACTCTTACACCCGAATCTCTTGCTGTGCCCATCTGCCCCAATCCTCTAGCCAGGCTCACTTATCCTATGGCGAACTCCGTTCTGAAGGGGGTTGTGGAAATCAGGGGCTCAGCGCACATTGACAATTTCGACTACTACAAGTTCGAGTTTCGCAGCAAGGGGGCGCTCGACTGGGCTTTCGTGCAGAGCTTCAAGGACACGGTGGCTGATGGGCTCCTGGGTGTGTGGGACACTTCGTCTCTTCCCGCCGGCGCTTACAAGTTCCGCCTGGTCGTGGTGGACAAAATAGGCAATTACCCGAAGCCCTGTGAAGTGGACGTGACCATCGAGCACTGACCAGCCTCAGTGCCGTCTATTTGATTCTCCAGAAAGGCTACTCAGGCTGTCATTGCGAGTCGGCCATGGCGCGCCCCGCCATTCTAAAGGACAGAAACTTCATCATGTCATTGCGAGGCGACGGTTTTCCGCCGAAGCAATCCCCAATTAGCTACGTGGAGATTGCTTCGCTCCTGCGGGGCTCGCAATGACAGGTAAGTTTCTGAGTAGCGAAGCGAAGCAATCCCCAAGCCGCAAGGAGGAGATTGCTTCGTCGCAAAAAACGCTCCTCGCAATGACACGGGCTGAGCAGTTACCCGGAAAGGAGTGAAAGTATATGACCCTGGTAGAACGAGCCGAGGTCGAAGACGCTGTCTTGAAGATGCTCCGCGTTAATATGGGTCTCAAGACCGGTGAGCGGCTGCTCGTCGTCACCGACGTGCCCACCCTGGAACAATGGACAACCGGCCCTCAACCCTTCCTGACACTGATGACCCAACGTGCCATGTTGGCCAAAACAGTGGCCGAGGTTGCCCAGGAGCTAATGGCAGGGGTGGAAGTGGGATTCTTGCCTTTCCCCTCCACGGGGCGCAACGCGGTGGAGCCACCAGCGGAGGTGGCCGAGCGCATGAAGGCTGCCGACGTGGTGATCATCATCACCTCGTTCTCCCTCTCGCACACGGATGCTCGGGAAGAGGCGTGTCGCGCCGGGGCGCGCATTGCTTCTATGCCACGCTTTATCCCAGAGATGTTTTATCCCGATGGGCCTATGGATGCCGACTACGGCGAGGTCAAACGACTCACCGGGCGCATCGCTGCGGCTCTGACGCCAGCGCGCCAGGTGCATGTCACCTGCCCGGCCGGGACGGACATCACGTTCAGCATCGAGGGCCGGCCAGGGCAGGTTGACGCCGGGATATACACCCAGCCGGGGATGTGGGGCAATCTGCCCGCGGGCGAGGCATACTGCGTGCCGCTGGAAGGCACTGGTCAGGGCGTGATCCAGGTCACCCCGGGCTGGCACGCCGATCTCACCGAGCCCATGGCCTTGGTCTTTGCCAGGGGTGGACTGGTCGAGCTACGGGGTGGCGGGACGGTGGGCGATCAGTTGCGCGACATTCTGCGGCCCGGGAATGATGCCGAGCCTTACAAATCGCGCCGTAACCTCGGCGAGTTTGGCATCGGCACCAACCCCAATGCCCGGCGGGTGGCCATCACCCTGGAGGCCGAAAAGATCAAGGGCACGGTCCACCTGGCCACGGGTGACAATGCCCACATGGGCGGCCTAGTCAATGCCGACTATCACCAGGATTTCGTCATCCCCAGGGCGAGTTTCACCCTGGATGGCCAGTTGGCCATGCAGGATGGGGAGATCGTGCTACGCGATACATGATGCGTGGTGCATCATGGTACGCAGTGTATGACATTAGAGGGAGGTTATATCATGGAACTGGCATTGGGAACCGAACCGACCCGTACCTACCTGGCCTTTGAACTGGCCCGGGGAGCACGCACGTTGATCGAAGACGTTATGCTAACCAAACCCGGCGAGCAGGTGGTGATTACTGCCGACACGTCCACTGACTGGCGAGTGGTAGAGGCCACGGCTCAAGCGGCCTACGCTGCCAAGGCCACGCCGACCGTGGTGTGGTACGAGAGCCGGCCTGGACCGGTCATCGAGCCGCCGGGGCCCGTAGCGGGAGCGGTTCGCCAGGCCGACGTGTGGATCGAATACGCTGTGGCCTACTTGCTCCATACCGAGGCCTACAAGCGGGCGCTGGAGCAGGGTTGTCGCTACATCTGTCTGACCGGTATGGATGTAGGAATGATAGTGCGCACTGTTGCCCAGGTGGATTATCCGAAGATGATCGAGTTGAGCCATGTGCTGGGAGGCCTGATCGCTCAGGCGGATCACGTCCGGGTCACCAGCCCAGCGGGAACTGACCTGGTGGCCAAAATGGGCGGACGCAAGATCCGCTACTCCGGCAAGCTGGCCGATACGCCCGGCGAGCCCATCATGCTCGGTGGGCAGATATCGTGGTGTCCACTGGAGGAGACCATTGAGGGCACGCTCGTCTTCGATGGGGCGGTCTGGCCGCCCAAGGAACTGGGCCTGCTGCGTTCACCCATCCGGTTGACCCTGGAGAGTGGGCGGGTGACCAGGGTCGAAGGCAGCAGTGAGGCCAAGGTGCTGGAGCGCTGGCTCGCTTCGATTGGCAATCCCAACATCTGCCGGCTGGCGCACTATTCGCTGGGCTTTAATCCGGGCGTGACCCGGTGCACCGGTCGCATCGTGGAGGACGAGCGCGTTTTCGGCTGCATCGAGTTCGGCATTGGCAGCCAGGGTGCGCAGATCGGTGGGTTGACCTGGGACGCGGGCGGGCACACGGATGGCATCGTCCTCAACCCGACGATCTACCTCGATGGCCAGGCTATGGAGGAGGAAGGCCGTTACGTGCATCCGGGTGTGGTGGCAGCCTGCCGGGAGTTAGGAGTGTCGGGGTATTGATAAGAGACCGTCGAATGGAATTCGACGTCTGAAGGTGAGAAGGCCCCTCAGGGCCTGCCCGCCGGCAAGCAGGGCCTGATTTCAGCGCCTGAGGGCGCTTTTCAACTTCAGACGGGGATTTCTAATCCTCGGCTCTGGACGAGATGGATGACCGATACATGTTTCCAGCCTGAGGTGTGGAGATGGCCTTGAAACAAACCATTGAGGCGTATGAATTGCTGGACAGCGCCACAGTCAGCGGTGAGACTGTGGCCGCTGTGCTTCGAGAGCGCGGATTGCGGGTGGAAGTGATCCCCGTCCAGGGTGAGGAGGGAAGCACTGACTTTGTCCGCGCCCTGGTGCCCGGCACTTTGGGCAAGCAAGCCAATGGCCAGTCTCCCACGCTGGGCATCATCGGCCAACTGGGAGGCATTGGCGCCAGGCCGGCGGCTATCGGCCTGGTGTCCGACGCCGACGGAGCTATCGCGACCATCGCCTGCGCCCTCAAGCTGGCGGACATGGCCAACGCCGGCGACCGGCTGTCCGGAGACGTCATCGTTGCCACTCACGTCTGCCCTGATGCCCCCACCATTCCCCACGCCCCCGTGCCCTTCATGGGGTCGCCGGTGGATATAGCCACCATGAACCGGTACGAGGTCCATCCTGAGATGGACGCCATCCTGTCGGTGGATACCACCCGAGGCAACTGGGTGATCAACCGGCGGGGCTTCGCCATCTCGCCCACGGTGAAAGAGGGCTACATCCTTAAAGCCAGTCCTGACCTGCTGCGCATCATGTCCGTGGTGACCGGCCAGGCGCCGGCGGTGTTACCCATCACCACCCAGGACATCACTCCCTACGGCAATGGCATCCACCACCTCAACAGCATCATGCAGCCGGCCACGGCCACGGATGTCCCGGTGGTGGGCGTGGCCTTGACGGCCGAGACGGCGGTGCCCGGCTGCGCTTCGGGGGCCAGCCAGGTCATGGACATCGAGATGGCAGTGCGCTTCTGCCTGGAGGTGGCCAAGGCTCTCGGCCGGGGTGAGTGCGCCTTCTACGATGCTGAGGAATTCGGCCAACTGGTGGCTCTATATGGCTCGATGAAACACCTGCAGACTTTGGGGAAAGGGGAGGAATGATGCCTGGCTCCCCAATCCTTCGACCAAGCTCAGGACAAGAGCGTGTGTTGGGCCTGGTGACCATTGGTCAATCGCCCCGGGATGACGTCGTGTCCCAGATGTTACCGCTTTTGCCGGCCGTCCTGGATATCCGGCAGGTGGGTGCGCTGGATGGTCTGACCCCCGAGCAGATTGCTGAGCTGGCCCCTGGCCCGCAGGACTACGTCCTCCACACCCGACTGCAGGATGGCTCGGCGGCCACCGTAGGCCGCGAACGGATCACGGCGCTTCTGCAGGATTGCCTGAAGCAACTGCAGGGCGAAGGAGCCAACCCCATCGTGCTGTTGTGCACCGGGGAGTTCCCCGGGTTGCGGAGCGATGCGTTGCTGATCGAGCCGGATCGGCTGCTGGTCAACGTGGTCCGTGGGCTGAGACCACGTCGAGCGGGCGTGCTGGTGCCGTTGCCCTCGCAGATCGAATCTGCGGCCGCGAAATGGAGGGTGCTGGAAGCCGAGGTGGTGTTCGTGGCCGCATCGCCCTATGGGGAACAGATCGAGCTCACCCGGGCGGCGGAGGAGTTGGAGGGGCACCCTCTGGATCTGGTGGTTATGGATTGCATGGGCTACACGTTGGCTCACAGACGGGTGGTCACGCAGGCGACCGGCAGGCCGGTTATCCTGGCTTCCAGGGTGGTGGCACGTATAGTCGGGGAGTTGGTGGAGTAGAAAGGCGCGCATAGCAGGTTTGCCAAACCCGTCAGGTCTCCAAAATGGAAGAAGGGCCAACGCAGGAGGCGTAGACGCAAATGAAGGGAGCATTCTCGATGACCAAGCCTACCATCGGTTTCATCGGTCTAGGGGTCATGGGCAAGCCCATGGCCAGGAACTTGCTCAAAGCGGGCTATCCGCTGGTGGTCCACAATCGCAGCCGTGATCCAGTGGAGGAGCTGGCCGCCGAGGGAGCCAAGCCGGCGTTTTCCCCTGCAGAGGTGGCGTCCAGGACCGAGTTGATCATCACCATGCTCCCTGATTCGCCCGACGTGGAGCTGGTCGCCCTGGGCGAGGGTGGCCTCATAGAGGGGGTAAGCGAGGGCGATGTCTATGTGGATATGAGCACCATTGTGCCAACTGTGGCGGTGAAGGTGGCTGAGGCGATGGCCGAAAAAGGGGTGCGCTGCCTTGATGCGCCGGTCAGCGGCGGTGATGTGGGCGCCCGGGAGGGTACCCTGTCTATCATGGTCGGCGGTGACGAGGAGGTCTTCAACGAGGTGCTGCCCATTTTCGAGGTGATGGGTAAGACCATCGTGCGTTGTGGCCCGAATGGTGCCGGGCAGACGGTTAAAGCCTGTAACCAGATCCAGGTCGCTTTGACCCTGATCGGCATGGCCGAGGCGCTGGTTCTGGGGGCCAAGGCTGGAGTGGACCCAGCAATCGTGGTCAAGGTCCTCAGTGGTGGTTTTGCTCAGTCACGAGTCATGGATGTGCGCGGGCCGAGGGTTATCAGGCGCATCTTCGAGCCGGGGTTCAGAAGTAAGCTGCATTACAAAGATCTCAACATCGTCCGTGAGACGGCGCGGGCCTATGGCATCTCGTTGCCAGCATCGGCCCTGGCTCATGAGCTATTCGGCGCCATGCAGGCCCAGGGGTGGGGAGACCTCGATCACTCTGCGGTGATGCGGGTCATTGAGCTGCTCTCTGATGTCGAGGTTCGCACGGCGGAAGGATAATGGTATAATATACACATGATGCGTGAACGGCAAGGAGGTGACTGATGACACACGACCGCATTGAGGTAAATCCAGCAATCATGTTCGGCAAGCCGGTGATCAAAGGCACGCGCATCACCGTGGAGCATATCTTGCGCAAACTGGCCGGAGGGATGATGATTGACGAGATTCTGGCCGACCATCCGCACCTTACACCAGATGACATATATGCTGCCGCTGCCTTCGCGGCCGATTATCTGGCTCAGGAAGAGATCGTCTTCGCCGGTGGAGAGCGACTGTGAGATTCTTGGCCGACGAATGTTGCGATGCTGCTCTAGTGTATGCCCTTCGCAGTGATGGTCACGACGTCTATGCTATCGAATCGCTGCGTGGCGCAACCGATGACGAACTCCTGGCTCGATCCTTATTTAGATTGAAATCATAAAAAAGCTAGAAATCATGAGAAATGCATGATCTTTCCACCTATCAGAAGACCGACTTGGTTGAACCAGGTCGGTCTTTTGGTGTGGGTATTGCAAATCGCGCTCAGGCGTGGTATAATATGCATATAAGACAACCTGCCCGGTAGAGAGATGGGAAGCCAGCGGTAGGGATAGTCATAGGAAGTTGCCAAGGTAGAACCCTGGGTGGGCTTTTGGGCTGAGAAGGGAGGGGTTCCATGAGGACAATCTTCGACAGTTGTGAACCGCGATCCGAGGTTCTGAAAGGCGAGCTGCGAGACGAAATCTTCGCGGCCCGGTTGAGAGATGTGATCATCGGCAAGGCCGATCCTGTCTATCAGGACCCTGTTATCTTCTTTGACAACACTTATCCCACCGAGGGCCTCAAGCTGCTGCTGGACGAAGGGCTGGGACGGCTGACTGGCCTCAAACCGGCCAGTAACGCCATCATCCGCCTAGAGACGGCCTTTGGCGGCGGCAAGACCCACAATCTAATCGCTCTCTACCATGCAACGATGGGCTATCGGCCCAGCGCCTCGCTGGTGGACACGGCACTCATTCCAATGCCGGGCTCCATCCAGGTGGTGGGCGTTGTTGGCTCGGACCTGCAGCCCTCGACGGGACTGGCTCACAACGGGTTCAGAACCTACACCCTCTGGGGTGAGATCGTTGCTCAGTTGACCGATGACCAGGACCCCGCTCTGGTAGAACAAAGTGAGCGGGACAAGGTCGCCCCGGGCACCGGGCTGTGGGAGGAGTTGATCGGCGACGAACCCATGCTGATCATGCTGGACGAGATAGCCCGCCACCTGCGGGCAGCCAAGGCAGTGCCTACCACTACTGGCAAGTCGGACCTGGCTGAGCAGACGGTGGCCTTCCTCATGTCCCTCTTCGAGTTCGCGGCCAGCAAGGAGCGAGTGGTGGTAGTCTACACCCTGGCCGATCCTCAAGATGCCTTCGGCAAGGAGACCGAGGAGCTGCGCCAGGAGCTGGCCGAAGCCAGGCGCGTCTCGGCGCGTCAGGAGCGTGTCATCACTCCTACAGGCGAGACCGAGATCTCGGCCATTGTCACCCACCGCCTGTTCCGACGCATAGATCACGCTGCTGGCCAGGCCACGGCTGCCGCCTACGCTGCCTACCTCAAGATGGCCCTGGATCAGAGCGCCGATCTACCCTCTCGGGCCGCCAGGGCCGAGTACGCCCAGGAGATGGTCAACGACTATCCCTTCCACCCCGAGCTACTGACTACCCTCAACCGCAAGACCTCGACCATTCCCAACTTTCAGAAGACCCGTGGCGCGCTGCGGCTGCTGGCCAGGGTGATCCGCCGCCTGTGGGAGAGGCGCCCGCCGGACGCTTACCTGATTCATCCCTATCACCTCGATCTGGCGGTGGAGGATATCGCTGGTGACTTGACCAGTCGCCTGGAGCGGCCGGCCTTTAAACAGGTGATCGAAGCGGACATCGTCAGTCCCAAGGCTGGCTCGCCAGCCCATGCCCAGTTGATTGACGTCTCCTGGCTGGAGGCCGGCAAACCGCCTTATGCTCGCCGCATCGCCACCACCGCCTTCTTGCACAGCCTGACCCAGGGCATCGCCACCGGAGTGGACCCGGCCGACCTGGCTCTGGCCGTGCTCCAGCCTGACGACGACCCCACCATGGTGGCCAAGGCTGCCGAGCGACTGTACGACATCGGCTGGTTCTTCGAGTGGGATGGGCGCCGCTACCGCTTCAAGACCGAGCCGTCACTCAACAAGATTGTGACCGATGAGATGGGGTTGGTGGGACGTACCAAGGCCAAGGCTGAACTGGATGGGCGTATCCGTCAGGTGTGGAAAACGGGTTATTTCAAGCCGGCCTATTTCCCCAGCGAAGCCGGTGACGTGGACGACGACGCCGACAAGCCCAAGTTGGTGGTCATCCACTACGACGCCGCCACCAGCAACGCTGGGGCAGCGGCTCCACCCGACCTGGTGCGCAAGATCTTCGACCACGCCGGGGCACTGCAGGGTTACCGTATCTATAAGAACAACGTCTTGTTCCTGGTGGCCGACGAAGACCAGGTGGAGAACATGGTGCAGGTAGCGCAGCGGTATCTGGCTATCGGGCGCATCACTGGCGACGCCGAGCGGATGGGGGAGTTCCACGAGGAGCAGCGCAAGAAGCTGAAGAAGATGGGCGAGGCCGCCGAGTTGGACGTGCGAGTGGCTATCACCAAAGCCTGTAAGTACCTCTACTATCCCAGTGCCGACGCCCCGCAGAAACACAGCAACCTGGCTCGCGAGACGCTACCCGCCCAGGATCAGGGTGAAGTCAACCAGGACCAGAGCAACGTGGTGCTGCGGGTGCTGAAGCAGTTGCAGAAGGTCCTGACAGCCGACGATTCAACCCTGCCAGCCGCCTTTGTCAAGGCCAAAGCCTGGGATACGGGTCAGGCGAGCATGTCCACCGAGGATATGCGCCGTGCCTTCGCCCGCCGCATGGGACTGCGCATCCTATTGGACCTGAACCAGCTCAAGAAGACCGTCCGCAACGGCATCAGCCAGGGCATCTGGGTCTACTACGACACGCCCGAACAGATTGGCTACGGGCCGGAATCCCCAAGTCCCATGGTGCAGATCAGCGAGGATGTTCTCCTGTACACGCTGGAGGAAGCCAGACGGCTGGGGCTACGTATCAAAGGGGAGCGGGAAGAGGGCATTGGCCTTGAGGAGACTTGCCCTATCTGCCACCGGCCCGTCAGCCAGTGCATCTGTGGCCAGGCCTGTCCGGTGTGCGGGCAGGACCCGTGTGTCTGCGGAGTGAGGATCCGACTCCACGCCGATGGCGCGCCAGCCCAGGCTTTCCAGGGACTTCTCGATCAGTGTCACGACCAGGGTGTGACCAGCTTGGGCCGCCTCTTCGTGCGCATTGAGGGGAGGGACAGAGAGGGAGCGATGGAGGCCCGGGCCATGGGGCTGGCCATCCCCCAGTTGGGCAAGGGGCAATTCCGTGTAGAGCAGTCCTTCAACGCCGAGTTCGGCGAGGCCGAGTCACTGAGCCTGGTCTTTAACGGTGCTTGGGACCGCTACAAGCGGGTCAAGCAATTGACTGACGCCTTCGGCCACGAGGCCAGCAAGCTGTTGGCCAGGACCACTCTGCGGGCCGATTTCCCCGATGGCCTGGCCGTGGACTCAGACCAGTTCCAGACCATCCACGAGGTGTTCATCACGCTTGGCTTCGGGCACATGGTACTGGATGCGGAGCCGTGGATAGAAGAACACTCGTAGTAACGACTTTAGCTCGACATTGTTAAATTCGCTGTCGTAGCCAACAAAGGATGTCATTGCGAGTCTTCCATGGCGCGGTGCGCCATCCGTAGGGGGCAGAAACTTGGGCGAGGTTCGTAGTAACAGCTTTAGCTGTCGTTTGGCAGCAAAGGCGACTAAAGTCGTCTACGAACCAAGTTTCTGAGTAGCGCAGCGAAGCAATCTCCCGCCTTCAAATGCAAGCAACGGTGGAGATTGCTTCGTCGCTGCGCTCCTCGCAATGACACTTGGCCTGGAATCTAACAATGTCAAGTTAGTCGTTAATTGTGAACGACTGAAGTCGTTACTACGGCGTTGCTACAACTTGTAGTAATGACTTTAGTCGTTCAAGGAGACCAAATGTGAAGGCGCTTTCCATCCGCCAACCCTGGGCTGAGTTGATCCTCCAGGGACGCAAGACTATCGAACTGCGCACCTGGCCGACGAGCTACCGCGGCCGCATCGCCATCCATGCCAGCCAGACAGTTCGAGAGGAGGCTTGCATTGCCTATGGTCTGGATCCGGCCAGAATGGTGCGCGGCGCGCTGGTGGGCACGGTGGAACTGGTGGACGTTTTGCCGCTGGACGAGGCGGCATGGGAGGCTCTGCGCGATCAGCACCTGTCGTTGAGTGACTTCCCCGGCCCGATGTTCGGCTGGCGGCTGGAGGCCCCCCAACGCCTGCCCCAGCCGATCCCCATGCGCGGCCGCATGAGCCTGTTTAATGTGGCCGATGAGGTGATAGCGGGAAAAGCACCACATTCCCCCCTCTCCCAGGGTTGGGAGAGGGGGCTAGGGGGTGAGGGCTTTGCGCCGCCCAAGGTGACCTATAACACGCGGGCCGATGCGCCGGCCTACGACCCTGAAAAACCCTTCGAGCTGTGGGTGGTTCCCTGCGATGGCGGCGACTATGGCCTGGCGTTGTATCAGTGGCCCGTGGCGGCCAATCGTGAGATCCCAAAGCCCCAGCGACTGGTGGAGCTGGCTGGCGATTCGCTGCGGGCTGTGGCCGACCACGTGCTGGAAGCGTTGCGCAAGAGTGACTATAAGGTGACCGACCTGTCTCACAACCGCCAAAAGCCCTTCCGCCTGGACGAAGAGACGGGCTTGCGCCTGGGCCTGCTCTTTCTGGCTGTCAAACCATTGACCCGCATGGATCGCGTCGAGGCCATCTCTAGCGGCTTACGCACCATGCCGTCCGAGGAAGCCTACTATTGGTTCAGCAAGTGCACCGCTGAGGCGAGCGCTGTCAATGCCCAGCGGGCGCTGCGAATTTTGTTGGCTGGAGAGTGAAGTGAAGGGAATGACCTGTCCGCTCCCCTGGAGTGTGAGTAGTGAAGTGTTGTTAAATTAAGGAGGATGATATGTCTGAGCTTTATTCTGTAACCGGCACCCTGTCGGATGAGCAAACAGTCATACTGGACAGACCTATTCCTCTGCCCATTGGTCGCGTGCGCTTGACCGTTGAAACGTTGCCCGCTGCCAAGCCTGATAGAACATTCCTCAGCAAGCTGCAGGCAATTCGCCAGGCTCTGCGCGCTAGCGGCTATCGCCCCTGCACCAGAGAAGAAATTGATGCGCAGACTACGCGCCCGCTATCGCTTCAGAACCCCTGACGCAGGAGGCGCAGATGAACCCACCCCCCACCCTCATCGAATCCTGGCTGCCCTTCGAAGCCATTGGCGCGGAGAGCCAGCGCGAGCGGGGCGCCAGCAGCGCCTTGCCGCCGCTGTACTTCTTGCACGTCTGGTGGGCGCGCCGCCCGCTGACGGTGAGCCGTGCCGCAGTGCTGGCTGGCCTCTTGCCAGACTTCCGAAGTCTTGGAGACTTCGGAAGTCTCGACCTGCGCCAGAAGTTCCCTACCGAAGAGGCGTACCGCGCCTGGTTCACCCGCCTGCTGGGCATCCTGGGTGACCCGGTGACTGGCCGCAAGCTGCTTGCGCGTGCCCGTCAGGTCGGAAAGAAGATCCCCAACCCCTACGAGCACGGCCGGGCGTTCACGTACAATCCCCCGGCTGAGGAACTGGAAACAATGCTCGACCTGCTGGAGCAGGCATGGGGCACCCGCGAGATCACGGTCATGGATCCCATGGCCGGCGGAGGCTCCATCCCCTTCGAAGCCCTACGCTATGGCTTCACCGTGCTGGCTGGCGAATTGAACCCGGTCGCCGCGGTTATCCTCAAAGCCACCCTGGACTACCCGGCTCGCTTCGGCCCGGCCCTGGCCGACGACATCCGCAGGTGGGGCAAGCGTTGGTACGAGTTGGTCAAACCCAGGCTGGAACCCTACTTCACGCCGTTGCCACCAGGGGCTGAAGGCGCTGCCTACCTATGGGCGCGCACCGTCGCCTGCCCGACGACCGGCAAGCTGGTGCCTCTTTCCCCCAACTGGTGGCTGAGCAAGGGCAGCGACCTCGTGGCTGTGCGCCTGCTCACCAACCCCGCCTGGGACGAGCCACGCTTCGAGATCGTGCGCGGCTCTCCCCTCTCCCTGCCAGGGAGAGGGGCCGGGGGTGAGGGTTGGACCTTCGACCCCGACGAGGGCACAGTTAGCCGAGGGGTGGGACGCTCTCCCTGGACGGGCGAAGCCATTGACGGCGACTACATCAAACGAGAGGCTCAGGCCGGCCGCATGGGGCAGATGCTGTACGCCGTGGCGGTGAAGAAGCCTGGTGGTTTCGACTTCCGCCCACACACAGAGGAGGACCTGGCCGCCGTCCGTCGCGCCGAGGCCGCCTTGGCCGAGAACCTGCCCCGCTGGGAGGCGGCCGGGTTGGTGCCGCGAGAGCCGTTCCCCGGCGGCAACGACCCCCGCCCACTGCTCTACGGCATGCCCACCTGGGCCGACTTCTTCTCTCCCCGCCAACTCCTCTCCCTGGTCACCTTCCTGGGGGCGCTGCGGGAGGTGGGTGCGGAGATGCGGCGGGAGATGGATGAGGAGCGGGCCGAGGCGGTGGAGACGTATTTGGCCTTTGCGCTGAACAAATGCCCAAACTATAGCTCACGAATGTCGGTATGGCATCCGCTGCGTACCTCAATGGCAAATACCTTCAACCGCCATGACTTTAGCTTTGCTTGGAGTCATGGCGAGTTTGATGCTGCTCACAACTTGCTACCCTGGGCTGTCAGCCAGATAGAGGATGCCTACAAAGGCCTGGCCATACTGACTGTTTCTGCCCAGATCCCTCTGTGGGGCAGTGATGGCGGCTCGCCCGTCGAGCGACTGCAAATCTGGCAGGGCTCAGCCACTGACCTCAGCCAAGTTGAGAGCTGCTCCGTCCACCACATCTGCGTGGACCCGCCCTACTATGACAACGTCATGTACGCTGAGCTCAGCGACTTCTTCTACGTCTGGCTCAAACGCAGTGTGGGCCACCTGTACCCCGAATTCTTCCGCGATACTTTGACCAATAAGGACGACGAAGCAGTGGCCAACCCCGCCCGCTTCAAGGCCCTCGCTTCCCCCTCTCCCGCTTCCCCCCTAAGGTTGGGGGGGACCGTGGGGGGGCGGAGAGGGGGGCAGGGGGTGAGGGACCTGGCCAAACGGGACTACGAACGCAAGATGGCCGCTTGCTTCCGCGAGATGCACCGCACCTTGCGCGACGACGGCGTGTTGACCGTCATGTTCACCCACAAGCAGGTGGAGGCCTGGGATACCCTGGCCACCGCGCTCATCGGCGCCGGCTTCACCATCAAAGCCTCCTGGCCTGTCCACACCGAGTCCGAGCACTCCCTGCACCAGGCCCAGAAGAACGCCGCTGCCAGTACCATCCTGCTGGTCTGCCGCAAACGAGCAGACAAGGAGACAAGGGGACAAGGAGACAGAGAGACAATCTCCGTGTCTCCCCCTCACCTTGTCTCCCCCTCTCAAGTGTGGTGGGATGACATCAAGGGCCGGGTGCGGCAGGTGGCACGGGAGAAGGCGGCTGAGTTCGCTGAACAGGGTGTCAGCGGGGTGGACCTGTACATCAGCACCTTCGGCCCTGTCCTGTCTGTCATCTCCGAGCGCTGGCCGGTGCTGACCAGCGAGGTGGATGAAAAGACAGGCCAGCCTAAGCCCCTACGCCCCGAAACCGCCCTTGACCTGGCCCGCGAGGAGGTCATCGCCCTGCGCAAGCGAGGACTGCTGCTGGGACGGGATATCCAGTTCGACCCCGTCACCGACTGGTACCTGATGGCCTGGGATGCCTTCAAAGCCGAGGAGTTCCCCGCCGACGAGGCGCGCAAGCTGGCCATCGCCCTGGGGTTGGACATCGAGGAGGACCTGGTGCGGCGCAAGCGGGTCATCGGCAAGAAGGGCAGCTTTGTGGTGCTGCAACAGCCCAAACACCGCCGCCGCAAGCACCTGGCCGACCCTGAGGCTGTGGTCTTCGACACCCTCCTGGACGCCGCCCACGCCGCCATGCTCATCTACCACGAAGATGGGCCACTGGCCTGTGAAAGCTTCCTCAAGCGCACTGGCCTGCTGACCGACAGCACCTTCAAGGCCTGCCTCCAGGCCCTGCTCAACGCCATCCCCCGCACCCAGATCAAGGGCAGATTCGTCCGCCCCGAAGCCGACCTCCTGGAGCGTCTGCGAATGGCCTTCTTTGAGGATTTGGAGGTGCCGGTGGAGGAGGAGGCGGGGGCGGTCATACAACAGCTAGGGTTGGACATCTAGATCGAACCGAGAAAGGAGTTCACACTGATGACAGAGCATAAGGTGTTGATACCGGACCAGATGTTTGCTGAATTGATGCCGATATCGGAGCAGGAAGACAAAGAAATCAGCGATCTGGTTATAGAAGCATTGCAGCGGTATCTTTGGGAGGCCAAAGAACGCAAGATTGACCGGGAAATGGAGGCGTACCGTATGATGCACGCCGAACTGAAAGGACGTTTCCTAGGCGAGTACGTAGCTATTCACAATGGCGAGTTGGTGGATCACGACACTGATCGCCGTGCCCTGTCTCGACGGGTGCGACGAGAATACGGGAACACGGTAGTGCTCATCACCCCCGTCGAGGATGAGCCAGAACGGGAGTTCTTGATGCTGAGTCCTCGATTTGAACGAGGTGTATGATGCGATATCCTTACGACAGTCGTTACCATCCTCCGATGCCGGTTGTTGAGGTTGCTTTAGGCGTATCAGAGGGCGATTTCCCGTTGGAGCCGCTTCCTAGCATCATAGATACCGGCGCAGACATCACGATCGTGCCCAGGGAATACCTAATGCGCCTGGATGCACCGGTTGTTGCCAGTGGGTATCTGCGCAGCCCGTGGGGAGGCCGATCCAGTGTCAAGATATACGAAGTCAACGTGCGTGTCGGGGAACATGACCTGTATGGTGTTGAAGTTGCGGGTGAACCAGGCGGGCGCGAAGTGTTGTTGGGACGTAACTTGTTGAACCAGTTGGATCTACGACTGGATGGGCCGAATGAGACCGTGGTTGTATTGTCAGGTTAGCTAGAGTATCTGTCCAAGAAGACCAACGATGAGACTTCGCGATCATGACTTCCAGATTTCTTATGGCCCGGCCGATGACCGGCTCCACGACTTCTACATTCCGGCCCTGTCGTGCAGTCTGCGCTACGACCGCACGGCTGGCTTCTTTAGTAGCAGTGCCTTGGCCGTGGCGGCCGCTGGCGTGGCCCGGCTCATCGCCCAGGGCGGTACCATGCGCCTGCTGGTCGGTGCCCAACTGAGCGAAGCCGACGTCCGTGCCATCGAGCGAGGACAGGCGTTGGACGAGGTCGTGGCCGAGCGACTGATCGCAGCCCTCAGCGAGCCCGAGGAAGAAGTCATGCAGCGCCGCCTGGAGGTGCTGGCCTGGATGGTCGCCGCAGGCAGGCTCCAAATCCGCGTCGTGCTCCCAAAAGGACCCGATGGTCACCCCCTTCCTGCATCCGAGGCCCAGGACTACTATCACCCCAAAGAGGGCCTCTTCACCGACCACTACGGCGACCAAATTGCCTTCAGCGGCAGCATTAACGAATCGGCCATTGGTTGGCAGCGCAATTATGAGCAGTTCTCCGTCTACTTCTCGTGGAACGCCACGGCTCCATACCTGGCCCAGGTGCGCTATCGGTTCGAGCATCTGTGGAATGGGCAGGAGCCGGACTGGATTGCGATGGACGTTCCCGAAGCGGCGCGGCAGCAGTTGCTTCGCTATCGCCCGGCCACGGCTCCTACCTGCGACCCGCTGGAGCGCGAACCGAAACCCAAGGTGGTCGAGCGTCCGGGCGTTTTCGTGCCTGAATTGCAGCATGAGCGTGTCCTCTTCCAGTTCCTGCGCGATGCTCCCCGTCTCCTCAACGCCCGATGGCTGGGCGCGGCAACCAGCGCTGTCACTCCGTGGCCCCACCAGGCGCGCATTGCCGATACCATCGTCACCCGTTTCCCGGAGCGCTTCCTGCTTTGCGACGAGGTCGGCCTCGGAAAAACCATCGAGGCTGGCCTGGTGCTGCGTCAGCTCCTCTTGTCGGGCTACGTTCGCCGTTGCCTGATCCTGGCCCCTAAATCCGTCTGCCGCCAATGGCAGGAGGAACTCTACGAGAAGTTCGCCCTCAACGTCCCCTTCTTCGATGGCCACACCTTCCGTGACGTGTTCGGCCAGGAGCATACGCCGGACGTTCCTAACCCCTGGGACGCCGAGGACGTATTCATCGCCTCCAGCCAACTGGCTAAACGGCGCGAGCGCCAGCCGGATCTGTTGGCAGCTCGCCCGTGGGATCTGATCATCGTGGACGAGGCGCACCACGCCCGTCGCAAGGACTTTCTGGTTCCCCGCTACCGGCCCAACCGTCTGCTGGAGTTGCTGATGGGACAGGATGAACAGCCCGGGCTGAAAGATCGCACACTGAGCTTGCTCTTGATGACTGCTACTCCCATGCAGATCCATCCGGTGGAAGTGTGGGACCTGTTGCGGGTCCTCGGCCTGGGCGGTCGTTGGGGTGCTGACGATAGCAACTTCCTGCGCTTCTTCCAGGAGCTGCGTCGGCCTTTCGACGACGCGGATTGGGATTTCGTCTTCGGCATGGTGCGCGATTTCCTGGATACGGGCGGGGAACTCGATCCGACATTTGCCAGTCAGGCCGAGGCCAAACTTGGCCTGGTGGATTGGCAGCGGTTCAAGATGCTGATATCACCTCAGGAACACGAAGCCAGACCCAAGCAGTTGTTGGCTAAGAATCGTGCCCTGGTGATAGAAATGACCCGCCGGCATACTCCACTGCGCCGGTATCTCTTTCGCAGCACCCGCCGCCTGCTCCGGGAGTACGTGCAGCGGGGCATTCTCAAGGCCAACGTGCCCCATCGGGACCCTGAGCCAGTCTGGATTGCGATGCGTGCTGACGAGCAGGATCTCTACCACCGGATCGAGGAGTACATCACCCATTTCTACCGAAAGTATGAGGCGGAGCGCAAGGGGTTGGGCTTCATTATGACCGTTTACCGGCGCCGGTTGACCAGCAGCTTCTATGCGGTGCGCCGCAGCCTGGAGCGGCGATTGGACTTCTTACGTGGCCAGACTGCCCCTGGCACGATAGCAGGCTTTGATGAAGACGACCTGGAGCAGGAAGACCTGACCCAGGACATCAGCGAGGAACTGGAAGCAGAGGAAAGGTCCCGCTTCCGTGGCGAGATCGAATACGTTGAGGATTTCCTGGCCGCGCTGCGCAGCTTGAGTGGCAACGATTCCAAGGTCGAGCAGTTGTTGGCTGACCTGGAGGAAATCTTCAAACGGCGCGAGACGGTCCTCATTTTCACCCACTACACCGACACGATGGACTTCCTACGCGAACAACTGCGGCAGGCATACGGCAGCCAGGTGGCTTGCTATAGCGGACGGGGGGGCGAGGTGTGGAACGGCATCGCCTGGGTGCCGACGACCAAGGAGGAAATCAAGAACGCTTTTCGCCAAGGCGAGGCGATCAAGATTCTCCTTGGCACCGAGGCGGCCAGCGAGGGGTTGAACCTGCAAACCTGTGGTGTGTTGATCAACTACGACATGCCCTGGAACCCCATGCGGGTCGAGCAACGGATCGGCCGCATTGACCGCATCGGCCAGATGCACAAAAGGGTCTGGATTCGCCACTATTTCTACGAGGACACGGTGGAGGCCAGGGTCTACCGAGCGTTGGAGGATCGGATCGGTTGGTTTGAAGAAGTCGTCGGTGAGTTGCAGCCGATCCTTGCTCGAATAGGACAAGCCATCCAGAGCGCGGCCATGACGCCAGTGGCCGAGCGGGAGCAGGTGTTGACGCGAGAGTTGGAACAGCTACGGGAAGGGGCAGACACCCGACAGGCCGAGGGCCTTGACTTGGAGCAGTACCTGATCGCTGATGAGCCGTTGCTGGAGTCCACTTCTCCCGTCACCCTGAGCGACCTGGAGCGGGTGCTCACGCGGACATCGTCCCTGGTGGATCGTTTCCAACCGCATCCAAAATTCAAGCGGGCCTACTGGCTACGAACCGATGAGGGTGGCGCGGCTGTGACCTTCGACGTGGCCTTGTTTGATGCCCACCCCAACACCTTGCGGTTGCTCACGTACGGAAGTGAGCTGCTGACGGCCCTGCTGAAGGCTGTGTCGGAGCCGGCTTCTGGCCCTGAGGGGCGTGTGCTACGCTGTTGGACGGAAGGCCCCCTGCCTCTTTGCGGCTACTACACCCTTGGCGCCAAGGGTCGCCCGCAGCGGATTGAGCGCCTGGCGGACCTCGAAGTACTCTATGCTGCGGACCCACATGCGCATTGGTCGGAAGAAGCCATAGCAACAGCGCGCGCCGACTTTCGGCGAGAGGTGGAGACACTGGTGCAGCGACGGGCGCAGGTGATCGCAGGCCGGCGGCGAGCAGAGCGTCTGGCGCTGGAGGAGCAAGCGCGCCAGACGCTGCTCCAGGCAGCGCTGGTAGAGCTGGCCATGGGGCAGCAACTCCAACTGTTCGCGGAAGAAGCACTGCCTGTGGCCTTCACCGAGGAAGCGATCACCGGCCTCAAGCGCCATGGTTATCCCTTTGCACCATTGCTCAGGCTAGTCAATGTGGATGGCTTGCGGCCCAGCCCCACCGACCCGTTTTACACCGCGGTGCAGGGTAAATCACGAGAAGCCCTCAGGGGCCACTTCAACGCGCTGCGGGACGAAGCAGTCCGGCTCTTGGGCCTGCTGGCAAGTGCTCCGGATCAGGAGGAGTCCTCCCAGGACATACAGGATGTCGTTGTGCAGACATTAGTAGTTTGACAGCGATAAATCAGTAGAAACGAGTAGAATTCAACTGAAATAGTCAGAATCAAGCAGAAACATGAGGGACAAAGAGAGGGGAGATGAAGCAGGAGGTCAAGATGATCAGCGTGGATGAGGCCCTGGAGTATGTTTTGAAGCACTTCGAGCCACTGGAGCCGGAGGAGGTGGAGATCCTCGACACTCTGGATCGGGTTTTGGCTGAGGACGTTTACTCCGATATGGACATCCCGCCTTTTGATAATTCGGCGATGGACGGGTATGCTGTACGGGCGGCGGATACGGTTGGGGCTGGCCCTGAAGCTTCTATCACGCTGCGAGTGATCGCCGACCTCGCCGCAGGCTACACCACAGACCTGGTCGTGGAGGCAGGCACAGCCATCCGTATCATGACTGGAGCACCGCTTCCCGCCGGCGCTGATGCGGTGGTACGGTTCGAGGAAACTAGCGAGGGATTGTCAGCGGGCGAGAGAAGGGGGGATCGGATTGAGGTTTTTAGACAGGTTGTCGTCGGGGAGAATGTCCGGCCAGAGGGGGAGGACATTCGTAAAGGGGAGCTGGTTCTGGCTGAAGGCACAGTTCTGCGTCCTCAAGAGATCGGCGTGCTGGCTTCGCTGGGGAGGGCCAGGGTTCGGGTGATCCGCCGGCCACGGGTGGCTATTTTGGCCACCGGCGACGAGCTCATCGCCATTGACGAGCCGCTGGCTCCAGGCAAGATTCGTAACTCCAATGAGTACTCCAACGCCGCGCTTGTCCAGCGCTATGGTGGTATCCCTATTCGCTTGGGGATAGCGCGCGATGACGTGGAGGAACTGACAGCCAAGATCCGTGAAGGTTTGACCCAAAAGGTTGATCTCTTCATCACTTCGGCTGGTGTATCGGTGGGAGACTACGATGTGGTCAAGGACGTCCTTGGTACCGAGGGAGAGATGCACTTTTGGCAGGTGCGTATGAAACCCGGCAAACCTTTAGCCTTCGGCGAGATCCAAGGTGTGCCGCTCCTGGGCTTGCCCGGTAACCCCGTGTCGGCCATGGTTTCTTTTGAACAGTTCGCCCGGCCGGCTATCCTCAAGATGCTGGGCAAAAGGCGCCTGCGCAAGCCCACGGTAGAGGCCATTCTGGAGGAGGATGTCAAGAGCAGCGGGCGACGCAATTTCAAGCGGGCGGTGATAACAGAACGCGATGGCGAGTACTATGCCTCGGTCACCGGCCCGCAGGGCTCTGGCATCCTCACTTCCATGGTGAAAGCTAATGGCCTGGCCATAATCCCTGAGGGCATCAGGCAGATGAAGGCGGGCGAGCGGGTCACAGTCCAGATGCTGGATTGGCCAGAAGACGTTGAGTGAGGCCCTGTTGGTGATACCCATAATCTCTGTGGTCGGCAAGTCCGGGGTTGGCAAAACGACTTTGTTGGAGAAGTTGATCGCTGAGCTGAAGCAGCGGGGTTATCGTGTGGCTACTGTCAAGCACGATATTTACGGCTTCGAAATAGACCAACCTGGCAAGGACAGTTGGCGTCTCGCCCAGGCGGGCAGTGACAGCGTGGTTATCGCCTCGCCTAAAAGGTTGGCTCTTATCAAGCGCCTCGATAGGGAGATGGCCCTGAGCGAGATTGCTGCCTTTCTAACCGATATTGACATAATCCTCACCGAGGGATATAAGCGAGGAAATGCACCCAAAATTGAGGTCTCGCGTCGGGAGAAGGGGAGGGAGCTTCTGTGCACCCCAGATGAGCTGGTAGCCATTATCTCTGACCAGCCGTTTGATCTGGACGTCCCTCAGTTTGGCCTTGATGATACGATGGGAATCGTTGGTTGGCTGGAGAGGAGATTCCTCTCAGGTAGGGGACAGGTGCTTGCTGGGTGAGGCCAGGGCGGCTCATTAAGCTAACCGAGGAGGGTGGACCATGACACGAGTACGGTGTCTGTTGGACGAGTGTGTCTTTTGGTATGAGGGCTTCTGTCGTGCTGAGGAGATTGAAATAGATCCTGAGCTGGGTTGTTTAGCCCTTATGGGGAGCGACGATCAGATGAGGAAGAGGGATGGAGCGATGAGGAGCTCTTCGGCCCGGATGAGTGGGAGGAGGATTTCTAATTCATGACCAGCGAGAGAGGAAGTACTGCCTCTATCCGCGGATACGTTCGCTCCGAGGTCTTCCCTACGCCCTTTTGTGCGGGTTGTGGGCATGGCATCCTGTTAGGAGCCATCCTTCGGGCCATTGATGAGCTTGGCTGGAACATGGAGGAGGTGCTGTTCGTTTCAGGGATAGGCTGTGGGGGTTGGATACCTAGTCCCCATTTCGTCGCCGATACCCTGCATACCACCCATGGCCGGCCGGTGGCTTTTGCCACGGGTGCCAAGCTCTTTAACTCCAAGCTCCGGGTAGTGGTCATTGGAGGCGATGGGGATATAGCCTCCATCGGGGGCAACCATCTCATTCACGCTGCCCGGCGGGATATTGATCTCACGGTCATCTGCGCCAACAATGGGGTCTATGGCATGACCGGTGGCCAGGTAACGCCTACTACGCCTTTGGGGGCCAGCACGGCGACCACGCCAGCAGGCAATCCTGATAGACCCTTCGACCTTTGTCGCTTGGTGGAGGCAGCCGGAGCTACCTACGTGGCCCGCTATTCGGTCTACCAGGTGCGCCTGCTGATCCGAGCTCTAAAGCGGGCCTTGGAGCATCGGGGTTTCGCCTTTGTGGAGGTTCTCAGCACCTGTCCGACGCAATATGGGCGGCGCAACGATCTGGCTGATCCGGTGGCGATGTTGCGCGATTTGAAAGAGCGTTGCTTGACCTTGAGCCAGGCTGCAAAGATCAGCCCTGAAGAGCTGAAGGACAAGATAATAGTTGGTGAGTTTGTCGGGGGGGATAAGGAAACGAGATTAATTTCTGTGACTACGTAGCGTCCTGGTGATGATGTCGTTTTGTTCGCTCCGGGGAGGTCTCTTCTCGCCCCTCTTTGCCTTCTTCCCTCTGTTGTTTCTTTGCTGATCGAAGGCTTCTTGGATCGCCAATTCCATGATTGTGGGGAGGGGCTCCTCTCCTTCGATTTCTTCTAGGGGGATTTCTTTCATACTCAACTCGATCTGGCGCTTTCCGCGGTTGACGTTTAGCACTTTTACTTCCACCTCTTCGCCCACTGATACTATTTCAGATGGATCCTCAACGTAGCCCGGGGCCAACTCACTAACGTGTACTAATCCGTCGCGGCCAATACCAATATCTACGAAGGCGCCGAACGGAGCCAGGCGCGTCACTTTGCCTTCGATAATCATGCCTGGCTTCAAGTCATGGAGGGTTCTCTTGGGTGGTTCTATCATGGTTAGGCTGATGCGTCCCCTCCTGCGATCCACTTTCCTTACCCAGACTGTTACCTCACTGCCTTCCTTTACGACCTCTGTGACCTTGTTGATTGGATCCTGGCTCAGTTGGGAGATGTGGACCCACCCATCTTGGCTCAAGCCGATGTCCACGAAAGCCCCCGAGAGCCCTACCTTGGTTACCTTGCCTCTCAGCCTCATACGCGGCTTTAGATCTTTGATGCTAGTTGGCTGCTTTTCATGAGCATCCTCAGCCTGATTGTGTTGCTCTGTCGTCGCTAACCTTTCTGTGTTGTCAGGCATAGTCATCTTAATCCCATTCTTCCTCAAGGTCTTCTTCGTCGAGATAATCGAGGTCGTAGGTTTCCTCCGTTTTCTCTTCGTAGGCTTCGATGATTTCCTCGTATGTTTCCTCGCTACAAGGGTTGTATTTATCGAAGCTAGCCGGTTCACCGCAGATAGGGCAGGGGATGTCCCTGGCTGTGCTGTCGTCCATTTCTTCCTGAGTTACGGCATAGTCGAAAGTGAGATTACATTCTGGGCATTGAGCCGTGGTTTTGAAGTAGTTCACGTCTTGTTCCTCCTTAACTAGCCAGATAGCGCGATACATTATACCACTAATGTAGATTTTTCACAAGGTCAGCCTTGACGTTTGCTAAAGTTCGTGGTAGTATTAAAGGAGTATGGCTCGCTGCCTCCTTCGCGTAGCCAGACATCCTGGATTTCCAAAAACGTTTATGGTCTGATACAGAGCTAAACTACGCGAAGTTGAGGAGCATGGGAAGAGAAACTTATGCATCTGACCGGGCCAGACAGGGAAAGGGGTGGGAGGGTCATCGGTAGGGGAGTATGGCTAGAGAAGCGAATGGGGCAGTGATTTTTGATATGGATGGGGTAATGGTATATACTGCACTACAGCATTTCGCTGCCTGGAGGCAGGTTTTCGCTGAGATGGGGCGGGAGCTCAGTGAAGAGGAATTTCGAGCCACCTTTGGCTGGCGCAATCAGGAGGTATTGCAGCATATGCTGGGAGACAGGGTCTCAGAAGTCCAGGTAGAGGAGTTGGGGCGCAGGAAGGAGGAATACTATCGTGCTTTACTACGGGGAGGGGTGGAGGCTACGCCGGGCTTCATGCGTTTGCTTACAGCACTCAGGGATAATGGTTTCAAGATAGCTGTTGGTACCTCGGCGCCTCGACAGAATGTAGGGTTGATACTAGATGTGTTGAGTATTAGGGAACAGCTAGATGCTGTGGTTACCGGGGAAGACGTGGATAGAGGCAAGCCTGATCCCAAAACCTTCCTGCTTGCAGCTCAGCGATGCAATGTAGAGCCGAGGAGGTGCTTGGTCTTTGAGGACGCGGCGGCTGGCATCCAGGCGGCCAAAGCAGCGGGCATGAGGTGCATTGGAGTCGGAAGAATGGATATGGCCCAGGCAGATCTCACGGTGGATAGTCTGACGAAGGTAACAATTCAAGTCATAAGATCGTTATTAGATTAAGGAGGGATAGCTATCGCTAAGGAAGCAGTATTTACTAACTCGGGTCTCGAGCGAGGGCTCCTCGTGGGGGCGAAGCTAAAAAACGAGCGTGACGGCTGGTCGGTTGAGGACTCGCTGGCGGAGTTGGCTCAGTTGGCCCGTACGGCCGGCGTGGAGGTGGGCGGCCAGACCTTCCAGAAACTGGATGCCATCAACCCGGCTACCTATATTGGTAAAGGCAAAGTAGAGGAAATTGGGACGCTCAAAGAGGAGCTAGACTGTGATCTAGTCATCTTCGATGACGAGCTGGCGCCACGCCAGCAACGCGAGTTGGAGGAAGCCTGGGGTGTGAAAGTCTTGGATCGCACGTCTTTGATCCTGGACATCTTTGCCCAGCATGCGCATACCAAGGAGGGCCAGCTACAGGTAGAACTTGCTCAATATGAGTACCGCCTGCCGCGGCTGACGCGCATGTGGACACACTTGGCCCGTCAGGCAGGGGGTGGAGTAGCTCGGGGTGGTGCAGGGGGGGTGGGTCTGCGGGGTCCGGGCGAAAGGCAGCTTGAGATTGACCGTCGCCGCATTAGAGAGCGCATCTCGCAGCTCAAACAAGAGCTGGAGCAGGTGCGTGTTCACCGGCGCCTTTATCGCCGACGGCGCCATCAAGCAGCCATACCCGTGATAGCGATTGTGGGTTATACGAATGCGGGTAAATCAACTTTGCTTAACGCAATTTCTGGAGCTGAGGTGTTGGTAGAGGATAAGCTTTTTGCCACCCTGGATCCTATAACAAGGCGGGTGCTGCTGCCACAGGGACAGGTGGCCCTTTTCACCGACACTGTGGGCTTCATCCAAAAGCTGCCCACTCAACTGATAGCTGCCTTTCGCGCTACCTTGGAGGAGATTAATGATGCAGCCCTTCTCCTGCATGTAATTGACATAACACATCCCAGCGTGTTGCTGCAAAGTCGGGTAGTGGAGGACACACTGAAGGACTTAGGCGCTACAGATGTGCCTGTAGTGGTAGCCCTCAACAAAGTTGACCAGTTAGACAGCCCAGATGGGGTTCAACGCATGATGCGGGAGTTTCCCAACAGCTTAGCTATTTCGGCCAAAGAAAGAATTGGTTTGGACGAGCTGTTGGCTCACAGTGAAGCTGTTCTCAATGGGAGCTTGGTGCGTATCAAGGCTTGCATCCCTTACCGGGAAGGCGAGCTGGTCTCGCTTTTCCATCGGCAGGGCTTGGTGGAACGAGAGGAGTACGATCCCGAAGGAACCATTTTGGAGGGCCGCCTGCCAGCTCGGTTTCTGAAGGCTTTCCGGCATTGCTTGATCTGATGCCTACCTGACTTTATGAGGTCATCTGAAGTTCAGACTATATATGTTATGTACATAAACGGCGCATCAGAGGCTCAATCTTGATTGATAATTCAACGCATCTGGACGTTTGCTGAGATACTCCCCTGAAAGGCTCTCTAAAAGCCCTTGGAATTGGACCTCAATGATCTTCCTTTTTCTAATTGGTGCTGAGTCCTAAATGGATCTCCGCTAATGGTGGCTCCTTGGGTGTCCTATTCATGTTTCCCAATTGTTGAACTTGCCTACACCCATGATATGTGCTAGAATAATCTTAAGTTTGGGCTAATTGCTTGTGGGAGAGCCTGTCCCTTGCAATTCCCCAGTATATAGTTATGTCAAATCAAACAGAGGGGGAGTGAGTTTACATGTCGAAGCTGTTGCACGGTTGTCTCAGATTGACTGTTGTGGCTTTGCTGGTGGCTTTGATTACCAGTGTGGCTTTTCTAGCGGGCTTTGTAGCAAGGGCTTCCCTACCACCCACCCTTACTGCTGTAGCTGTGGGGCCTGATAGCAGCGAGGAAGAAGCCTTTCGCATCTTTTGGGAGGCCTGGGATATTCTGGAGCGCGATTTCTACGGTGACTTGCCGGATGCCCAGGAGATGGCCTATAGCGCTATCCGTGGAGTGATAGATGGCCTCGATGATAAATACACCGCTTTCCTAGATCCCAAGATAGCTTCCATCATCAGAGAGGATATGTCAGGCGCGTTCGATGGCATCGGCGCTGTGATTGACATGAATGACGAGGGCAAGCTGGTGATCGTCCAGACCTTCGATGGCAAGCCAGCAGCACGGGCTGGCCTTAAGCCCGGTGACATAGTCCTTGCTGTAGATGATACGATCATTGAAAAAATGAGTATCTTCGAAGCCGTGGGTCTAATCCGAGGACCGGCAGGCAGCGTAGCTCGCCTGACGATAAAACGGCAGGGCCTCGAAGATCCCTTCGTTGTCGAAGTAGTCCGGCAGAGAATCGAGGTTCCCGTCGTGGAATCGAGGATGCTGGATGGTGACATCGCCTATCTCAAGCTTTCCGAGTTCAATAGTCAGGCTACGAGTGAGCTCAAAGCGGGCTTGCGGTCTCTGCTGGCTGAAGAACCGAGGGCCCTGGTCCTCGATCTGCGCAACAATCCAGGGGGCTTCTTGGATGTGGCCGTAGAGGTGGGCAGTCAATTCGTTAGCGAGGGATCTATCCTCGTGGAGACATTCAAGGATGGCCAAAGTAGGGATTATCCTGTCCAAGGGGGCGGGCTCGCTACCAATATACCTTTAGCAGTGTTGGTTAATGGTGGTACTGCCAGCGCCTCGGAGATTGTGGCTGGCGCCATTCAAGACACTAGCCGGGGTCTACTGATTGGTGAGGAGACCTTTGGCAAGGGATCAGTCCAGCTCTCCCATCAGCTTAGTGATAACTCCGAGTTGCGGGTTACCTATGCATATTGGCTTACGCCCAGCGGACGTGCCATTCACGATAAGGGTCTTGTTCCCGACATCCAGGTGGACATGACCGAGGAGGACATTGAGGCTGGCCGTGATCCACAATTGCAACGCGCGGTTGAGTATTTGCGAGGATTAACAAGTGAAGGGTAAACAGAAATTAGTTGCTACCAACCGCAAGGCACGCCACGATTACTTTATCGACGAGACCTATGAGGCTGGGATTGTTCTCACCGGCACGGAGATCAAGTCAGCGCGAGTTGGTCGTGTCAATTTGCGAGATAGTTATGTCCAGGTGAAAAACGGCGAGCTTTGGCTAATAGATACCCACATCGCTCCCTACGAACAGGCCGGGCACAGCAGCCATGAGCCCAAGCGCCCCCGCAAGCTGCTGATGCGTCGCCGCGAGATCAACTGGCTAGAGGGCAAAGTGCAAGAGAAGGGCTACACTCTCGTTCCTCTACGTCTTTACCTTAAAGACAACAAATGGGCCAAGGTAGAGATCGCCTTGGCCCGGGGCAAGAAGCTCTACGACAAGCGCCAAGCCATCCGTGAGCGCGATGCCCAGCGGGAGATGGAGCGTGGGCTAGTTAGACGGAGTAAGAGATTATGACAATACAGGCTGAGGTCTTGGGAGTCCCAGTTGCCGAGAATCCAGAAGTGTGCTATAATCTAATTGTAATTTGGGGATGAAAGGTTTCGACAGGGAAGGCTGGCCAGGGATTGCAAGCCGAGGTGCCCTACCCTCGCGAAACAAGGGCAACTAAAAATAACTGGCGAACCTCAACTCGCTCTGGCTGCCTAAGAGTGGCCACGTCTGTCCAGGTCTTCCCCGATAGACCTGGATCAGATGTCACAGAAAATCAGGGTGCGATGCTCTGGATGGCGATAAGGAGCACCAAAGCCAAGCTAACAAGCTTGAATCGCCTAGTTTGAGCCAGACCCTGTCGGTCGGGGCTGACTTGAGCGAAAAGCAAAAGACTGACTAAGCTTGTAGTACATCCCAGGTCGAGCTCTCTGGACGCGGGTTCGATTCCCGCCATCTCCACCAAATACTCCACGAAATAGAATGTCTGTAGGGATCCCCTACCCCTACAGACATTCTATTTTCCCCCCTTCTTCCCTTACTACTATCCTGCCGACCAACCGCTCGTTTCGCATAGTATAATTTACCCCTTTCAGAACTTTCAGCGAAGTGAATTTCGTAAAGACCTTGACTACGCGAACCACGCTGCTTCAACTAAGCGCCCACATAGTCCCGCTTCAGAAGGCTACCGCGATCAACGCCAAATACACCCAATAACTCCCCTATCAGCAATGCTTTCTGCTCAGCATCTCTTTTGGACCAGGTACGGCTCTTGATCTCTAAAAAGATTCCTTCGTAAGCTGGCTTAGTTAACCTATCAAGATTAACAGCAAAATGCACCCCCTTGTACCTGATGTGCCAGCGTTGCCGATGCTTATGAATTTCCTTCACAGTGTCCGGCTCAAAATACTCACAATAGAAGCGCAAAGTCCGATCGGCTTGGGAAGTGAAACGCGAGCGGGAGAGAAGGACTGAATTGTCAAATTCTCGCTCACTACCTGACTCAACTAAGGTCAGAGTGTGTATGGACTCAGGCATCTCCTCCTCTTCCCTTACCACGTTATCCTCACGATGGCGGATGTACCCCTGGCTCTTGTCGGCGAAAAGCAAATAGGTATCATATTGATCCCGAACCGAGGGCCTCCACACCGCAGTAATATCTGGATGAGCCAGCCCTTCCCTGACGGCGGCTTCGCTTTCCACACGTCCTTTGACTTGCACTTCAAACGTTTCCTTCCACTCCAAACCACCAATAGCCACTAGTTTGTCCAGAAGGCTCTCCTCCCTTCGCATCATGAAAACGTTTACCCTATCAGCAATGCGTTGGACCTCGGCCATGATCATCTCTACGTCCATAGTAACAAGCTCTCTATCCTTCATCAATAACCGCCCATTCACCAGGACATGACGCACATCAGCGCTCTTACCAGCATAAACCAATTGAGAATAGATATTGTCGGCCGATAGATTAAATTTCGGCGTGACGTGAAGGACATTCAGATCTACGACAGCCAAATCTGCCTGTTTGCCCACCTCAATCGAACCTGTGATATGATCCAGGTACAGGGCCCGCGCTCCCCCGATGGTAGCCATGTTCAAAGCAATTCGCGCTGGGACAGCCTTAGGGTCACGCGCCAGGCCCTTAGCTAAGAGGGCAGCCAAGCGCGTCTCCTCGAACATATCTTGGTCATTATTGCTAGCAGCGCCATCAGTGCCAATACCTACGTTCACGCCGAGATCCAACATGCGAGCCACCTTCGCCACACCACTTGCAAGCTTCAAATTGCTCGTCGGGGCATGAGCTACGCTGATGCCTCTCTGTCCCAATAGCTTCATCTCTTCCTCAGTCAGGTACACACCATGAATAGCCAAAGCCTTGCTATCCAAGATACCGAAGCTGTCAAGACAAAATACCGGCGCGCAGCCGTAGAGCTGTTGTGTGCCCTCCACGTCCCCCTCCGTCTCCGAGATATGGATGAGTAGAGGTACATCGTATTCCTGGGCTAGTCGCGCCGTCTCCCTCAAGATCTCCGGTGTGCATGTATACGGTGAGTGCGGACCGACAGCAGGCACGATCAGGTCATGTCCCTTCCACCCGGCAACGAATCGCCGACAGTATTCCAAGCTCTCGTCGTAACTAGCCGCATCAGGGGTGGGCAACTTCATGACCGTTTCAGCACAGACCGCCCGCATGCCCGCTTCCTGTGCCGCCCTAGCCACCTCGTCCTCGAAATAATACATATCGGCAAAGCAAGTCACGCCTGAACGGATCATCTCTGCACAAGACAACAAGGTACCGTAATAACAGGACTCCTCGTTGACGAATTCCCTCTCCACTGGCAGCATATAGCCATAAAGCCAGACATCGAGGCGCAAATCGTCCGCCAGACCCCTGAGCAGGCTCATGGGCGCGTGAGTGTGAGCGTTGATCAAGCCAGGCATAACCACCTGCCCAGCGCAATCTAACATCTGCTCAGTCTCGTACCTTCCAGCTAAATCGGCCACTGGCCCTACAGCGACTATCTTGCCATCCCTTATGGCCACTACCCCCTGAGGAAAAACCTCCATGCCCTCATTCATAGTAACCACGGTGCCATTTACCAAGATCATATCCGCTTTCATGTCGCCACCCTTTGTCAGCTATTGCCTTTCATTATAAATGCTTTCGCCAGAATTGACAAGCTTTGACAAGTTTCTCATAAATACGCAGGTGTGCTATAATATTGGATGTTTTTCAACCAACTATCATCGCCGATGCCAGATCAAGGAGATCCCTAGATGCGCGCTATTGACATCATCGCCAAAAAAAGAGACGGCCATCACCTTACCGCCGAAGAGATTGACTTCTTCGTCCAGGGTTTCTCTCGTGGAGAGATACCCGATTACCAGGCAGCATCTCTGCTGATGGCCATTTATCTAAAAGGTATGGACGTGCAGGAAACCGCACACCTTACTATGTCCATAGCTCACTCAGGTCGGATGTTGGATCTCTCACCAATAGCACCCCTCGTGGTAGATAAACATTCCAGCGGCGGTGTGGGCGACAAGACCACTTTGGTAGTCGCCCCTCTGGTAGCAGCCACCGGATTACCAGTAGGAAAGATATCGGGGCGTGGCCTAGGCTTTACTGGCGGGACGCTGGATAAGTTGGAGTCCATTCCTGGCTTCAAAGCTGACCTCTCTGCCGACGAATTCATAGCCACGCTACGCGATTGTGGTATCGTCGTCGTCGGGCAAACGGCCGACATGGTCCCGGCCGATGGCAAGTTTTACGCCCTGCGCGATGTGACGGCCACAGTAAGCAACATCTCCCTCATCGCTAGCTCCATTATGAGCAAAAAGATAGCCAGCGGTGCTAACGCCATCGTCCTAGACGTCAAAGTGGGCCTCGGAGCTTTCATACACACCAGGAAAGAAGCGATGGCGCTGGCTCACACGATGGTAAACATCGGCCAGGCGCTGGGCCGCCGTGTGACGGCCGTCATATCCGATATGGACCAACCCCTCGGTCGGGCTGTGGGCAACGCCCTGGAGCTTAAGGAGGCCATAGACACCTTACACGGCCATGGTCCCGCCGATTTTCTCGAACACTGCCTGGTCATCGCCAGCCAGATGCTAATCTTGGCCGAGCGAGTGCGAGGCACCCAGGAGGCCCGCAAGCTGCTGCTGCACGAACTGGACAGCGGCCATGCTTGGCGTAAATTCCACGATTGGATAGCAGGCCAGGGAGGCGACGAGGCTTTCATTACCGACCCCACCCTACTACCACAGGCCACATTTATTGAGCATCTGTCATCCCCCCGCTCCGGCTACATAGTTGGGCTCAATGCCATGGAAGTTGGCCTGGCGACGGTCCTTATCGGCGGTGGTCGAACCCGCAAGGGAGATCGAATTGACCACGCCGTGGGCGTAGTTCTCGCTAACAAGATCGGCGATTATGTCAAAAAGGGCGAGCCGCTGCTAACTATCCACGCCAACGATGAACAAAAGCTAACCGAGGCCAAACGAAGACTCCTAGACGCTTACTCCTGGAGCGATGAACCTGTCGAGCGTCCACTCCTCATACACGAGATCATAAGCGACGAAAGTCAAAGCTCAAAATCCAAAATTCAAAGTTCAATGCGGTAAACGTACGTCTCTGGCTCCACCAAGTCGCCTTTGTCATTAAAAGTGATGGCACCGATCAGGCCTGGATAGTCTTGGAGAGCGCTCAACTCAGCGACAACACCATCCCTAGTAGGTCTTCCCTGGCACCCGATGGCCCTAGCTAAAGCCTCCAGGAGAACGCGAGTGGCATCGTAGGCCATAATCGCCTGGGGGCCAGGCAAGCGCCCAGCTAAGGCCTGGTAGTCAGTCACAAAATCCCCAGAATTGACCAGCTCTTCAATTCTCGGCGCAGCAGTAATATAGAGGGTTCCTCTAACAGCCTCCCCTCCGATCTGTGCCACGTAGGGGCTGTCCAACCCACTACCTCCCATGAATATCGCCTCAATACCAGCCTCTCGCGCCTGGGTTATCAACTCCGCTCCCTCAACCGCTCCCCCGCTAAAGAAGACCAGCTCAGCAGACGTGAAACGCGAAACGTGAAACGTGAAATCCACGTCAGTGTCTAGCATGATCGTAGCTCCCAACTGCTCAGCCATCAGAGCAAAGGCATCGGCCAGGTCATCGCGGCCGCGCAGGACAGCGAGGCGGCGCATTCCCAACTCCTTCACAACATGGCGAGCAGCCTCCATTCCCAGAAGCTCGTTGCGAGCATAGAGGCGAAAGACCTCAGGGTAGCCCCGCTCCGTCACGGCGTCCGCTGCAACTTGAGTAATCAGCGCCAGGCCAACCCGATGATATTCGTCCAGGGCAGCCAGAGCTGCCTCGTCGGAGAAATGGCCGATGACGCCCATGACGTCAGGGTCAACGATCATCTTCTTGGCCTGCAATGGCGCCTGGGCCGGATCGTTGCCGTCGTCCAGGGCCACCAACTCAACCTTATGGCCACTTACGCCGCCGGCTGCGTTGCGCTCTCGAACCGCCAGCTTCACCGCGTAGAGCACATCGTAGCCCAGGTGCCGATAGAGGCCCTCGAAAGGGGCCACCAGGCCGATCTTGACCACAGGTTTGGTGCTGCCAAGCCCGGCGCAACTACAAATCAGCCACCCCAAAATGAAAAGCACGCCAAGCGACAACGCCTGCGTGCACTTCCCTTTGCTCATACGCCCCATCACCTTTGGATTTCGGACCTACCGTTGATACTTCTGCTGGTTTTGAAGGTGTTCCTCGAAGGTTCTAGCGAAGGCATGAGAACCATCGCCCTTAGCCATGAAGTACAGATAATCGCTCTCCACAGGCTCCAGGACAGCCCGAATCGAAGCCAGCCCTGGATTGCAAATAGGCCCAGGGGGCAGCCCTCGGTGGAGGTAAGTATTGTAGGGAGAGTTAACGCGGGCGACCTCTTCCAGCGCCAACGGCGTTTTCCACCATTGGCCCGTATCCTCCTGATAGCCCAAAGCGTACTGCACCGTGGGGCAAGCGTCCAAGGTCATGCCCGCCGTCAGCCGATTCAAGAAGACGCCAGCTATAACAGGGCGCTCCTCTGCCACCACCGCTTCTCGCTCCACGATGGAGGCCAGAGTCACCACTTGATGGATAGTCATCTCTCGCTCCAAGGCTACCTGACGCAACTCGGATGTGAAGCGTTGATCGAAATTGGCCAACATGCGCTCAATTATGTCGAAAGCTGTGGGTTGGACTGGAAGGTAATAGGTATCAGGAAAGAGAAAGCCCTCCACAGTAGCCCCCGGTGGCCGCCCCTGTAGGAACCCGTAATCGAAATCCCCGCCTTGCACAAGAGCCAAAAACTCCTGGCTGTCCATGCCCATTTCTTCTGTCAACATCTCGGCGATCTGCTCGGCTCGCCAGCCCTCGGGGACAGTCACCGCGATCTCCTCGAGGCGCCCGTGCTGCAGAGACTCAATGATCTCCTCCATAGTCATGTCTGGTCGCAGCTCATACCTGCCAGCCTCCAGCTTGCTATCGGCTTTATGGTAACGAGCTAACTGGCGGAAGAGCTCAGCGTCATTGATTAAGCCCAACTGCTTCAGCCGCAGAGCAATGTCACCCGCCGTCTCGCCCGGCTCTACGACAAAGACAATCGAAGTGGGATCATCGCTGGCTGGTTTGGAGATATCGCCCTGGTGAAAGGCCAGGTAGACCCTCAAGAGGAAGTCGTCCAGCGCCTCAGCAGCCGTGCCCCCTCCCTGGCTCAGACCACAACACCCCACCCCTACCAGCATGAGCATCGTGAGGCCAAGAACCAGCATCGAGGTCCTCTTTTTCATAACAGGCTTCCCTCTCTATTGATTACTATAGTGTGAATCCAGGTAATCTTGCAGGATCACCGCCGCAGCTACGGCGTCAACTCTCTCCTGTTTCTTCTCGCCTCTCAGGCCCGCTTCCTTCATCAGCCTTTCAGCACTGACCGTGGAAAAGCGCTCATCCCATAATAGCACCGGTACAGTAAGAGCCTTAGCCAAATCTGCGGCATAGCGCTCTACCCTCTCGGCCTGCGCCCCAGCCATCCCGTCCAGACTCCTAGGGTAGCCAACTACAACCTTCTCTACCTCGTACTCCTCTATCAATCGAGCCACGATAGCAAAACCTTCCTGACGAGAGCCCCCCTGGATAACTTTTAAGCTACGAGCAAGAGTCTGACTCAAATCGCTGATGGCCACGCCAATGCGCTTCTCCCCAACATCCAAGGCCAAAACACGCATCATTCCTCCTGGACCAAGACACTGATACGGAAGCCAAGCCACGGCATCCGTCCTGGCCAAGTGGGTGTGACCTCAATGATAGGGGCTTCCTCCAGGCGCAAGTTCTGACTCAGATAGTCCTCGGCCCAGTCCAAAGGTCGGCCCCGGATGGACTCTTTGACGGCACTCACATCAATCTGGGCCACTGTTGAGCCAGATCCTCTTACAACGAAGGATACTTTCCCATCCTCAATGCTGGTGATCTCGCCTCTCTGATATTCCAAGCCTTGGCTCGCCAATGCGAAACCATCTCGCATCTCAGCTTTGAGGGCTGCCTCGATCAGGGCATTAGCATCCTCCTCCTCAATGGCTATCCCGCCAAACATCACTTCCATCTCCAGGGTGAGAATGTCGGCCTGCTCCTCGACGAACTTGTCATACATTTCAGTCACAATATGATCCACAGCCACGGACTCGGAGGACAAAAACTCCCCTTCCCCGAGCTGCTCGCTCAGCCGAGTCTGGACTCCCTGCTGTAATTGCTGCAAGAGTACGGCTTTGAGACGCTCCTGATCGGCAGTAGTGACCATCCCCACCTGCTTGACGCTGCCTCCCCGCATTTGCTCGGGATTGGTGACCTTAACTTGCAGGGAGAGAGGCCCCTCAACACTATTAATCAAGTTGGCCCCGACGTTGCCGCTGGGGCCCGGATCAATAGCGACCACCTCCCCCTCAACTGTGCCCCCTACTGTCTCTGGCAAAGTAACGTCCTCAACGGTAGTAAACCTGATAGTAGATCCGGTTGAGGTAGCGACCACAGTCCCTTTGGGAACGGTAACTGGCTGGTTTATCTTGTTCACGAAAAGGACTTTCCCTCCAGCCGGCTCATCAGGGGCATCTTTTGTTCCAGTAGTAGGAATCTGAGCGGTTCCCTCGATCTGAGCTTTTACCACCCGGGCTGGGATCTGGCCTGTCTCATAGTTGATCCTTTCCAACTCAGGGTCGGCTTGAACCTGCAGTGTTGCATTAACCGCCTCACCAGCCGGGACCAGAATGACCTCAGCGCTAGGCACGATCAAAAGAGCACTCGCCAATAGAGCCGAGAGGGCTACGACAAAGACAAAAGCAGCAAATATGCGCTCCCCCCAGCTCAAGCGCCTCCCCTCCCTCGGAATTGCCTTCGGTCTGCGCCACTTGGCTTTCTGGCCCCGCGTCGCCGAAATGAAGACCGAGAAGCCCAACTGACGAGCCAGAACCCGTGTCTTGCTGGCCTTGGTGACAAGAGCTACCTCCAAGGCCAGAGACTCCGCGTAACGTTGAAGCAGCTTCAAATCGAGCAAGCTGTCGAAGGCTTGACATCCTGGCGGCACGACCAGAAGCACCCGTGGGGCCTCGGCCTTTTCTAGACGGGCGCGCAGGGTAGTGATATCGTCGTCAACTTCCAGGTGAATAACCTGTGTCATCAACTGAGACCCTCCGCAACCAGATCGGGCACCAGGCGCAGGGCCTCCCCGATGCGACCCGTGTCCCGGCCGCCAGCCTGGGCCAAAGTGGGCTTGCCTCCCCCACTGCCACCAACTACCTGAGCAACCTGCTTTACGAGCTGACCGGCATGGAGGCCCCGCTCCACCAAATCGGAGGTGATAGCAGCCACAAAACTGGGCTTAGAAGCCATCACCGCCCCCAAGACAATAACTCCAGACCCCATACGGTTGCGGAACCAGTCACTCATCTCCCGCAAGGTATCCATGTCGGCCACTTCAACCTGAGCAGCTAAGACCTTTACACCACCCACATCCTGCACCCGAGAGAGCAGTCCCTCAAAATCCCGGTGGGCGATCTCCCGACGTAGGCTGGCAACCTCCTTGCTCCGTTCCTGAAGTTCATCCAGAAGCGCCAACAGCTTTCGATCAACCTCATCGGGAGAACAGCTAAGGAATGCCGCGCTGGATTCCAAGACCCTCATCCGTTCCTGTACCAACTTTTGGGCAGCCCGGCCCGTAAACGCTTCGATTCGACGAAGGCCCGCTCCGATACTCGATTCTGATGCAATATGGAAGGACCCAATCTCGCTGGTCCGCTTAACATGGGTGCCACCGCAGAGCTCCTGGCTGAAAGGCTCACTGGGATCACCGATTTTGAGCACCCGCACCCGCTCACTGTACTTCTCGCCAAACAGAGCGATGGCCCCTTCGGCGATGGCCTCCTTGTAGCCACTATGGATTACCTCCACGGGGTAGTTGGCCAGGATAGCCTCGTTGACCAACCGCTCGACTTCGCTCAGTTCGTCCTGGGTGAGCATGGCCGAATGGGTGAAGTCAAAGCGCAGGCCACCTGGACCCACCAGGGAGCCAGCCTGCTGGACGTGCTCGCCCAGGACACAGCGCAGAGCATTGTGCAAGAGGTGGGTGGCAGTGTGGTTGCGGGCAATGTCCATGCGCCGTTCGGAGTCCACCACGGCCTGGGCGCTGTCGCCCACCTGGGGCGTGCCCAACCGCACCTCCCCGATGTGGACGATGAGTCCTGGGAGCGGCTGTCGGACATCGCTGACTGCAACCTCCCACCCAGGCTCTCCTTCCCCATCCTGAACGATCCGGCCGGTATCACTAACCTGACCGCCACTCTCCACGTAGAAGGGAGTCGCAGTCAACACCAACTCGACTTCATCGCCCTCCCGCGCCGAGGCAACTACCTGCCCAGCCCGTACTATGGCCGCTACCTTCGCCTTGGCCCCTGTCCTCTCCCCGTAGACATGCTCCACCCCAGCCTCAGGCAGCCTTCCTGCCCGCTTCAATTCATCCAGAAGATCGCTGTAGACTTCTAGCTCCTTTCCCTCTTCAAAGGCAAATTGCTGAGCTGCCCGAGCCAGTTCCCGCTGTTTCTCTAGTGCCGCCGCGAAGCCCGCTTCGTCCACGGTGAGTCCGCGCTCTTTGGCTACATCCCTCGTCAAGTCCAACGGGAAGCCATAGGTATCGTAGAGCCTAAAAGCCTGGTCACCCGGAATCACGGCCTCCCCCTGCTGGCTCAGCTCAGCAACCAGCTCATCTAGCAAAGTAAGCCCCACATCCAGCGTGCGCTGAAAGCGTTCTTCCTCCTGGGTGATAGTCTGCAGGATGAACTCCCGCCTGGCCTCTAGCTCGGTGAAGTAGGGTCCCATAGTTTCGATAACCACCTTGGCGATCTCGCCCAAGAACGGGCCTGTGAAACCGATCTTCCGGCCGAAACGGGCAGCGCGACGCAGGATCATCCGTAGCACGTAGTTGCGCCCCTCGTTGCCTGGCAGCACCCCATCGCCCACCAAAAAGGTCACTGCCCGCCCATGGTCCGCGATGACCCGATAGCCAACGATGTCCGCCTCGCGCTCAGCGTCACTGTGACCAAGCATTTCCTGAATACGAGCCATGACGGGAGCAAACAAATCAGTGTCGTAATTGGAAACGACGCCCTGCAAAACGGACACCAGTCGCTCAAAGCCCATGCCCGTATCAACGTGCTTGGCAGGCAGTTCGTACAGGGTCCCCCTATTATCCTTGTTGTACTGGATGAAGACCAGGTTCCACAGCTCAAAAAAGCGCCTACAGTCGCCGTTCACACCGCAAACGTGATTGGGATCATCTCGGCAATCACATGCCTCCTCTCCCCTGTCGAGGTGGATTTCACTGCAGGGCCCGCAGGGGCCGGTATCACCCATTTCCCAGAAATTATCCTTGCGTCCGAAGTAGAGGATGTGCTCAGGGATTATGTCTGTCACCTGGGCCCAATAGCGAGCCGCCTCCTCATCGGTTTCCAACTCGCCTTTTTCGTCCTTGAACACCGTGGCCCAGAGCCGGTCCTTGGGCAACCCCCACACCTCGGTGAGCAGCTCCCAAGCCCAGGCGATGGCCTCCTTCTTGTAATAATCACCGAAGGACCAATTGCCAAGCATCTCAAAGAAGGTGTGGTGATAAGTATCGTATCCTACATCCTCCAGGTCATTATGTTTACCGGAAACCCGCAAGCATTTCTGACTGTCTGCCGCCCGCCTGTACTCTCGCTTCTCTAAGCCCAGGAAGATATTCTTAAATTGATTCATTCCAGCGTTTGTGAACAGCAGCGTAGGATCATCGCCGGGCACCAGCGAGGCGCTGGGCACTATAGCGTGCCCCTTGCTGGCGAAAAAATCCAAAAAGCATTGCCTGATCTCCGTGCCGGTCATAGACATAGCCAATTCCCCCCTGCAAACTTCAATTACGCTAATACCGTCATTTTAGCCCAAGTTAGCCATAATGTCAAACCAATTCGCTCTCTACTTCCCGCTAAGCTGAGCTTCTGAGCCATTTTGAACTGCTTTGTGGCGCATACTATACTACATATAGTAGCTTAAATGACGATTGAGCCACTACATACTGTAGTACATGAGCAGACTAGCAGAGACCAGAGTTTGCTCGATTCTCTGTAAAATTGGCTCTTGTCATTTTAGCTATTTTATGGTATAATTATGTTGATTTGTACGACCTCAATGAGATTGTGCCGGTTTGCTTGCACTCCTGAGAAATTTAGAGAATGGCTGCAAAACATGGCCGTGCCATTGCGTTTAGGATGAGTAACGAGCAACAAGTGACGAGTGACAAGTATGCCCCGTTCCTCGTTGCAACGTTGACTCGTTAACCCATCACTTCCTACTTGAGGTTTTGCTGAGATGAGATACGATGACTTCGAACTGCTAGTAACGAAGGACGGCGCCGACCAGTATTCCACGCGAGTGATATCGGCGAGCGCAGGTGAGGCGAAGGGGACCCTCGCCTTCAACTCCACCTACGACGACATTCAGCGTGCTCTGGCAAGGATCAAGGCCGAGGAGACCGATGAGGAACTCTTCGTTAACCTTGGCCGTACGCTCTTCCAGCACCTATTTAGTGACGAGATAGAGAGCATCTACAGAGCTAGTCTGGGACACGCTAGAGCTCAAGGAAAAGGTCTGCGTATCAGGCTCAGAATTGAACCGCCCGAACTTAGCGCCATCCCCTGGGAATATCTCTACGATGAACTGAACGATCTCTTCTTGGGTGTCTCACCGGAAACGCCCGTCACTAGGTACATCCAAGTGGCTGAGCCTCCCCGCTCTATCACCATCCATCCTATACTTAAAGTGCTAGTGGTCATTTCTAACCCTGTCAACCTGGCTGAATATGGTCTGCGGGAGCTGAATGCCGAGAAAGAGAAACAAGTCCTGAGTCAGGCCTTGGAGGAATGGCAAGAGGAGGGCCTGGTGGAGTTGGAATTCCTCGATCATGCCATCGCCAGCGAAATCCGGGAGAAACTGCGTCGGTATCAACCGCACATTTTCCACTTTATCGGGCACGGTGCCTTCAGGGACGATACAGGGTACCTGGTTATTGAGGACGATGATCGCCGATGTCGCTTGATCAACGACAGAACCTTCCGCAAGTTCTTCCTTGGCAGCGACTTCACCAAGCTCGTAGTTCTCAACGCTTGCCAGAGTGCGACCACGTCATCAACACAACCCATGGTTGGGCTAGCCCACAATCTAGTGCGCCGAGGGCTGCCTGCCGTGGTAGCTATGCAATACAGCATCTATGATGACACAGCCATCAAGTTCTCCAGGGAGTTCTATCGTGCCCTGGCCCTGGGTTTTCCCGTGGATACCGCCATATCTGAGGCTCGCAGGGGAATCTACATCGACTGTGGGGCGGAAAGACGAGACTGGGGCATCCCTGTGCTCTTCATGAGATCGCCAGATGGGGTTATCTTGAAGCTACCCAAACCCATCTCCAGGCCCTTGCGATTGGAATCCATCCCCAGGAGTGGCAAGTTCATTGGGAGGAAGAGAGAACTCGATGAGTGCCAAGCGAAGCTTGATTCTCAGAACATACTTGTCATTGGGGGTACGGCGGGTGTCGGCAAAACCATGCTGGGCGCTCAGATAGCGATTCAGCACCCCCAAAGGAGAGTCTTCTGGCATACCTTCCATAGAAGCTTGAACGATAACTTGGAGTCGGTCATCTGGGCTCTAGGAGGATTCCTAACGACAGGCGGGGATGACACGCTGCAGAGATTTCTCGATCTCAATATCGAACAACTGAAGGAGGAGGGATATCAGCTAAGTGAGGCCCTCAACCTCCTCATCTACAGCCTAGAACAGGGCCTTTACCTGCTGTGCTTCGATGACTTTCAGGTAGCTGATGAGGACGAGAAGATCAATTCCTTGTTTGAGATATTCAATGACCGACTGCAAAATACCAAAGTCATAGTGATGAGCCGCCAGGCACCTCGCTTCGCCGATGCACTCGGCCTAGACTATGAACCTCTAACAGGTCTCAATGAAGAGGACGCCAAAGCATTGCTCAACAGAGATGGTATCCATCTGAATCCAGAGCTTTTCGCCAAACTCTACGCTCAGACCCTAGGAAACCCTAAGCTCCTAGAGTTATTCATCACCTGGATGCAGAATAGAGAATGGAAGAGCGATGAGATCAGCGAGTTTATAGACCGAACACTTGGGGAAAGGGTGGAAGAGCATCTGATCAGGAACGTTTACGAAGCCCTGTCAGCAGAAGAACAGAAACTACTAAAAGCAATCTCTATCTTCAGAGCCCCCGTGGACAAAGAGGCAATTGGGGAAATATTGATTGAGGAAGACATGGAGAACATTGATGATCTCCTGGACGCTCTTGTACACAAGTATGTGGTACAAGAATCTGACTACGGGGAGAAATTCCTCCATTCCCTTCTGGTAGAGTTCTGCTATGACAGGCTCAGGGCAGATGCGCCCTTTAGAACAAGATTACACAGGAATGCAGGACGATATTACCATGGCCAAGAAGACTATCTTGAGGCAGCACACCACTATTTCGAAGCAAGGGAATACCAGAAATCGGCCGAAGTCATCATTGATAACTCAGAGCAACTGATCTACGCTGGTCAATCCAGTGCGATAATGGGACAACTGGGAAAACTCGACTCCGAACTGCTAGATGCAGAAACCTGGGCATCAGTCTGCATAGCTATGGGTGATGCTTGTATGATAGCAGGTGAATACGATGACGCTGTAGAAAGCTACCAGGCCATTCTGGAAATCGAGCCGCGTCTGCTGGGTCCCCGAAAAGCAGCAGATGTCCGACGAAAGATTGGCGAAGGCTATGACAGAAAAGGACAATATGATCAAGCCCTAAAGCACTACAATGAAGGAATCCAAATATTGGGTGAGAATGTGTCAGTCGAGTTGGCAAGAATCTATGGGCGACTCAGCCGGATTTATGCCCATCAAGGAGAATACGAAAAAGCGATCGAAAGTGCCCGGCAGGGCCTCAAAATAGTCAAAGGAACGGGGTATGAAAAGGAGATCTCAGATTGCTACGATGCTATCGGGCTGGTCTATTTGCGAAAGGGTGACTACGATAAAGCTATTCAGCATTATAGGAAAGCCCTCAAGGCAAGGGAAAGGATTGGAGACAAGCTTGGGCTGGCGCGATCTTACATTCAACTTGGAATCGCGTGCAAATTCAAGGGTCAATATGATAAGGCACTCAAGTACTACACGGACAGCCTGACAACCTCTGAAGAAATCGGCGATCTAATGCGCATTGCTGTCTCCCACGGCGAACTAGGCTTTATCCAAGATATCAAGAGCACCTATGACGAAGCAATCTGGCACTACAATAAGGGTCTTACATTGTTCAATAGGCTAGGGAACAAACCTCTGGCCGCAATTACACATAACAACTTAGGAGAGGCTTACAGAGGCAAAGGTGAATATGACAAGGCAATTGAACATCTTAAGATGGCGTTGAAAATGTACACTGATTTCGAGGATAAAGAGGGTTTGTCTGATGTGTATAGAATCCTCAGCGAAATCAATCTACGCCAAGGCGATATACACCAAGCACAAGAATATGCCCAAGAAGCGCTCCAATTGGCGGCTGAGATCGACTCCAAACCCTACAAGGGTTGTGCCTACAGAGCACTTGGAAAAATCCAGGCAGCGACGAAGAATACCGACGAGGCTAGAAGGTATCTGGATCTATCTCTAGACATGTTCAGGCAACTTGGTGACAAAGCGGAGATAGCGTACACGCTAAACGACATAGCGAACTTTGAGTACGATGCGGGAGACACCAAAACGGCAAGGGAGGTATGCACTGAGGCCCTCAAGACGGCCGAGGCGTTAGGGATAAGTAAGATCATTGAGCAGATGACCGAACTGAAGCAAAAGTTGGCTTAGAAACAGCCTGCTGTTTCTAAGCCAGCACAT